>DATASU010000017.1:0-26923 GCA_036269095.1 Solirubrobacteraceae bacterium
CGGTCGCCGAGCAGCGCCAGCACGAGGTCGGCGTCGCGCGCGGCGGCCAGCGCCGCGGGGATCCCGGAGTCGTCCTCGCCGTCGATCGTGACGCCCTGCAGGTGGCTGATCTCGGCGTCGGCGAACTCGGCGCGGATGCCCTCGAGGATCGTCGGGATCTCGATCCCGATCGGCAGATCGGGGTGCATCGAGCCGACGTGGCCGGGGAACGAGTAACAGCCGAGCAGCGTGAGGCTGTCGTCGGCGGTCGGACCGACGACGAGGATCCGCCTGCCGGCGGTCGCGGTCAGCGGCAGCGTGCCGTCGTTCTTGAGCAGTACGACCGACTGCTCGGCGACGCTGCGGGCGAGCGCGCGGTCGGCCTCGCTGTCGAGCGTGATGCGGCCGCGCAGCGCCTCGGGGTCGTCGAGGTCGGCCTCGCTGAAGCCGGCGGGCAGCGGGTCCCAGTCGGGGTCGAGCAGGCCGAGCGCGAGCTTCTGCAGCAGCACGCGACGCAGCGCGGTGTCGACCAGCGACGGGTCGACGCGGCCGGCCTCGACCGCGGCGGCGAGCGGCTCGCTGTAGGCGCTGACGGTCGGCAGCTCGACATCGACGCCGGCGCTGAGCGCGGCTGCTGCCGCCTCGCCGTCGGTCGCGGCAATGCCGTGCAGCGTGCGCAGGAAGGTGATGCCGAAGTAGTCGCTGACGACGGTCCCGGTGAAGCCCCAGGTGTCGCGCAGCAGGCCGGTCAGCAGCTCGTGGCTGGCGGCCGCGGGCACGCCGTCGATGTCGTTGTAGGCGCTCATCACGCTGCGCACGCCGGACTCGCGGATCGCCATCTCGAACGGCAGCCCCATGACGTCGGCGAACTCGCGCGGGCCGATCGAGACGGGTGCGAGGTTGCGCGCGGCACGCGAGGCCGAGTAGCCGATGAAGTGCTTGAGCGTGGCGATGATGCCGGCGCCCTCGAGGCCGCGGATGTAGGCGCAGGCGATCGTGCCGACGAGGTAGGGGTCCTCGCCGATCGTCTCCTCGGTGCGGCCCCAGCGCGGGTCGCGGGTGACATCGAGCACCGGTGCGAGCCCCTGGTGCACGCCGACCGCGCGCATGCTCGCGCCGATGCGCTCACCCATCTCGCGGATCAGCTCGGGATTGAAGGTCGCGCCCCAGGACAGCGGCACCGGGTAGGCGGTCGCACCCCAGGCGGTGAAGCCGGCGAGGCACTCCTCGTGGGCGACGGCGGGGATCGCGAAGCGGTTGGCCTGCGCGATCCGGCGCTGCGTGCGCACCAGTGAGATCAGGCCGACGGCGGGGTCGACCGGTGCCGAGCCGAACGGCCGCGTCAGCTGCCCGAGGCCGTCCTTGATCGCCTCGTCGAAGTCGATGCCGTCGGTGAGCTCGTGCTGGAACGGCGCGACGTCGCCGTCGCCGGCGGGCGAGACGCCGACCCACACGGCGTAGAGCTGCGAGAGCTTCTCGCGCAGGGTCATCGCCGCGATCAGCGCCTCGACGCGCTGGTCGGGGCTGAGCGTGACGTCGTGCCACGGCGGCGGCTGACCCTGGGGGAGAAATCCGTCGAGGGACCGGATTTCTCCCCCAGCGTCGCCCTGTTGCGCAGGATCGACAGCCATCACTTACCTCCCACGCCCATCAGGCCGCGGATCAACCAGCGGCGGGCGAATAGATAGACGAGCAGGATCGGGATGATCGAGAGCACGACAGCCGCGCACACCGCCGGCGCGTCGATGCCGCTCGTCGACGAGAAGTCGAAGAGACCGAGCGTGAACACGCGGGAGCTGGTCGACTGGGTCAGGATCAGGGGAAACAGGAACCCGTTCCAGGCGTTGAGCGCCGAGAACACGAGGATCGTCGCGATCCCGCCGCGAGACAACGGCAGCACCAGGTTGCGGAACGTGCCCCAGGACGATGCGCCGTCGAGCGCCATCGCCTCGAACAGGTCGGTCGTGATGTCGCGCATCGCGCCGGTCAGGATGATCGTCGAGAGCGGCACGCTGAACGCCGCCGTCGGCAGGATCACCGCCGGCAGCGTGTCGTACAGGTTGACCTTGTTCATGATGTAGAAGGTCGGGACGATCACCGCCGAGATCGGGACCGCGAGGCCGAGCAGGAACACGCGAAATACGAAGCTGACGGTGCGGCTGCGGTTGCGCACGATCGCGTAGGCGGCCGGCGGAACCACCACCAGCACGATCACGACGACCGCGACGGTGATGACGGCGGTGTTCAGGAAGAAGCGCAGGAAGCCGCTGTGGAAGACCAGCGAGAAGTTGCTGAGCGTCAGGTCCGATGGCGCCGACAGCGGTCCGTGCGCGGAGTACGCCGCCTGGGTCTGGAACGCCGCCTTGAGCAGCACGTAGACCGGCGCCAGGACGACCAGCAGCCACAGCGTGCTGAGCACGCCGGCAGCCCAGTTGGGGCGTTGCCGAGCCGCGCTCACAAGCCCTCCTGGGTGCTGCGCATCTTGTCCCATCCGGTCGCGCGTACGAGCGCGATCGAGACCAGCGTGGTGACGACCACCAGCAGCACCGCGATCACGCTTGCCGGGCCGAAGTTGAAGTCCGAGAACCCCTGTACGTACATGTAGTACGAGGTCGAGGTGGTCGCCGTGCCGGGACCGCCCTGGGTCAGGATCAGGATCGAGTCGAAGGTCGTGAGACCGCCGACGACCATCAGCACGATCGAGGTCACCATCGTGTTGCGCAACTGCGGCAGGGTGATGTGGAAGAACTGCCGGTAGCGCCCGGCGCCGTCGATCGCCGCGGCCTGGTAGAGCACCTCGGGGATCGCGCGGGCGCCGCCCTGGTAGATGAGCGTGTGGAACGGCGTCCACTGCCACATCCCGACGAACGTCAGCACCCCGATCGCGGCCGGCTGGCTGCTGAACAGGTAGCCGTGGTTGAACAGTGAGCCGCCGAAGACGAAGTGCAGCTCGTGGGGCAGCCCGAAGTACGGGTTGAGCAGTGAGAACCAGACGATCGCGATCGCGGCCGCCGACATCAGCAGCGGCACGAAGTAGAGCGCCGACAGAATTGCGCGGTTCTTCTGATAGCCGGCCGCCCAGACGCCGATAAGCATGCTCACCGGTGTTTGCGTGACAACTCCGAGCACCGTCAGGATCGCGGTGATCTTGAAGCTCTTGATCATCACCGGATCCTGGAAGATCGACTTCCAGTTGGCGGTCCCGATCCAGTGCGGCGCTCCGATGCCGTTCCACTTCGTGAATGACAGCCACGCGACGACGCCCAGCGGCAGCAGCGCGAACAGCGCGAAGTAGACGACGGCAGGCAGCGACCAGAGAAAGCTCGGGCGGCCGACCTTCACGCCGCCCGAGCTCTTGCTCCTGGCCAGCCCACGATCTTCCGTGAGCATGGTCATGTGTTTTGAGTTCCTCAGAACCTAACTACTACTACTACGACGCCGGCTGGAGCTTCTGCATCGCCGAGATGTACTGGGACTGGTTGAGATTGTCGAAGTAGTTCGCCACCGCAGTGTGGATCGAGTTCGAATCCGTCTGCGGGTAGGCCTGATCCCACGACAGCTGGAAGGCGGGGGCCTTGTTGACCAGCTGGTACTGCCACTTGAGGTACGGAGCGGTAGCCCCGCTGATCAGGCTCGGCGTGTTCTTGGTGGTGGTGAGGTTGCCGAGCGCCAACTCCTTCTTGACGAACGATGAGCTGTACATGACCTTCAGGAAGTCAGCGACAGCGTCCGGGTAGCGGGTCTTCGCCAGCACCGAGTAGTAGTTCTCGGTGTTGCCGGCCAGGTCGGCGAGGTTGCCCTTGCCGCCCGGGACCGACGGGAACGCCGTGTATCCGAGCTTGCCGGCAGCCACGAACGCGGCTCCGGGACCGTTGGCCGGCGCGGTGCCGGTCGCGGTCGAGCCGTCGCTCTGGATCGTCGAGTAGTCCCACGACCCCATCAGCTCGAAGGCCGACACCCCGTTGACGACGAGGTCGGCACTCGACGGCTCGCTGCCGAAGTTGACCGAGTCCCAGCTCTTCGACTGGCCGAAGGCGCCGGCGTTGACCAGCTGAGCGATGTCACTGAGCGCCTTCTTGCTCGCGGCCGAGTTCCACACGGCCTTCTGACCGGCGAGCGCATCGGTCACGAGGCTCGGGCCGGCGACGCGGTCATAGAGGTACTCGAACCACATCAGTGTCGGCCACTGGCTCTTGCCACCGAGCGCGATCGGCGTCTGTACGCCCTTGGACTTCAGCGTCGAGACGTCGCTGACGAGCTGGCTCCAGGTCTTCGGGACCGGAACGCCGTCCTGGCTCAGGAGCGACTTGTTGTAGAACAGCATCACCGGCTGCGTACCGCGCATCGGGATGCCGTAGTACTGGCCGCCGATCGCCGCCGCCTTCAGGATCGAGGGCAGGAAGCTCGACTTCAGCTTCGGATTCGACTTGAAGAAGCTGTTCAGCGAGAGCAGCAGACCGGCCTTCTGGAACTGCGCGATCGAGCCGCCACCCCAGTTGAAGAAGACGTCGGGCGCCTTGCTCGAGCTCATGATCGTCTGGAGCTTGGCCTGGTAGTACTGGCCGGCGATCGTCGAAAGGACGGCCTTGACCTTGTGCCCCTCGGGGGTCTTGTTGTAGGCGGCCACGGCGTACTGCTCAGCACTGTTCTGTGCGTCGCCGTAGACCAGGACGTTGATCTTGCCGGCGGGGCGGCCCGACGCCGCCGAGCCCACCGTCTTTGCGCTACTCGCGCCGGCACTCACGGCGATCGCCGTGCCGGCCGCAAGCATCGCGGTAGTCGCAGCGCCACGCCGCAACCAATTGCGGGACTTGACCATCTGGAACCCTCTCCTCTCCGAAAGTTTCGACATACTTACCGAAAAGCACGTCGCCGGGGCGAGGCTAGCGAGCCGCCGCTTCGGCTGTCAAGCTCCCAACTGCGAAGATTCGATTGAGCAGCGCCAACAACTATGTCCAGCACCAAGAACCCCAGCACTAAGCCGAAGTCCGAGGTAACTCGGGAGCGGCGGATCACGCTCGCCGACATCGCCGGAGAGGCCGGCGTTTCTCTCGCAACCGTTTCGAAAGTTCTCAATGGCCGCGCCGACGTCTCGGCTGCGACGCGGGCCCGTGTCGAGCAGCTGCTCGCCGGCTACGGCTACCTGCGGCGCGCCTCGGGGGCGGGGAATTCGAGCGCACGGATGGTCGAGCTGGTGTTCCACGAGCTCGAGAGCGAGTGGTCGATCGAGATCATCCGCGGCGTCGAGCGCGTCACCCGCGAGGCCGGGATCAGCCTGATCCTGACCGAGAGCGGTGACCGCCACAGCCCCGGTCACGCCTGGATCGACGGCGTGCTGCGCCGCCGCCCGGTCGGTGTGATCCTGGTGTTCTCCGACCTCGCGCCGGAGGAGAAGCACAAGCTGCGCAGCCGCGGAGTCAACTTCGTCGTCGTCGATCCGGCCGACGAGCCGGAGCCCGATGTCGCCTCGATCGGCTCGGCCAACTGGGCCGGCGGCTTCGCCGCCGCCCAGCACCTGCTGGCACTCGGGCATCGGCGGATCGGGATGATCAGCGGCCCCGAGGACATGCTCTGCTCGGTCGCACGCGTCGACGGCTACAGGTCGGCGCTGGAACGTGCCGGTGTCGCGTTCGAGCCCGAGCTGCTGCTCGCCGGCGACTTCCATGTGGCCGGCGGCCGCCGCGCCGCCTCGCAGCTGCTCGACCTCGATGAGCCGCCGACGGCGATCTTCGCCGGCAGTGACCTGCAGGCGCTCGGCGTCTATGAGGCCGCGCGCCCGCGCGGCGTGCGGATCCCCGACGACCTCTCGGTCGTCGGCTACGACGACCTGCGGATCGCGCGCTGGGTCGGGCCGCCGCTGACCACGATCCGCCAGCCGCTGACCGAGATGGCCGAGACCGCCGCGCGGATGCTGATCCGCATGAGCGATAACCCCGACACGCCCGTCAACCAGCGCTTCGACCTGGCGACGAGCCTGGTGGTCAGGGAGTCGACGGCGCCGCCGAAGTAGCGCGGTCCGCACGCCGCCGGCGCCGCGCCCGAGCGACCGCGTCAGGCTCGTCGCTGTTTGATATCGCGCACAAGCGTTCAGGCGCGCGCTTCCGCGGAGTCGTTTTCGCAGACGGCCATGCGCGCCGAGTAGCGTTGCGACATGCGTGAAGCCATCAGCACGTCCGCGGCGCCGGCGTCGCCCCTCTACAGCCAGGCGATCAAGGCCGGCCAGCACGTTTACGTTTCCGGTCTGGTCGGCGTCGACGCGGAGACCGGCAGGCCGGCCGGTCCGACGATCCAGGAGCAGACGCGCCAGGCGCTCACGAACTGCGAAGCCGTTCTGCGCGCGGTGGGAGCCACGCTCGAGGATGTCGTCGAGGTGGGCGTCCTGCTCACCGACCCGGCCGACTTCCCTGGCATGAACGAGGAGTATGCGAACTGGTTCTCCGATCCGCGGCCGGCGCGTTACGCCGCCAAGCTGGGCGCGGAGATCCCAGGCATCCTGGTCTCGATCCGGATGACGGCCTTCGTCGCGTGACCGCGATCAGCTGATCGCTAGTCGGTTTTCGGGTTGGGGTGCGCGGGGTGGGTGAGATCCCTACGGACGCTTCGCGAACCTCAGATAGGTCGCGACGAACAACAGCACGATCCCGATGTTGGCCAGCAGCCGCGCCAGGAACTGGTGGTCGAAGAACAGGATGTCCACGACGACGACACTGACGATCAGCGCAAGCACCCACGGCACGACGACTGCGCGACTTCTCATCGCTCCGTTTCTACTACATGCCCATGCGGTCGCCGGCGTTGACGCCGACAACCAGTCGGACTCTCAGTCCCGGGCCTCGATCTCTTCCTTGGCTCTGCGGTACACGAGCAGCTGGGTGACGATCAGGAATGCCATGCCGACCGTCGTCGGCCAGACGCCGCCGATCGCCGACGTGACACCGATGATCAACATCAGCGGGATCAGGATGCGCACCCAGAGCAGACGCCGCTGCGGGGATCCGAACATCCCCGGGATCGTATCTCCCGTGGGCCCGACGCGCCGTCGTCAGGCGCGGCTCAGGGTGTGGCGCAGCTCAGCGCCGGGTGATCCCGGCCACGACCAGCAGGCCGAGGATCGCGGCCGAGGCCCCGGCGCTGGCGGTGAAGAAGCTCTCGTAGCGGCCCACGACGGGCACCACCCTACGACCACCGGTGGCGTCTTCGGGCGGCCGCTAGGCTCGATGCGTCAGTAGCCGGCTCGGATCTTGTGTCCAAACGCAAACGACTGGAGCAGGACATGGCTGAACTCCCAGCCCCGCCGGAGGGAATCGTGCTCGCGCACTTCATCGTCTCCGACGACGTCGAGCGCTCACGGGGCTTCTACACGGACGTGCTCGGCGGCAGACTCGCGTTCTCAGGCGACGTCACCTATGTCCAGCTGGCAAACAGCTGGATCATCATCAACGTCGGCGGTGGACCGACCGACGACAAGCCGACGGTGACGCTCGAGACACCACCGGACCCGGACCGCACCAGCGCCTTCCTCAACATCCGCGTCCGGGACATCCACGCCGTGTACGAGCAGTGGAGCGCGAGGGGCGCCAACTTCCTGACGCCGCCAAAGCAGCACGCGTATGAGATCCGCTGCTACATCCGCGATCCCGATGGCCATCTGATCGAGGTCGGGCAGACGACCGATCCGCAGGGCGACTGGTCGCCCGATCACTGGCCCGACTGGTCATCGGACGACTGGCCGCCGCACGCCCGAACCGAGACCTGAACCGGTCAGCCTGACGAGGAGGTTCTCAGGCGGTCAGAACGATCGGTGCAGCGTCGGTGATCACGATCGTGTGCTCGGTATGAGCCGAGCGGGAGCCGTCGCGCGTCCGCAGCGTCCAGCCGTCGCCGGCCTCCTCAACCGTGCCGTCACCGGCGGCGATGATCGGCTCGATCGTGATCACCAGGCCCGCGGTCAGCGGCTGACCGAAGCTCGGATGGTGGAAGTTGAGGACGTCGGGCTGCTCGTGGATCTGGCGGCCGATCCCGTGACCGGCGAGGTCCATGCAGACCGAGTAGCCCGCGCGCGTGACGGTCGACTCGACCGCGCGCCCGATCTCATTGAGCGGAACTCCGGCGCGCGCAACCGCCAACGCCAGCTCGAGCGCCTGCTCGCTCGCACCCACGAGTTGCCTGGTCGCGCTCGACGCGCTGCCAACCGCTACCGAGACACATGCGTCCGCATAGAAGCCGTCGAGCTCGGCGGTCACATCGAGCTTGACGAGGTCACCGTCCGCGAGCAGGCGCTCGCCGGGTATCCCGTGCACCGCCTCGTCGTTGACGCTGATGCAGCTCGTTCCCGGAAATCCGTAGTCCAGCTGGGGGCCCGAGCGCGCACCGGCCCGCGCGAACACGCGCGCGCTGATCTCGTCGAGCTCGGCGGTGGTCACACCGGGACGAACCTGCGCACGCATCGCCGCGATCGCCGCGGCGACGACCCGACCGGCGGCCCTCAGCGCCTCGAGTTCCTCCGGCGTATCAGCGGACATCGCTCAAGCCTACGCCGGTCAAGCGACGTCCGCGGGCTGTCGCCGCAGGCCATCGAGCGTCGCGTCGAGGATCGGCTCGAGGTAGCGAGGGTCCCCCGGGATCTTGGCGATCGCGGCGATCATGTCGACGATCTGATCGAGCGTGAGATCGGCTCGCAGCTCGTGCGCGTCCTGCGCGGCAACGAGCAGCGGCAGGCCTGCCGCGATCACCCGCGGGCGTCCGGCCCCGAACACCGGGTTGTCGCTGCCCGACTGCTCGATCAGCTCGGCCGCAACGTGGCGCTTGCTCGTGAAGTACACGAAGAACCGGCGCAGCCAGGCCATGAACACCTCGGCCGCGGTGTCGCCCGTGACCGTCTCGGCGGCCCGGCAGACCGCGTCGACCTCATCCATGTAGAGCGCCTCGAGCAGCTCCTGCCGGCTTGAGAAGTTGCGATAGAGCGTCGCCATCCCAACCCCGGCGCGCCGTGAGATCTCGGCCATCGAAACCTCGCCATCGGACTCGGCGAACGCGGCCCGGGCGGCCGTCAGGATCCGCTCGCGGTTGCGTTCGGCGTCGGCTCGGCGAGGCGGTGGCTGAGGCGCTGGAGATGTCATCCGATTGATAAGTGGAGAGGCTATCCGCTAAGGTCTACCGGACACCCTCTCCGTTTCACCCAACGGACTTTACCTGAACCGCCGCGAACCCCGTCCGCGGCCGATCAAGGAGCAACTCATGGAATACCGCCCCCTGGGACGCACCGGCGTCTCGGTCAGTCAGCTGTGCCTGGGCGCAATGATGTTCGGCGCCTTCGGCAACGACGACCACGACGACACAACCCGCATCATCCACAAGGCGCTCGACGCCGGGATCAATTTCATCGACACCGCCGATGGCTACTCGGGCGGCGAATCCGAGCTGATCCTCGGCAAGGCGCTGGCCGGCGGCCGCCGCGACGGCGTGATCCTCGGCGTTAAGACCGGCGTCCAGTTCCTCGGTGATGACCCGAACAAGCGCGGCGCGTCACGACGCTGGCTCACCGAGGCCGTCGAGGCCTCACTGCGCCGGCTGCAGACCGACTGGATCGACCTCTACCAGGTCGGTGTCCCCGATCCGAACACCGACATCGACGAGACGCTCGCGGCGATGACCGACCTCGTGCGAGCCGGCAAGGTGCGCTCGTTCGGAACCTCGAAGGTTCCGGCATCGCAGATCGTCGAAGCGCAGTGGACCTCCGAGCGGCGCGGGCACGGGCGCTTTCGCACCGAGCAGCCTCCGTACTCGATGCTGACGCGCGCGATCGAGCACGACGTGCTGCCGACCTGCATGCGCTACGGGATCGGCGTGATGAGCTACAGCCCCGTCGCCGGCGGCTGGCTGTCGGGCAAGTACCGCAAGGGCAGGAGCGTCACCGGCCCCGGCTCAGCAGCCCGCGGGCACCGCTTCCCCGGAGCCTACGACGCGACCAATCCCGCAAACGCGGCCAAGCTCGAAGCCGCCGACGCGCTCGGCGCGCTCGCCGACGAGTCGGGGCTCACGCTGGTCCAGATGGCCGTCGCGTTCGCCGTCCGCCACCCGGCGGTGACCTCGACGATCATCGGCCCGCGCACCATGGAGCACCTCGACGGCTACCTCGAAGCCGACGGGATCGAGCTGTCCGCGGACGTGCTCGACCGCATCGATGAGATCGTCCCGCCGGGCACCACGATCAACGTCGCCGACAACATGTGGTACTTCGGGACGCCGTCGCTGAGCGCCGACTTTCGCCGCCGCTGACCGCGCTCTGCGGCATGGCCGGGCGCACTGGCGCCCGGCTATGCCGCAGACTTCGCCTTCGCCTTGGTGCGCGCGCCCTTCTTCGCGCCGGCGCTGCGCTTCGCGGCGTTCTGCTTGCGCGTGCGCGCGGCCTTCTTGGCGGCGGCGCTGCGCTTGGCTGGTCCGCCGGTGGCGCGATCCTCGACCTCCGCGAGCACCTTGCGCAGCTCCTTGACGATCGCGCGGACCTGTTTGGCGGGCTTGCGGCGCCCGTCGGTGGCACCGGCGATCAGCTCGGCCGTCCGTGACTTGACGCCGCTCGCGTGGAGTCGTGCCGCCAGGTCCTTGTCGAGTCTTGTTCGTGCCATGTCGAGTCACTCTCCTTGGGTGTGCTTGGGGTAGGTGCGGTCGCGCCCGAGCGCGATCCGGTTCAGGAATTCTCCGATCGGACCGCGTTCTGCACGTTCTCACCGAGGCCCGGATCGACGTTCCTCCAGTACTCGATCGCGCGTGCGAGGACCTTGTCCGAGACGCCGTCGAGCAGGTGCCCGGCGATGTTCGAGACCAGCCGCTGACGCGCGGCATCGTCGAGCACGTCGCGCACCTGAGTTCCGGCCTGCGTGAAGTCGTCGTCGTCGGCCCGCGGCGTGTAGGCGGACCTCACCATCTCACCGTCCGCGGCCCACAGCCCCGCCGCGTCGGTCTGGGACGGGTCGGCCGCCGGTCCCCCGTACGAGTTCGGGGCATACACGGGATCGGTGACATTGACGGTCCGCATCGCGCCGTCCTTGCTGTAGCTGTGGACCGCGGTCTGCGGTGAGTTCACCGGGATCTGCTTGTAGTTGACGCCGAGCCGCGCACGATGGGCGTCCGCATACGCGAAGCCACGTGCCATCAGCATCTTGTCGGGGCTCAGTCCGATCCCGCGAACGAGGTTGTTGGGTTCGAACGCCGCCTGCTCGATCTCCGTGTGGAAGTCGGTCACGTTGCGGTTGAGCGTCATCCTCCCGACCTCGATCAGCGGATAGTCGCCGTGAGGCCAGACCTTGGTGAGATCGAACGGGTTGAAGCGGTAGCTCTTCGCCTGCTCGAACGGCATCACCTGCACATGCAGCGTCCAGCTCGGGAAGTCGCCATCGCGGATCGCCTCGAACAGATCCTGGCGGTGGTAGTCCGGGTTCTGGCCGGCCATCTCGTCCGCCCGATCCTGAGTGAGGAAGTCAATCCCCTGATCCGTCTTGAAGTGGTACTTGATCCAGAAGCGGTCGCCGCCGGCGTTGACCCACATGTAGGTGTGGCTCGAGTAGCCGTTCATGTGGCGGTAGGTCTTGGGGATCCCACGGTCGCCCATCAGCCAGGTGACCATGTGCGCCGACTCCGGTGAGAGCGTCCAGAAGTCCCACTGCATATCGTGATCGCGCAGGCCGTTGTCGGCCCGCCGCTTCTGGCTGCGGATGAAGTGCTGGAACTTCATCGGGTCACGGACGAAGAAGATCGGCGTGTTGTTGCCGACCATGTCGTAGTTGCCCTCGGGCGTGTAGAACTTCAGCGCGAAGCCGCGCGGATCACGCCAGGTGTCGGGGCTGCCGCTCTCACCCGCGACGGTCGAGAAGCGAGCCAGCATCTCGGTGCTCGTGCCCGGCTGGAACAGGCCCGCGGCGGTGTATTGGCTGACGTCGTGAGTGGTCTCGAACACGCCGTACGCGCCCGAGCCCTTCGCGTGCGGCTGGCGCTCCGCGATCCGCTCGCGATTGAACGTCGCCATCTGCTCGATCAGGTACTGATCCTGAAGCACGATCGGACCATCGGGCCCGACCGTCAGCGAGTATTCGTCACTGGCGACACGGGCTCCCGCGTCGGTCGTCGTTGCTGGTGGCTTGTCGGTCATGCGGTCTCCTGACGGGAGCGAGAAACTGTGCGATGGGGACGCCGGTGGTCCACCCGGCCCCTAAGTCGCAGGTACCCGGCTTCTCGCCCGCATACCCGCAAAAGCTCGGCACTCGAACCCCGCCCGCCGCACTCCGCGGGTAGGCTCGATCGATGGCGTCGATCCCGTCCGAGAGGCATCTGCTGCGCGCGCGGGACTTCGCCGACGCCCACTACGCCGAGCAGATCGGCGTCAATGAGATGGCCGCGGCGGCGGGACTGTCGCGCGCACATTTCAGCCGCGAGTTCAGTCGCACCTTCGGCGAGTCGCCGAAGGCGTACCTGAGGACGCGCCGGCTCGAACGCGCCGCGGCACTGCTGCGCAACACCGACCGCGCCGTCGGCGAGATCTGCCTCGACGTCGGGCTCGTCGGCCTTGGCTCGTTCACCACCAGCTTCGGGCTGCACTTCGGCAAGACGCCGACCGAGTACCGCGCGAGCTACCCGCCGGCCGCGGAGCAGGCGATCGTTCCCGCCTGTTACCTGCGCCAGTACGGCCGCCCCGAACACAGCACAAACCGAGAAGACCGAGCGCCGGCGGCGCAATAGCTTCCCGGGCAACAACCGCTCGAAAGGAACGGATGATGCACGTACAGAACGCACAGCTGTGGGTCCACGACCAGGCCGAGGCACTCGACTTCTATGTCGGCAAGCTCGGCTGGGAGGTACGCAGCGATGTCACGATGCCCGAGCTCGGCGGGTTCCGCTGGCTGACCGTCGGGCCCGCCGGACAGGACGACTTCTCGGTCGTGCTGATGGCGATCCCGGGCCCGCCGGTGATGGACGCAGAGACCGCCCAGCAGGTCCGCTCGCTGATGGCCAAGGGCTTTGCCGGGACCGTGTTCCTGACGACCGACGACGTCGATGCCGACTACAGCCGGCTGAGCGCCGCCGGCGTCGAGTTCACCTCGGCACCGACCGACATGCCCTACGGCCGCGACTGCGGCCTGCGTGACCCGTCCGGCAACCAGCTGCGTCTGGCCCAGCTCTCGCCGCAATTCGCGGCCGCATAGGTTCGCGTTCCGGGGCTCCCGCTGGAGCCCCGGGACCAGCCCCGCGGGCGTAAATGGATCGTGCACCCTGTTTCGTGGTGTCGGTTCACGGGGCGGTCCTGTGGGTGACTCCGATCTGGCACCCCCTATGCGCCTGGAGGGGACCGCTTAAGGCTGCTTCCTTCCGGACCTGACCTGGTTCACGGGCCTCCATCGCTTTGGGACCAGACCATCACCGCCACACGCAGGATGCTGTCCGCGGACGTCCACCCCTCGGAAGGGAATTCAGCCTCGCTGGAGCGGATTGCGAGTTACAGGGCACCGCTAGCGCCCCGCCTAGCACGATCCGCCTCTGATGCTAGAGCCTCGGCGCCAAACACGTAGGGCTGGTTGCAGAGATCCAGCTCGGGCGCGCGCTGCCGATACTCTCGCCCTATGGCTATAGGTGTCGTAGGTCTCGGATATGTGGGTTTGCCGCTGGTCGTCGCGTTTGCGGAGGCCGGCGAGGAAGTGATCGCGGTCGATGTCGATCAGCGCAAGGTCGATTCGTTGATCGCCGGCGAGTCCTACATCGAGGACATTCCCTCTGAGCAGTTGCGCGCGGTGCTGGACAAGATCCACGCGAGCACGCATTACTCGCCGCTGGCGCGCACGGAGGCGATCATCGTCTGCGTCCCGACGCCGCTGAACAGCAACCGCGAACCGGACCTCGGTCCGCTGGAGGCGTCGGCCGAGGCGCTATCGCATGTTGTGCAGGAGGGCCAGCTGGTGGTGCTCGAGTCGACCACCTATCCCGGTACCACGCGTGAGTTGCTGGTGCCGGCGATCGAGCTCAACTCGTCGTTGAAGGTCGGTGAGAATCTCAACGTCGCGTTCTCTCCCGAGCGCGTCGATCCGGGGCGCACCGACTACACGCTGTCGAACACGCCGAAGGTGATCGGCGGGATCACCGATGCCTGCACCGAGCGTGCGGCCGAGCTCTATGGCCGTGTCTGCGAGCACATTCAGCGTGTGTCGACGCCGGAGGCGGCGGAGATGACGAAGCTGCTTGAGAACATCTTCCGATCGGTCAACATCGCGCTGATGAACGAGCTCGCGATCCTGTCGGAGCGCATGGGTATCGATATCTGGGAGGTCGTCGACGCGGCCAGCACCAAGCCCTACGGCTTTATGCGCTTCGAGCCGGGGCCGGGGATGGGCGGGCACTGCCTGCCGGTCGACCCGTTCTATCTGACCTGGCGCGCGCGCGAGTTCCAGATGTCGACCGAGTTCATCGAGCTGGCGGGCAAGATCAACCAGCAGATGCCGTATTACTGCGTCGAGCGCATCGAGCACGCGCTCAACGACCTCTCCAAGCCGATCAAGGGCTCGAAGATCGCGATCCTCGGTGTCGCCTACAAGGGCGGCATCGGCGACATCCGCGAATCCCCGGCGCTGCGGATCATCGACGTGCTGCGCACGCGCGGCGCCGAGCTCGTCTACCACGACCCGTTCGTCCCCGAGCTGCGCAAGCAGGGGCTGCAGAGCACGCCACTAGCGGCGGCGCTCGACGGCGCCGACGCGGTCGTGCTCGTGACCGCCCACCCCGACATCGATCACCGGCAGATCGCCCGCGACGCGGCGCTGTTCGTCGACCTGCGCGGGATCACCCGCGGGTCGAGCGGCGAGAACCTGGTCCGCCTCTGAGTCCTTCTTCGCGCCTTGACTTCCATATACGGAAGTCAAGGCGTGGAGAATGAAGCAGTGGACGCTGTCGCGCAGATAGTCGGAGACGCGCACGTCGAGCGCGACGTGCGCATCGCGGACGCCAGCGGCCTGAGCGGCGTCGCGCCCGTGCTCGCGCGCCCCGGGAACGCGGACGAGCTGCGCGAGCTCGTCGCCTGGGCGTACGCCAACGACGTCGCGATCGTGCCGGTCGGGGGGATGACCGGCTTTGCGGGTGGGGTCGTCCCGCTGGACGACCCATGCATCGCGATCTCACTCGGGCGGCTCGCACGCGTGCGCTCGTTCGATCCGCTGCTGTGGCGGATGGAGGTCGAGGCCGGGGCGACGACCGCGACCGTGCAGCGGCTCGCGCGTGAGAACGGCCTGCTGTTCCCGCCCGACCCGGGCGCGGCCGAGCAGTCCCAGATCGGTGGCAACCTCGCAACCAACGCCGGCGGACCGCACGCGTTCAAGTACGGGGTGACGTCGCGCTGGGTGACCGGCGTCGAGGCGGTGATCGCGCCCGGCGAGCTCGTGCGCTTCGGCGGGCCGCTGCGCAAGGACGCGGCCGGGTATGACCTGCGCGGGCTGCTGATCGGCAGCGAGGGCACGCTCGGGATCATCACCGCCGCCTGGCTGCGGTTCGTGCCCGCGCCGCAGCTGACGATCCCGATCGTGGCCGGCTATGACTCGATCAGTGCCGGCGTCGAGGCGATCGAGGCGGCGCTCGCCTCGGGTGTGGTGCCGGCGACGCTCGAGTACCTGCAGGGCAGCTGCATCCGCCACGCCCCTCCCCCGTTTCTCGACGGCGCCGCGCCGGAGTTCATCGTGATCTGTGAGGCCGAGTCCGAGCACGAGCGCGACGCGCTGCTCGAGGCGCTCGGCCGCGACGCCGCGGTGCACGACCCGCGCGAGGTCTGGCGCTGGCGTGGCGGCGTCTCGATCGGAGTCCGCGCGGCGCGCGGCGAGAAGCTCTCCGAGGACATCGCGGTGCCGCTCGACCGTCTCGGCGAGGCGATCGAGCGCACGCTGGAGATCGGGCGGCGCCACGGGATCGAGGCGACGTCGTGGGGCCACGCCGGTGACGGCAACCTGCACTCGAGCTTCCTCTACGACCCGGGTGACGCCGCTCAGAAGCAGCGCGCCGATGCCGCCGCGTCAGATCTGTTCGAGCTCGCACGCGAACTCGGTGGCAGCGTCAGCGGTGAGCACGGGCTCGGACTGCTCAAGCGCGGGCAGCTGCTCGGGCAATGGTCCGATGCGGCGGTCGCTGCGCACGAGACGATCAAGCGGGCGCTCGACCCCAAGGGGCTGTTCAACCCCGGTAAGAAGCAGCCGCGCCCGGACGCCGCCCAAGGTAAGTGAGGGGACGGCCAGCGGGCCGTCCCCAATGCTCTAAGCAGCCACGACGCAGTCGCGACCGGAGCTCTTGGCGTCGTAGAGGCGCTTGTCGGCGAGCTTCACGAGCGCCTCGAGGTCGCCGGCGTTCTCGGCGGTCGCGAGGCCGACGCTGGTGGTCAGCGTCAGTCCGGGGGCGATTTCCTCCCACGGCTCCTCGCGGATCGCGAGGCGGATGCGGTCGCAGCCGGCGGCCGCGGCATTGGCGTCGGTGCGCGGCATCAGCACGAGGAACTCCTCGCCACCACTGCGCACGACGATGTCGGAGGCGCGCAGCACCTTGGTGAGCAGCTGCGCGGCGCGCACCAGCACCTGATCGCCGATGCTGTGGCCGTGGCGGTCGTTGATCTGCTTGAAGTGATCGAGGTCGACGACCGCGACGCTGAGCGGGCCGACGTTGTCCGCCGAGGGCGCCGCCAGCTCGCGCGCGAGGTAGCGGCGGTTGTGAAGCCCGGTGAGGTAATCGCGCTCGGCCTGGTCGCGCAGCTGCTCCTGCAGCTCCTCGAGCTGCTGGGTGCGGCTCTCGAGCTGGGTGTGTGCCTCGGCCAGCTCGCGGTTCTTGATCGCCAGCGCGTCGGTCTCGTTGCGGGCCAGGCGGGCCTGCAGCACCGCACGCTCGAGGCTCAGCTGCAGCTCGGAGATCTCGGTGAAGGCCTGGCGCTCGAGCGCGGCCGAGCGCGACAGCGCCTCGTAGGCCTCCTCGAGCCGGCCGGCCTCGCGCAGCGCCTCGGCGACCGCGGCCAGGATCGTGCTGCGGGTGTGCGGCATGCGCTCGCCGAGCCAGTTGAGGGCCGACTCGCCGGCCGCCTGGGCACCGTCGTACTCGCCCAGCGCCATCCGCGCGACCACCTGCGCGCGTACGCTGGCGCCGAGCACGTATGGGTTGGGCGGGTTGCCCTCGGCGAGCAGCTCGAGCGAGCGCTCCGCGTCGACCAGCGCCGCCGCGGGATTGCCCGCGGTCAGCTCGATGTCGGCGCGCGTCGAATGGATCACCGCGAGCGCGAAACGGTTGGGGCGGATCATGCTCGCCAGCGCGAACGCACGCTCGATCGCGACGCGGGCGTCGCCGTCGCCGGTGGCCTCGCGGTAGCAGGCGATGTCGTTGTAGGTGATCGCCTGCTCCCACGTCGCGCCCGCCTCGACAGTGAGGTCGAGCAGCTCGTCGAGGCGCTTGTCGAGCTCGCGCACGGTGACGTTGCCGAACACGATGAAGGCGGCGCGACGGGCGAAGATGCGCATGTCGATGTCATTGCTGGCGTCGGCGTACTCGATCGCGCGCTCGGCGCTGGCCAGCGCGTGTGAGTAGGCGCCGGTGAAGAAGCTCACCTGGGCGCGGAGTGCGGCGACCTCGGCCTGGGCCGTGGGGCAGTCGTCGCGGGCGCCGAGCACCCGCTCGCCCTCGAGCGCGAGCGCGAGGCCGCTGCGGATGTCCCCGCGATGCAGTGCCACGTGACCCTCGAGTGCCAGCGCGCGGGCCACGAGCGTCGGCTCGCCCAGCGCGCCGGCCCGCTGGTTGCAGCGAATCGCGACCGCGAGCGTTCCCGCGGGGCTCTCGCGGAAGCCGGTGCGTGCGTCAGAAAGAACGGCCCCTATCTGGGCCGCATCGAGGACGCTCTCGTCCGGGCTGTCGAGCTGCTGTGTTGAAGACATCGGGGCCGGCCCTTCAAAGCCTTATCGGCGTGTTCAGCTGACACTGAAGCGTAAAGGGCCGGCCTGATCGACTGTTCGATCAACCGCCGCGCCGGGGGTTTCCGGCGCGGCAGTTGCCGAGAGGAGGTGCTGCGGTCAGATGCTCAGCTTCCTGCGGATCGTGTGGTTCTTGTTGCGGGTGTTGCGGGCGATCAGCGACAGATGCAGGCTCACCTTCTTGCCCTTCGACGCATCCGCGATCAACGCGCCGCTCTCGTGCAGCACGGTCGTGAGCTTCACGCGGAACGAGGTCACGGCCTTGCGCAGCTTGATCACCAGCCGGCCGTGGGAGATCGCGAGCGACTTGATCTTGGCGCCGGTCAGCGCCACGCCCGTGATCTTGGTCTTCTTGCCGACCCGGTGGCTGACGAAGCTGATGCCGGGGGTGAGCTTGACGCTCAGCTGCTTGAGCTTCGAGGCCTTCTTGGGGACGCTGACCTTGAAGCTCAGCGACGGGTGCCCGGACTTGAAGGCGGCCAGCGATGGCGTCGTGATCGCCGACAGCGTCGGCACCGCGTTGGGCGCGGCCGGGTTCTTGCTGGTGCGCCCGGTGTAGGACGAGGCCGGGCAGCCGCTGATGTCGTAGGCGACCGTGGCCGAGGCGGTCTTGTCGCCGTTCTGGTCGGTCGAAGATGCGTCCGCCACGCCGTTGCCGGGGTTGCAGTTGGTCAGGAACATGCCCTCGGCGCCGCCGTTGAGTACCAGCCGCAGGCCCGTCAACGGGATGTCCGGAAGGCCCGTGAACACCGCGTTCTTGGTGGTCAGCGCGACCGTGCCGATCAGCTTCAGGGGGAACGGCGCCGGGAAGATCAGCTCGAGTTGGGGCCCGAGCGCGGTGCCGGTCAGGTAGGCATTCGCGGTCAGCGCGGTCGGGTACAGCGGCGACGTCGCCGTTGCCGTGCCCACCGGCGTGCAGCCGGCCGGCGGGTTGGCGCACAGCAGCTTGATCGCCGCCAGGTTCACGCCGAGCGTCGCGTCGGGGAAGGACAGCGACAGGTTCTTGGTCGGCGACTCGTCGGCGGCCTGGGTCACCGTGCTGGTGACGGCAACGACGCGGTCAGACGAGTCCTTGACAGCCGAGACCGCGGCCTTGGGCGCGTAGGGCAGCGACGCGCAGCCGGTGACGCTCAGCGGGGCCGTGGTGCTGCTTGTCGACGAGGTCGCGTTGTATGAATTGACGCTGATCGCGACGTTCTGCGGGGTCGACGGACAGGTCGCGGGGTAGCGGAGACTGTCGAACGTGCTGTTGATCTCGCCGATCTGGATCGGGATGCCATCGAGGTCGTTGGGGAGCGCCAGCACGATGCTCAGGCCGACGCCGCTCGGGTCCCCGGAGGGACGAACCTTGATGTCGCCGGTGGTGCCGATCTGGGTTCCGCCCATGTTCACCGCCAGCCCGGCCAGGTCGCCCGGCGCCGGGGGCTTGACGAGGTCAAACGTGACGCTGGTCGCGAGCGGGATGATCGAGTCCAGCGGGTAGGCGGTGACAGTGCCGCTACCCACCTGGCAGTTGTCGTCGGAGAGGTCCACTTCCTGCAGGCACTGCCCGCCGTTGATCGACGAGTTGGCGAGCAGCCCAGGCGGGAGGGTGATCGTCATCGCGTCGGGCGTATCACCGGACGAATTGGTGAACTTGATGTCCATCCCCAGATTCTGGAACGCACCGGCCTGGGTCCCGGCGCCCTGGTCCAAGGTGACCTTGGCCGTGGTCGTCGCCTGCGCGCCCGCGGCAAAGACGGCAGCTGCAAGCACCACCAGCGCTCCGAGCAGGGCGCTCCGTCCCTTTCTAACCGACATCTCCCTCTCTCCTTCGTTCCGAGCTGGCCCTTGCAACGGACCGACACACCTGTCGGCTCGTCTACCCGAAACCGGGATAACTAAAAGCGCGGAGCGAATCCGCCCGCCTGAAGCACCGCGGCGGTAATTAGCAGCGGCGGCGCCAATGCCACTCGGGGCGCGGCGATCGCGACCACAATCAGTTCGTCGGCTCCCGGGATGTTGAGAGCGTGGAGCGTCCAGTCCTCAGCTGGAGGTCCCGCCCATACCGACTTGAGCCGGAGTCCCAGGCGTGTCGACCCACCGTCGAGACCGGGCGCCGTATCACCCGGCGGTTCGGGTTCCAACTCCGCACCGCGCAGCGCCGGCACGTAGCCGGTGCCAAGGGCTTTGCCCACTGCCTCCTTGACGATCCAGTGCCGCATGAACTCGACACCGGCGGCCGCAGGCTCCATCTCGGCCAGCCGTGCGAATTCGTCTCCAGCCAGTACCCGTGCGGCAAGTCGGTGGACGTTCGGCGTGACATGGCCGAGCGAGTCGACATCAACACCGATATCCGCCTGCCGGCAGGCCGCGACCACGACGACGGTCTCCGAGTGCGCGACGCTGATCCGGACGTCGGGTGAATCGGGAAGGAACGGCTTGCCATCGGCTGTTTCAGCGACCGTGACCTCCTGGGGCCGAGCTGCGCCGAGCGCTTCGGCGGCAAGCACCCGCAGCACCGCGCGCCCGACCATGTGCCGCGCACGCGCGCCCCGCTCTCGGAGCTCGGCGCGCGCGAGCTCGCCACTCGTCAGCCAGGCCGACGCCGCGTCAATCCATCGCTCCGTCTCATCCGCATCGCGCGGGCCGAGACCGGCAATGATCAGTTGCGCTTCTCCCACTTCTCCCATGAGACGGCATTGTTCACCCTGGACGGCGGGACGTCACCCGTCAGCACCTCACCGCCCGGAGCAGGGCCGCTGACGCGCCAGCGCCCCAGGCATGCTCCCGCTAAAGTCCTCGCCTGGACCCAGGGCGCGTAGCTCAGCGGGAGAGCGCTCGCTTCACACGCGAGAGGTCGGTGGTTCGAAACCACCCGTGCCCATCATTGCGAAAGTCCCCCAGAACGGAGGACTTTCGCGCGTTCAGCCAGGCCGATGTCGTCCTCAGCGGCCAGGCCAACATTCGCCACGACGTCATTGGAGACCGCGCGAGGGATCACGTCACGATCCGGCCCGTCGACTTGTCGCCCGCGACAAGAGGGTGCGATCACTCCGCCTCGACGAGTTCCACGATGGTCTCAAGCCGAAGGCCATCGAGCAGCATCGCTTCTATGGCCTCGTCCGTGCCACGCACGCGGTGCCACTCGTCGACATCTGGAGCCTCGGCGATCAGTGCGACCCAATTCGATCCTGCGGGATCACGGAAAGCTCGGGCCGTCATCCCGAGTGGCGCGAAGAGCTCATCTCGTCTGGATGATGCGAGCCACGCCTCTACGTCCTCAACTTCGTGGATAACTACGAGCGTCGTCACATCGCCTCCTTGTTCTGGTATCTCCGACCGCATCACCGTCCGACCGCCTGCGGGCCGGAAAACTGCCCCGGCGTGTAGTGGCCTGGCTTGGCTCGAGCGGTGATCAAAAGACGGTTCCAAGCGTTGATCACGGTTATCGCAAAGATCAGCTGACCCAATTCGCGCTCGGAGAAAGCGGCTTGCGCGCGCTCCCAGGTGTGCTCGGGAACGTGTCCTTCGGTGATCATCGTGACCGCCTCGCACAGATCAAGTGCCGTCTGCTCACGCTCGTCGTACAACGTGCTCTCCCGCCACGCGTCGAGCATGTACAGCCGTTCTTCGGACAATCCTGCGGCGCGCGCATCACGCCAATGCATGTCCAGACAGAACGCACAGCCGTTGAGCTGTGACACGCGCACATCAATCAGTGCACGTAACACTTCATCGATCTCGACCGACGCTGAAAGGTTCAACATCGCCCCGTATTGCCTGGTCGCGCTTTCCGAGAGCTGTAGTCGATCGGCCGGTATTGCGTTACTCATTTGAGACCTCCTGTCTGGGTCGCCTTCTCGCCAAGAGGACGACGCAGCAGGGAGCGATGTGACATCGGCGCGCACCGCAGCGCTGTGTGGACATCGGTCGCAGTGACGGACGTCCGGTCTAACCTCGATCAGGGACGCTCCGCCGACAGGCCGCGAGCGGTGAACACGGCGCGTCTCAGCTTGTCGGGGTTGCGCACGACATTGATCTCTGTAATAAGACCGTCGTCGAGGGTGAACGCCACGATGCCCGGGGAATTGCCGGTTTTCAGGCATAGTCCGGGGTCACCGTTTACGAGTAGCGGCGCAGTCAGAAGGCGGTCACCGAAATGGCGTGCGAGCGCCGTGAAGATCTGAGCGACACGGGCCGCGCCTCCGAACGGCCGACGGGCAGCGTTGACCGTGCCGCCACCGTCGCTACGGAAACAGACAGCAGGATCGAGAAGTTTCATTAGTGAGACAAGATCGCCACCCTCCACGGCCTCTGCAAAAGCAGTGACTACCTTGCGTTGTTCGTCTATGTGCGCCGGTTTGCGCGGACGGCGGTCCGCGACTGCGCGACGCGCCCGTGAGGCGAGTTGGCGAGTTGCTGCAGGCGTCCTCCCGACTATCTCCGAAACCTCGTCGAAGGGATAGCCGAAGACGTCGTGCAACAGGAACGAACTACGCTCGGCAGGACTCAGTGATTCGAGGACCACGAGGAGCGCCATGCTCACCGATTCGTCCATTTCGGTCCGCACGGCAGGATCACCGTCGATCGGACTGTGTTCGACGAGCGGTTCTGGCAGCCATGGTCCAACGTACTGCTCTCTTCGCGCCCGCGCTGAAGTGAGTGCGTCTACCGCAAGGCGACTCACGACGGTCGTCAGCCAGGCGCGCAGGTCGCGGATGACTTCCCCCCGCGCACCTGTCAGACGCAACCAAGCATCTTGGACAACGTCCTCCGCCTCACTGACGCTTCCGAGGTGGCTGTAGGCCACGCGAAGGAGGTATGGCCGCAACCGGTCGAACTCCTCGGCTGTCGCGGTCTGGGGTTGGCTATTCATTCCGAGCAGCGTTCCGGATTGGTTCCTAGGTGCATGACTCACGTGACGCTTCCTGATGGGCCCGGCGGGGTCCACGCGAGCACCGGGGCCAGGGATCGCAGCTGCGTATCACGTGGCGCGAGTGCCAGCAGGGTGCTGCGCAGCACTACTGCGGGACGAGCCTGCCACTGCGCAACCCTGCCGATGCGACGCGAGAGCTGCGCGATGTATTGCGTGCGCGGGCGACACGCCGCGTCGTAGGCAAGCAGAGCGGCTGGGACATCGCGATGGCGGTCCAGCATCACGGCGAGGGTGACGGCATCCTCCAGCGCCTGACAGGCCCCCTGTCCGAGGTTCGGGGTCATGGCGTGTGCCGCATCGCCGACCAGCGCCACCCTCCCACGCGTGTAGGTGTGCAATCGGGGAAGCTCTTCTACGTCGCTTCGCAAGATCGATCGCTCTTCGGCGCCATCCAGAACCTCGGCAATCGGTTGGTGCCACCCGGCAAACCGCTTCTGGAGCTCGGCCAGTTCCCCCGCCGATCCACGAGTTCCCTTCGGCGCGTTGGCGACCGCGAATGCGTACACACGGCCATCCGGCAGCGGCGCAAGGCCGAAGCGGAGGCCACGACCCCACGTCTCACCGCCTTCGGTGACGGTTCGACCGAGGTCGGAGATCAGCCGCCAGGCGGTATAGCCGGCGTACCGGGGCGAGGGAACCTCTGGCCAGACGCTGCGACGCACCGCGCTCCGGATGCCGTCGGCGCCGACGATCAGATCAGCCTTGCGAACACCGTCACGATCCACCACCTCGCCCTCCGGTTTCGCCTCTAGAACGTCCATGCCGCGCCGAATCGAATCTGTCGGAACGGCGTTGGCCAACGCCCCAAGCAGATCGGCTCGACGAATCATCATCAGTGCACCGAACGACGCCAAGACCTGTTCGAGATCGGTGCGGGCAAGCCACCGTCCCGACGGGTTTCGGATTCCTGCTGAGCGCTCTGCGAGCGAGACGCTTTCCACACGGGAAGCAAGACCAAGCTCCCCGAGTGCCGTTAGCGCGTTTGGCCACAGCGACAGGCCCGTCCCCAACTCCGTCTCCGAGGAGTTGCGTTCGAGGACCTGCACGTTCCAATTCCGTTGAGCGAGTGCGATGGCAGTGGCCAACCCACCAACCCCGGCACCGACAACAACCGCCGTTCGAGTCCCCATCTCGCCTCAAGCGATCCGGTAGATCTCATACTCGATCGCACGCGGGCCGTGCATCCGGCCGCGTCCAAGAAAGAGGCTCTGAGTCAGCCACCAGTATCGCGACGCGCCTACCTCGAACACCGGAGCCATGCGCATGTATTGCTCATCGAAGTCGGTCGGCTCCCCGTTTGCCAGAGCTTCTTCGAAGCGCTCGCTGGCCCGGATCACCGCCACTTCGTAGTGCAGCAGGACCAACGCACCGTCGTCGGTCCGCAGTTGGGCTCGAAGATCAGGGCGCCGCGTTCCGTCGGGGTCGACCCTGACCCAGTCCAGCCCAGGCGCGGCAAGCCTTGCGGTAATCCGAGGGCCGTGTAGTGTCGCATCCTTCACCTGCCAGCAGAGCCGCTCGGGTGGCGAGCCGTGAGTCGATCCGATCGGTCCGTCGATGGTCTCGAAGTAGCTCATCTCGTACTCGAAGCCGATGACGCTGCTTCCTCCGGTGGGCGCGGCCCTACGATGGTCTGGCCTGGGTGGGCAAGCTCGTCGCGAAGGCGGCGCATGGTCACTTTCAGTGTTCGCCGCATAACGGCCCTGATCACCGGAGACAGGAGTCGCTCGCTGAACGGAGCCGCGGCTAGCGCGTAGCTGAAGGTGATTCTCGTGCTGCCCTGCGAGCCCGGAGCCAACTGGTAGGTGCCGTAGGCGACACGGCGGCCCCCAGCGCTCACGTTTCGCTCGACGATCCGTGTTGGCCGTTCGGCCTCCACAACCTCGATATCGACTGGATCGCGCTTGCCGCCGAGTGTCGCGACGACTGCGACCTTTGCCCCCACACCTCGCTCCGGCCCCGAGAGCCGCCACTCAGCCAGCATGTGATCGGTGAATTTCTCGTGTGCGCTGAGCAGGTCGAGAAAGTCGTAAACGGTCTCAACATCCTGGTCCACAACAGTGGCTACGGCGATTGGCTTCATGCGGCCACCGCAGTCAGATCGGAGATGGCGTCGCGCAAGTACAACGTGTCCATGTACTCGCGGACCTCCTGAATCTTGCCGTCACGCATGGTGAAAACTCCGATGCAGCCGTTTTCATACGGCCGCCCGTTTGCGGTGAGCGCACGACTCGTCCATTGAAGGACGACTCGATCGTCCTCTGCAGTGATCGCCGTGACTTCGATTGTGATCGAGCCAGGCTGGTAATTCGCCATCGCCACGGCGAAGAACTCGCTCATGATCCGGTCGCGACCGCTCCAGGTTCCCGAGATCGGTAGGTCCCCGCCACGCAGGGTCCACGTTGCGTCCTCCGCGAAGAACCGGCTAATCATGTGCTCGTCTTGAGCTTGTAGGGCCACGACGTACTGACGCAACACCGCCTTGTTGTAGGTTGCTTCTGTCATTGCAAATGCTCCCTTACTGACTGATAGGAATGGTTCAGAGTTGGTCTGAACAGCTGCCTCGGCGCGCAACATGCATCCCGACCGGCTTGTATGAGCCGCTGCTAGGCAAAGCGTCCGAGTTCTGTCCTTGTCCGGTTGCAACATTTCGTCTGCGAGCACGCTAGGCGCGGATGCATTCGATGTGAAAGACCAGTCCGGCATGTCTTGAGCGCCCGCAGGTATGACCTGGGTACTCAGGCAGAGGACTTCAGAGCCACTCCAGCTCGACAGCGATCTCGCCAGCCGCGGCGAGCAGCCGCTCCACTGCGGGCGAATGTCGGTGGCGTCGAGTGAGCAGGCTCACGTCGAACGCAATGTCTGGCGACAGTGGGAGCCAGACCAGATCGTCGGACAGACCCGACTGTGAGGATTCGCCCATAATGGCGATGCCCTGGCCGTCCACCACCGGGCTATGTGCGAGATCGAAGCTAATGGTGCGTAGCAGGATCTTTGGGTGAAATCCCTGCGCGGTGCAGGCATCGACGACGGCGTCGTAGTGACCGGGGTTCGCCTCACGGGAATGCAGTAGCAGAATCTCATGCGCTAGCTCCGTGAGTGGCACACAGGAGCTGGTCGCAAGCCGGTGATCGCGACGCAGCAGAACCCCCTGACGCTCTAATCGGACGATGCGTGCTTCGATGTTTGTCGCCTGCGGAGCACAACGGACCAACCCAACATCGAATGAACCGTCGGCGACCCCGGCGATGATCTCGCTGAGAGATTTCAATGCTGTGTTGAGAGCTATCCCCGGTAGCCGTTCGACCACTTCCTTGAGGAGAAGCGGCGCTGTCTCGTAGCTGGTGCTGGCGCTGTAGGCCACGATGACCTCGCCCCGCTCGCCGGCGCCGTAGGTACGCACACTCCGCCACAACTCCTCTGCGGCGCTGAGCAGCGTCGGCCCACGTTCGACCAGAAAGGTTCCGGCGTCCGTGAGCTCAAAGTCGTGCGTGGTCCGATGCAGCAGTTCGACGCCCAATTCCTGCTCGAGCAGCTTGACCTGGCGACTCAGGGCCGGCTGAGCTATGTGCAGACGCTCGGCCGCGCGAGTGAAGTTCCGCTCCTGTGCTACCGCCAAGAAGTAGCGCAGCCGACGAAGATCGGTCACCGTAAGCAGGCTAGCGGTTGCCATAGGTCACCCGGAGTGGGCAGGTATCTGTCTGCCGGAGGACGAGCTCGCCGTGGACCAGCCCGCGCTCTTCAGCGTTGATTGCATCGGCGGCTGCCGAAACGTCGAGCTCGCCAGGCGTGAACGCGGCAGCAGGGACGGCGACGAGCACATCGCCAGGTCCGAGCTCAGGTGGCGAGACGGTTGTCAGGTCCAACCCGACCAGCGCCTGGGGACGTTCGCCAACGACCGCATCGGCGAGACAGCAGCTTCTCTCCGCTGGTGAACGGCTTTGTGATTTCGTCGAGGTTCGTCGTGTCATCCGAGTCTCCGACTGAAGGACGACACGGCCCGCGGGAATGTGACATCCCGCCATCGCACGTCCTCGTATACGGGGCATCGTTCGACCAGGCCCTG
>DATASU010000018.1:0-33480 GCA_036269095.1 Solirubrobacteraceae bacterium
GGTCAGGTTGAAGTTGCCGAAGCTGGTCGCGCCGGCGACCTGCAGCCCGAGCCTGCCCGAGTTGGTGAACGAACCGCCCTGCACCAGCCAGGTCGACCCAGGGCCGACGTTGACCGTTCCATTGTTGGTCGTCGGGGTGCCGCCGGTCTGATACAGCTGACCGCCGGTCACGTTGACCGTTCCGCCGGCCTCGTTGACGAGCGGCGTCGAGAGCGTCGTCGTGAAGTTCGAGTCGGTGATGGTCGAGTCGAACGTGCCGTAGTTGTCGAGCTCTGCACCCTGGATCTGAGCGCTGCCACCGCTGGTCTTGCCCGAGCCCGACGCGTTGAGCACGATCGTGCCGTGATTGACGACCGGCGGCGGATTCGAGCCGGTCCCGAGCGTCATCACCGATTGCTGACCCAGGTTCCCTGAGCAGCCCTGTGTTGCGCCCTGCACGGTGACGGTCTGTCCCTGCGGAACGGTGCCCGTGAGCGCCCCACCGCCACAGCCGTCGATGACCTCGAAGGCGCCCGCGCCCGCTGCGTCGACGAGTACCTCGCCGCCGGTCAGCTCGATCGGGTTGCCGCTGGTGCTGCCGGCATTCTGGTTCCAATGCATCGTTCCCTGGAGCGTGAAGCTCCCCTGATTGGAGACGTTGCCGGCGTTGGTGAACGCCGAACCGTCGCCGGCGAGCATCGTCACAGACGCGCCCGAGTCGACGGTGAAGGTGCCACTGTTGTTGAAGAGATACGCGGTGTTGCCCTGACCCTGCAGCGTCAGCAGACCCGACTTATCGGTGACGCTGCCGATGTTCGCGATGGTCCCACCGACGTTGAACGACTCACCCCAGGCCGAATCGTTCGTCGATGCCACGATCGCGCCGTTGTTGTTGACGTTGGCGGGGCCGCTCGCCCCGCTATCGACGTTGACGTTTGCGGAACCGCCGATCGGCGGCGTCCCCGCCGGCGGCGTCTGGGTGGCGTTCGACGCCTCGATATCGAGCGTCGAGCCCTGGTTGATCGTGAGGCCGTCGGCGCCCACATTGAGCGTGGTCGCGTTGTACCAGTTGCCGATGACGCCGTCAGACTCGCCCTGAACGACGACCGTCGCCCCGCCGCTCAAGGTCAGGCCGTCGGTGTTCGCGGTGTCCTCGTTGCCGTAGTGATCGCTCTGCGTCGTGAAGGTGACCGTGACGTTTCCGTTGATCACGGTGTCGCATTGCGCCGATGGATTGCCGTTGCTCCAGCTGCCGCTTCCCCAATCGCCGCTGCCGCCCTGCCACTGGGTGGTACCGGTCGAGCAATAGGTGGGGGTGACTGCCCATGCCCGACCGCTGAGCAGGCCCAGCAGCAGGAGGGACAAGATGAGCGCGACGGCGAGGCCACTCAGACGGTGGTTCGCGACGCGCGTATGTACGTGAGAGAAGTGCATGCGCGCATCTTCCGCACGCGGCGTGAGATGAACGTCACACGGATCAGGAACCCTCACCCAATCGACGGCGGCGGGCGTGCCGCTGTCACGGCACGCCCGCCTTCCAGGCGCGCCGCTACTTCTTCCTTGAGACCTTCACGACCTCGGTCCGCACCAGCACCAGGCGCTTGCCGACCTTCTTGTAGAACCGCAGCGTCGTTGTGCCGACCGGCAGCTTGCCGGTCTTGTACGAGTAGCCGTTGCGGCCATCGGTCTTGCCGACCCTGACCTTGGCGGTCCTGATCCGAGCGCTGCTCGCGCCCTTGACGCCGGCTTCGGTGACCTCGACCGTCAGGATCGTGCCCGACTTCAGGCCGGACGGCTCGATGATCGTCACCGACCTCACTCCGGCCTTCAGCACATCCTTCGCCGGCGTCCACTTTGGCGCCGCGGGTTTGACGGTGGCCGCCGGACTCGGCGCTGCGACGGTGGTCGTTGCGGCGGTCGTGGTGGTCGCGGCCGGAGAGGTCGTGGTTCCCGGCGGGAGCGCGGCGACCGTCACCGCATCCGAGGTGGCGGACGCGTAGTTGTACCACTCCGGCGCCTCACTGACCTCGACCGCGATGCTGCCTCCGGCGTCGGCCGGCGTGACCGCATAGGTGGCAGACGTCGCTCCCGGAATCGGAAGCCCGTTCAGGATCCACTGATAGGCAGGTGCCGCCAGTCCCGCCCAACCGGACAGATTTGCGGTCAATGTCCCCCCGGCCGCCGCGGTGCCCGTGATCGAGACGCTGCCGGCCGGCTGCGCGGAGAGGTACATCACAACCGTGACGGTCACGGGAGCCGACTTGAACCCGTACTCGTCGGTCCCGGTGATCGTCGCCTGATATGTCCCCGCGACGGTGCCGTTCACCGCGGAGGTGTCGGCCGACAGGGTGCCGTCGATCGCGTTGCCCTGACCGTCGGTGAGGAGCGCGCCGGCGTTGGCCAGAAGCGTTCCTGCGGGCAGCGGATCAGCGGCGTTGACCGGGAGATAGACCGTCGTCTCCGGGAGCGTGAGGACCGGGACGGGAACGACCCGGATCGACGCGGTGACCGTGTTGGCGGCGTCGTCGACGTCGCCATCGCTGACGGTGACGGCGTAGGTTCCGGGCACGCTCCAGTCGACCGCGGAGCTATCGACGACCGGGGCACCGCCGCTCGTGCTGCCGGTGACGGTGGCACCGAGGGCGTCGATCAGCGCCGCCTGCGACGGCGCCGATCCCGTGGCCGTGAAGGTCGCGGTGGTGTTCGTGACCGAAACCGCGGCCGCGGACACATTGACGGTGACCGGCACCGGGCCGACCGCGAAGCCGTAGAGGTCGGTGCCGGTGATGGTCGCGGTGCAACTGCCCTGCGTGGTGGCGCAGCCACTCGGCAGGCTCACGGACAGCGTGCCGGAGACCCGGTTGCCGTCTCCGTCGGTGATCTCGGCACCCGAGGCACTCAGGATCGATGCCGAGGTCGGGGGATTGCTCGTGCTGAAGTAGACGGTCGGCTGCGGCACGGTCACGACCGACACCGGCACAACCTCGATCCGCGCGGTGACCGCGGCGGCGACGTCGTCGGCATCGGAGTCACCGACGGTCACCAGGTACTCGCCGGGCTGATCGAAGTCCACCGCCTGGTCGCCCGCGATCGCCCCGGTCAAATCGACGGTGGGCTGGCCCGCGCCGTCGGTGACGGTCGCCCCGAGCGCGCTCGCGGCCGCCGCCGACGACAGCGCGGTGCTGGTGGCCTGGATCACCGCTGGGTCGTTGGCCACGCTGATCGCCGCGTCGCTCACGACGACGTCGACCGTAACCGGATCGCTCGCGATCCCGTTGCCGTCGGTGCCGGTCACGGCTGCGGTGTAGTCGCCGGGGGCCGTGATCGGCGAGGTCGAGAGTGTCGCGCTGAACGTTCCCGTGATCGGGTTGCCCAGCGAGTCCTCGAGACTCGGATCCGCCGCTGCCAGCACCGTCGTCGCCGTCGGCGGCGCGCTGACGTTGAAGTAGACGGTTGAGTTGGCGACGTTTGCGACCGGCTGTCCGGTGATCACGATCGTCGCGGTTGACGGCGTCAGGCCGTCGGCCGCGTCGCTGTCGCTGACGGTCACGGTGTAGCTGCCCGACTGCCCCCACTGCACCGCCTGGTCGCCGGCAAGCGAGCCGGTCAGGTCGACCGTCAGCGGTCCGCTCGCTCCCGGTGGCAGTGTCGCCCCGAGGTCCGCCAGCACGGTGGACTCGCTCGGAGTCGTCGCGCTCACCGCCAGCGTGACGCTCGGATCGGTCAGGATCACGGTGCCCGGGGCGTAGACCACGACCGTCACCTGCAGCGGCGCGGCGATCGCGCCGACGGCGCCGAGTGTCGCCGGATAGCTCCCGGTCGTCGCCCACATCACGGCGCTCGTGTCGATCGTGACGGTCCCGCTCGTGACGGTCGCGCCGGCGTCGGTGATCAGCGTGGCCGCACTCGGCTCGCTGCCCGCCGGCACGAGGATCGTCGGATTGCTGACCGTCAGGCCGGCGTTGACATCGACGGCCGGCGTACCCGAGCCCACAGAGCCGGTCCACCCCCAGCCACCCGGGTTGGGCGTCCCGAAGTTCCAGCCGAGGTCGTCGTAGGTGGAGCCGGTCGTGGGATCCGTCAGTCCGCTGGTCGTGCCGTCGTAGTTCGACTCGGTTGCCAGCGTGGCCGGTGACACGCTCGTGCCATCGGCACCCGCGAGCCCCGATCCGGTCTCGTTGGTGAAGGCGATCGCCGAGCTGACCAGGTCGTTCGACGTCGACCAGTTGCTGGCGGTCCACGCCGCCCCGGTCCCGGTGTAGCTCCCGTTGGTCGCCCAGCCGACGGTCGCCGACGCGTAGTTGGTGCCGTTGCTGTGCGAGCGCTGCCCCGACGCGCTGCCCTTGATCGTTCCGGCGATCACGTCGTCGGTCATCGCGACCCCTGCCGCCTGCGAGCCGCCGGACGTGGTGTAGGTCACGCCGACCGCCCCGACCAGGCCACCGATCGTGTAGTAGGAGAAGCCTGTCTGTCCGCCGGTGCCGTCGACCGGGTGCACCGTGTTGGTCAACGTCGTGTCGACGTAGTCATCGGCGACCGTGGTGGGCCCGGTGGCGATGCCGGCGATGCCGCCGGTGCGGTTGGCGTCGGAGATCGACCCGCCGGCCACCGAGTCATCGGTGAAGGTCGACGAGCCACCGTCTGAGGTCGTCGAACCGTCATCGGCAAACGCGTTGGCGTAGGCAACGCCGACCATCCCGCCGACGAAGCTGTTGCCGCCGCCTCCGGTGGCGGAGATCGCGGGGGTGGCTAGCGAAACCCCGGTGACGGTCGAGTCGAAGCTTGCGACCGCGACGCCGCCGGCCGAGATGTTCGAGACCGTCGTCGAGACGTTCACGTTCGCGAGCGTCAGGTTCTCGACGGTGGCGTCGTTGAGCACGCGGAAGAAGCCGAGGTCGCTGCCGGACGCATCCGTTCCCGGGATCGCGGTGGTCGCGCTGTCGGCGGCGTACTTGATGTTGCTGATCGTGTAGCCGTCGCCGTCGAACGTGCCGCCGAACCAGTCGATGCCGCTCCAGTTGGCGGTGGCCGCGTTGGTGGTGTTCGAGCTGTCCTGGGCGTAGTCGAGGTTCGTGGTGAGCTCGTAGGAGAGCATCGATGCGCCGCCGTGGCCGGTGTCCGCGTTGATCGCGGCAAGCATCGCGTCGAGGTCCGCGTCCGAGCTGATCAGGCAGGGATCGCTCGGTGTGCCGGCGTCGCCCGAGGCATCGGACACGCTCAGCGAGCCGCAGACGCTGCCGCTCGCGCCCGTGGCCGGGCGCACGCGGGTTGCGGCACCGGCCCCGCCGGCGGTCAGCGCCAGCGCGGCGAGCATGACCAGCAACGCGGTGATCGCAGCGCGCAGCACCCTGGACGAGCCTGCCCGTGCGGCAGCTGCCGAGCTGCGGGCGGACGGGCGGGTGGTCGTGTTCTCTGGCATCTGCGGGTGCTCCTCGGGGTCAGTGCGGTCGGATTCGATCTGGTTGAGCGGTCTGCGCGTCATGCGCGCACCCGCGGTGTTGATGCCGAGGCCCGGGCTGTGGACGCGTAGCCGTGGCTGCGGCCGGTCACCTCGACGCTGATGCGCTTGCCGCGATCCTGCGGCCTGACCTTGTAGGCGATCCCTGTACTGCGGCCCTCGACGGGCCGGCCGTTGACCAGCCAGCGGTAGCTGAACTCGGGCTGCGGCTCCCAGTCGCCGCGTATGACGTGCAGCGTCTCCCCGACCCGGGCGTCGCCCCTGATCCGCGGAGCCGGCCCGCTGATCGAGCCGCGCCTGATCACGACGGCGTCTGAGACCGTCTCGCGCGTCACGTAGCCGCTGCGCCTGGCGGTGACGCGAAGGCTGATGCGCCTGTCCACATAGGCGCCGACGACGGCGATGATCGGTCGGGTCGCGCCTCTGATCGGCTTGCCGTCGAGCAACCACTGGTACTCGAGCGTCGGGGTCGGAGACCAGCGCCCGACCACGGCTTTGAGCGTGTGCCCGGCAGCGGCGGTTCCGTGGAGACCGGGACGTGAGGCGGTTCGGAACTGCACCGCCGCGACCGTCGCCGCCCTCGAGATCACCGCCTGCCCATTCGTGCTGAGCTTGACCTGCAGTCGCCTGCCAGCGTCGTGCGGGACCGGTGTGTAGGACGCGCCGCCGGCACCGCGGATGGCCGATCCGTCGACCAGCCATTGGTAGGAAACCGCCGCGGCTGCCGAGCCTCGCGCGAGGCGAGCACTGACGGCGCTCCCGACCGTCGGCTTCGCCGACAGTGTCGGCAGGGCCAGATCCGGCTGCCCCGACGTGGCCCCACGCGCAACCGTCTGCGGAACCGATCGCGCGGACGCCGACTGAAAGCCGTCGGCGCTGCCGGTGACCTGCAGCTCGAGGACGTGCCCGGCGTCCCCGCTCGCGGGTGAATACCTCGTCCCGGTGGCCCCTGCGATCGCGGCGCCGTCAAGCAGCCACTGGTAGGCCAGGGTCGCGGCCGGAGTCCAGGGCAGCGCGTCGGCCGTGACCATTCCACCGACCTCGACCGACCCGCTGATCGTCACAACCGACGGCTGCAGCAGCCCACCGGCGACCAGCGCCCCAGATGATGTGGCGGTCGTCGTCGCGAACCCCTCGAGCGCGCCGCTGACCTGCACCTGCAGCTCCTGCCCGAGATCGGCCGCCGTGATCGTGTAGCTGTCGGCCTGCGCCCCGCTGATCGGGGTTCCGGCGCGCAGCCACTGGTAGCTGAGATCCGCCGCTGCCGGCGACCAGTTGCCCGGATCCGCCGTCACCGTACGCCCGACACTGACCGTGCCTTCGATCGCGGGCACTCCGGCGGCGATCCTCCCGTCCATCCGCGCGAACACGAACTTCTCCAGCGGCGCGGCCGGGGCGGGGTCGGTCGTCGACACCGAGAACCACTGAAACGTGATCGTCGTCTGCCCGGGACCGTCGCCGGGATCGACGTCGAAGACCCCATATCCGTAAGCGTTGGCCGTGTCGTAGAAGCCGAGCCACGGGGCGTCCTCGACGGCCTGGGCGTTGTTGGCCGGGTCGGCGAACGGGTGCGCCTGCGTCAGGCCGGTTGTGGCATCGACGGTGTCGCCGATGGTCGAGGCGGCACCGCCGCCGCCGACGACCAGGTGCACCGTCCCGAGCGACGTGTCGAAGGTCTGGCGGCCGTCGATCGTGAGCGGCTCGGCCTGGGTCACGGTCGGGCGGCGCGTGTCGATCGTGGCCCCTGAGGCATAGCTGCCGAATGGGTTGGTTATCGCGCCGCTGGTCACTCCGGCGGCGGCGTCGTAGCCGCGAGTCGGAAGGCTGCGGCAGTAGTTGTGGTTGTGGCCGGTGAGGGTCAGGTCGACCTGGTATTTGTCGAACAGCGGTCCCCAGGCCGTGCGGACGCCCATGTCGCAGCTGTTGCCGGTGTCGACGCTCGCGAACGGGAAGTGCATCTGCACGACGATCATCTCGACGCCCGATCCCTCGGCGCGGGCCGCCTGCAGTGTCTGCTCGAGCCATTGCGTCTGCAGATTCGGCGTCGTACCCGATGGGATCAGCGCCATGTTCGACGCGTCCGCGGCCAGCTCACCGGTGTACTGAGCGGGCTTGGTATGGCTGTAGTCGGAGGTCTGCCAGTTGACGTCGTTGCCGGCCAGGCCGATGAACAGGACGGTTCCGACCTGGAAGCTGTGGAAGCTGCCCTGGAGGCTGTTGCCGTCCCAGTTCGTGACGCCGTTGTCGGGCAGCAGGAAGCGCGAGAAGAAGCTGCCGCTGCCATAGGGGCCGTTGTAGAAGCCGCCCGAGGTGCCGGTCGTCTGCGGGACGCCGCTGACGTCGGTCGCGCCCGGCTCGACCTCGTGGTTGCCCATGACCGGCATCCAGGGGAAGTTCTGGGTAGCGGACTCGACCTGTAGCGCCCAGGAGCGCCACGTCGATGGCGGATTGCTGCCGTCCGCGTATGCGAGGTCGCCCACCATCAGATGAAACAGCGGCGCGCCGTTGCCGTCGCCGGGGTTCGCGACGCCTGAGGTCGTGTACTGCGAGATCGGCGCGTTCACGCCCTGGTCGCCGAACGCCGTGAAGCGGAATGACGCGCGGCCGGACGGCGCCGTCTGGAACGAGGCGCCGGCTGTCCCGCCGGCGCCGTCGGCGACCTCGTAGTAGTAGGTCGTGTCCGGCTCGAGTCCGGCGAGCGGGACGTGGTAGTGGTAGGTCGTCTGCGCGGTCTGGCCGTCCGTGAAGCTCGTGGCGCAGGGGCCGGTGCGCGCTCCCTGGGTGAGGTCCAGCGGCTCCGGTTGTGGCAGGAACACGAGCGCTCCCGGGTTCTCGGGCGTGATCGGCGAGGTCGAATACGCCAGTACCGGAGCCGGCATCGGCAGCGTGCCCGGCGCGCTCCACGAGACCGTCATCTCGGTCGCGGGGTCCGAGCCCCACTCGAGCCTGAGTTGCTCGGGTGCGGTCGTCGACGGCAGCGCCGCATCAGCCGCCGGGACGTCGACCGCCAGGTTGCCGGCACCGGCGACCATCAGGCCACCGACGCCAACCGAGCCGACCACGAGCGCGTCGCGCCGGGTCATGCGCAGTCCGCCCGGATCGTCGCCGGGGCACCCGTCCGACTCGTCGCGGTGAGGATCACCATCCGGCGCCTCGCGCCAGCCACGCCTAAACAATTGAGGCCCCTTTCGGTACTTCCCGGGCTTGAAGCTGTTGTTGCGCCGCAGGCCCCCTGCCACGACGAACCAGACGGCTGCATGAAACGCCGTCGCAAGCTCTCACCCGTGAACATCGCGTGGCTAACTCGTGACCAGTTTGTTGCGGTCGGCGATTAGCAGGACTTTCCCGCGGCCGCGCGGAGCGGTTGCGCGAAAAATCCGGTCGGCCCGGGTGCGCTCAGCTTATGTCGGGCGGACGACCACGGGCGTGACGCCGACGGTCGTCGACGGGCTCAGCCCGTCAGTGCCCTGTACAGCCGGTTGGCGCTCGCGCCTGTCAGGTCGGCCACCACATGTGCCGCCACGCGCGGCTTGGCGCCGGACTCGACGAGCTTGCGCACGGCCTCGAGCGCCGGCGCGAGGTCGAGCTCGCTCGGGGCCGGCGCGGGACCGACGACGAGCACCACCTCGCCGCGGGGCGGCTCCTTGGCGTAGCGCGCCGCGAGCTCCTCGGCCGCGCCGCGCACGACCTCCTCGTGAACCTTGGTCAGCTCACGGCAGACCGCGACGGGACGCCTTGGATCGAGCGCCGCGAGCACCGCCAGCGAGTCGGCGACGCGGCGCGGCGATTCGAACGCCACCAGCGTCTCGCTGTTGGCGAAGGCGTGCTCGAGCTCGCCGCGCTTGCGCGGCAGGAATCCGGCAAAGCGCCAGTGGTCGGCGGGCAGCGCACTGGCGACCAGCGCCGCCAGCGCCGCGGAGGGGCCGGGCAGCACCTCGACCTCGAGCCCGGCGGCAACGCAGGCCCGCACCAGCACGAAGCCGGGATCGGAGACCAGCGGCATGCCGGCATCGGACACCAGCGCCACCACCTCACCGTTGTGCATGCGCTTGACCAGCTCGGCCGCGCGCGGCTTCTCGTTCTGCTCGTAGTAACTGACGAGCTTGCCGGAGACGCCGTAGTTCTTCAGCAGCGTGCCGGTGCGGCGCGTGTCCTCGCAGGCGATCAGATCGGCCTCACGCAGAGCCGCGAGAACGCGCAGCGTGATGTCCTCGAGGTTGCCGATCGGCGTCGGGCAGACGATCAGCTTGCCGAGCGCCATCAGGCTCGCCCCTGCGCGAGCATCAGCGCTGGTCCTGGCGCAAGGCGAGGCCGTCGAGCGCCAGCGCGGCGGCGCCGACCATCCCCGCCTCGTGGCCGAATTCGGCGGCGACGATGCTCACGTTGTCACGCGAGGGCGGGAGCGCGCGCTTCTGCACCTCGCGGCGCGCCGGTTCGAGCAGCATCTCGCCGGCGCCCATCACCCCGCCACCGACGACGACCATCTCGGGGTTGAAGATGTTCACGTAGCTCGCGATCGCGACGCCGACGCGCTCGCCGATCAGCTGGATCACGTCGCGGGCGGCCGAGTCGCCGTCGTGCGCGAGCTCGGTGACGAGCGGGCCGTCGAGCTCACGGCCGTCACGCAGCGCATGGCCGAGCGCCGACTCCGGCTGCACGGTCGCGAACAGCTGCGCCTCGCGGGCCAGCGCGGTGCCCGAGGCCATCGCCTCGAAGCAGCCGTGGTTGGGGCAGTTGCCCTGGCAGCGCGGACCGTTGATGTCGATCACCATGTGCCCGAGCTCGGCCCCGGATCCGAGCCAGCCGCGGTAGAGCTGGCCGTTGAGGATCAGCCCTCCGGCGATCCCGGTGCCGAGCCCGATCAGCAGCATGTGGTCGACGCCGATCGCGGCACCGGCACGGTGCTCGGCCAGCGCCGCGACGTTGCCGTCGTTGTCAACGAATACCGGCAGATCGAGGCGTTCTGCCATCAGTGCCCCGAAGCGGACATCGGTCAGCGGGAGGTTGACGGCGACCACCGAGGTGCCACTGCGGCGGTCGATCAGCGACGGGATCCCGAAGCCGACCGCAGCGATCTCGCCCTGGGTCGTGTTAACCAGCTCTTGAACCGCCGCGGCGATAGTGTCGAGCAGAGCAGGGGTGTCCTGACCGCGCATCGAACGTTGCAGACGCTGATGGATCTGCAAGCGATCATCGACCACTCCGGCCGCTAGCTTGGTGCCACCGATGTCGACGCCGATCACCAATCGCGAAGGCATCCCGCCACTATAAGCAGCCGCTCTGCGGATTCATTCCAAGAACGATTACATGTCCGATTTCCGCGAAGACGACGACGATCCACGCCCCCGCAAGCCGCGCCAGGTGCCGGCCAATCCGGGCGGTTCGACCTACGCGGGTCGCAGCGGCCGCGGCTCCGACAAGCGCTCCTACAACCTGTACCGCTCGAGCCCCCGCAGCCTCGGCGCACGCCTGCGCGGTGAGACCGATACCGACCTCGCGGCGCGTGCCGACGAGCTCTCGCGCAAGCAACCGCCGCGTCCGCCGCGTGGTGCCGACCCGGCAACTGGCGGAGGCGGCGGCAGCGGCGGCGGATTCAGCGGCGGGCGCGGGCCCGGCGGACCGCGGCGGCGGCGCTGGTGGCACTACATCCCGAGCTTCGGTCCCTCGCTGCGACCGCTGTGGCACCCGCTGCGGCTGCTCAAGTACCTGATCAGGTTCTGTATCTGCTGGGTCGTGCTGTCGATCGTGCTGTTCTTCATCAGCGCGTCGGGTGGCAACCTGCCGGGCGGCAGCGCGACCGCAAACGCGCTTTCGAGTGGCGGACCGATGCTGGTCTCGGCCAACAATGTCCTCGTCGTCGGGCTCGACACGCGCCCGACCAGCGGCTACAGCTCGCACGAGGGCGGCCTCACCGGAGCCGATCAGAACGAGCTGACGAGCCGCACCGACACGCTGATGATCTGGCACGTCGGCGGCGGCAGCTCGAGCAGGCTGTCGATCCCGCGCGACACGCTCGTCTACATCCCCGAGTGCGGATACAAGGCCAAGATCAACGCGGCCTGGTCGTGCGGCGGCCCGAAGGCGACGATCCACGCCGTCGAGACGCTGACCGGCCTGAAGATCAACCACATGATCGTCGTCGACCTCGGCAACTTCGTGAAGTTCATCGATGACATCGGCGGCGTGACCGTCAACACGCCCCGGATCTGCTCGGAGATCTCGGGGGGCGCGGCCGACGGCGGCTACACCCTCAACCTGCGGCCCGGCTCGCACCACCTCACCGGCACGCAGGCGGTGACGCTCGCGCGTACCCGTGACAACAGCTGCAACCGCGCCTACACCGACATCAACCGCGAGCAGATGCAGCAGGGGATCATGAACGGCATCAAGAACCAGCTGTTCTCGGCACACGCGTTCGTGCACCTGCCGTGGGCCTCATGGGATGCGCCGAAGGCGATCCAGACCGACATGGGTCCGCTGTCGCTCGGGCAGCTGTTCATCGCGTCGGAGATCGGCGGCTCCTCGAAGCCGGAGACGCTCAAGGAGACCGGCGGCTACTACGGCAGCCAGGACGTCCTCTTCCCCAACGCGAACGAAGTCCACGCGAAGGTCCAGCAGCTGCTGAACGGCTGAGGATGACCGCGCCAGCGGGCGCGGTCAGAACCGATCAGGCCGCAGCGGCCTTGCTGTCGGAGGACGACGATTTGCCCGAGTCGGGCTTGGCCGAATCCGACTTCGAGCCGCTGTCGCTCTTGGTCTCGGACGAGGACGAGCTGCTCGAGGAGGACTCCTTGTTCTCCTTGGCCTCGCGTGCGCGGCGCTTGGTGCCGTAATCGGTGTTGTAGAAGCCGGAGCCCTTGAAGTGCACCGAGACCGGGTGGTAGACCCGCTGGACGGGCGCGCCGCAGACCTCGCACTCGGTCAAAGCCTCGTCGCTGAAGCTCTGCATCGTCTCGAACACGTGGCCCTTCTTGCACTTGTATTCGTAGATCGGCATCGCTCTCAACTATAGCTTTTCGGTCCGATGGCACGCTGGCACTCTCGGGTCGAGAGTGCCAAAGCCCACGGAGAAGGGGCTTCCCAGGTGGCGCCGCTAGCATGCGCCGCCTATGGCATCCGACGTTGTGACGATGGAGAAGATCGTCTCGCTGTGCAAGCGACGCGGCTTCATCCTGCCCTCGAGCGAGATCTACGGCGGCATCGGCTCGAGCTACGACTACGGCCACTACGGCGTGCTGCTCAAGAACAACGTCAAGGGCCAGTGGTGGCGCTCGCTGCTGCAGGAACGCGATGACGTCGTCGCGCTCGACTCGGCGATCATCCAGCACCCGCGCACCTGGGAGGCCTCGGGCCACATCGGCGGCTTCACCGACCCGCTGGTCGACTGCCGCACCTGCAAGCTGCGCTTCCGCGCCGACAAGCTCGAGGACGGCAAGTGCGGGCAGAAGCCGTCGCTGCGCCCGGGCGAGGGCCCGAACTGCGACCTCACCGAGGCGCGCAACTTCAACCTGATGTTCCAGACGACCGTCGGCCCGGTGCAGGAGGAGGGCTCGACCGTCTTCCTGCGGCCCGAGACGGCGCAGGGCATCTTCCTCAACTTCAAGCAGTACCTGCAGTTCGCGCGCAAGAAGCCGCCCTTCGGGATCGCCCAGGTCGGCAAGAGCTTCCGCAACGAGATAACACCGGGCAACTTCATCTTCCGGATGCGCGAGTTCGAGCAGATGGAGATGGAGTTCTTCGTGCCGCCCGACCAGGCCGACAGGTGGTACGAGTTCTGGAAGCAGGCGCGCTTCGACTGGTACCTGAAGCTCGGCATCCGCGAGGACCATCTGCGGCTGCGCGCGCACGACCCCGACGAGCTCTCGCACTACTCGAGCGGCACCAGTGACGTCGAGTACCTGTACCCGATCGGCTGGCAGGAGCTCGAGGGCATCGCCAACCGCGGCAACTTCGACCTCACTCAGCACGCCGAGTACTCGCGCCAGAACCTCGAGTACGTCGACACCGCGTCGGGCGAGCGCTACCTGCCGTTCGTGATCGAGCCGGCCGCCGGCGCCGACCGCGCGACGCTCGCGTTCCTCTGCGATGCCTACGACGAGGACGAGATCGAGGGCGAGATGCGCACCGTGCTGCGGCTGCACCCGCAGCTCGCCCCGGTGAAGGCCGCGGTGCTACCGCTGGTCAAGAAGGACGGCCAGCCCGAGGTCGCGCGTGAGATCCTCGCGGCGCTGCGCGAGCGCATGCAGGTCGAGTACGACGAGGGCGGCGCGATCGGGCGGCGCTACCGCCGCCAGGACGAGATCGGCACCCCATGGTCGATCACCGTCGACCACCAGACGCTCGAGGACCGCACCGTGACGGTCCGTGACCGCGACAGCCTGACGCAGGAGCGGGTTGCGATCGACGCCCTGCCCGACGAGCTCGAACGGCGCCTGCGGGCACCGTGGAGCTCGCCGAAGCTGGAGGACTGACGAGGCTTGTGGCCGCAGCCGGCGCCCAGTGCCGGCCGCGACCACCTACGTGCTCTGCAACCGCCGCCGGTCGACAGAGCGCGAAGCTCACCAGCCGCCGCCGCTGCTGCCGCTGCCAGCGGACTTGCTGCTGCTCTTGGCCATCGCCGAGCCGCCCGCGGTCATGACCTCCCAGACGCCACCGAAGCTCTTGGCGCCCTCGCCCAGCGCCGCGCCCTTGCTGTCCTGCACATAGGTGTAGAGCGGGTGGCCGTTGAGCGTCACCTGGTCGATCTTGTTGTGCTTCCAGACGCCGACCTTGCCCTTGACGCCGGGACCGAGCGTCGGCTTGCTCGAGGTCGTGGTGACCGCCGGCCAATACATCAGGCAGCTCGCGCTCTTGCACAACGGGTGTGACCGGCTGTCACCGGTCAACAGGTAGACCGGGAGGCCCTTGGCGTCGACCAGCAGCGAATGCGCCTTGTTGGTGGTGCCGCTCGCGACCTTGACGCTTGCGACCTTGAGGACCGCGGCCGACGCCGGCCGGGCGGTGGCGGCCGACGCGCTCTGGACCGCGGCGGTAGCGGTGCCGCCGATCGCGGCGAGTGTCGCCGCGGCGAGCGTAAGTCGAGTTCTGTTCATGTGAGCCTCCTCGGGCTTGAAGTTGAAAAGTCGCCAGTGAATTGCCAGCTGAACATGAGGACGCCGCCGGCCCGCGATTTCTTCCCGGTGGCCGCTGCAGGAGGTCGAGCCGGGGGTCGGAGTCCCTATGCTGGCGCCGGGTCATGACCGAAGGCCACCAGCTCGATCCCGATTCGCTCGGCAACCACGTCGACCGCCTCTACCGGGCGGCGTGGAGCCTCTGTGGCTCGCGTGAGGAGGCCGAGGATCTGGTCCAGGAGACGTTCGCCCGCGTGCTGCTCAAGCCGCGGCTGCTGCGCAACGACGACGACATCGGCTACCTGCTGCGCGTGCTTCGCAACACGTTTGTCAGTGGCCGCCGTGCCGCTGCACGGCGGCCGATCTCGGCCCCGCTCCCCGACGACCTCAGCACCTTCGAGGATCCGGGCGCCGCGCGTCCCGAGGCGCACATCGAGGTCAGCGAGCTGTACACGGCGATCTCGGCGCTGCCCGACGACTTCCGTGACGCGCTGATCGCCGTCGACGTGGTCGGGCTCTCCTACCGCGAGGCGGCGAGTGCGCTGAAGGTCCGCGAGGCGACGCTGACCACGCGTGTCTACCGTGCCCGTCAGCGGCTCGCCGACGCGTTGCGGATCTAGTGCCCGGTTGCGCCGCCCAGCGGGGCGGCGCTGACGCTCACAGCGCCCTGTGGAAACCGTAGGAGGCGAGCCGCCACAGGCTCACGGCGGAGATGCCCGAACCGGTGAGCAGGCACGTGTGGCCCGCCTGCTCCCAGATCACGGTCGTGCGACCGTGATTCGACATCGTCGCGTAGGGCTCGTCGCCGGTCTTCAGGCCCGCCAGCTTCGGCGACGAGACGATCGAGTACCCGATCCGGCTCGAGCCGTTCGAGTAGTAGACCGTGGTCGCCGTGCGGTCGCCGATCTGATCGACACGCTCGCCGACCGCGCGCCAGCCGCCGAACGATCGCCAGTTGGGGAAGTGCAGCGTCCCGACCTTCGCGGTCAGCAGCTTCGCCGGATCGCTCGGATCGGTTGCCGGTGCCGGCGAGGTCGGCGCGCGCGTGGCGAGCGCCGCGGCCTGCGCCAGCGACGGCGCCCCGGCGCCGCCGCCGAGCGCGAGCACCAGCGCCGCGATCCCCGCGGCGGCCGTCGGCATCCCGAAGCGCATGAGGTTGAACGCCCGGCGTGGCAGCGGGTTGCGTCGCGGACGCTGCGCCGAGCGCTCCTTGAGCGCGCTGACATGCGTCTGCAGCCGCTCGGGGGCGCGCTCGCTCAGGGCCGCCGCCCGCAGCAGGTTGACGACCTGTTGCTCGCGTTCGGGGATGTCGTTCTCGGATGCCATGGCGTTTCGGAGACAGTGGTAATCAAACGTTAATGACGCCGCCGTCGGATGAAATCTTCCCAGCGACCGCAACTAAATGCGGGCGGCGACCTGCGGTGAGCCGCCGGCGACGTTGGAGGCGTCGGCCGGCGTCTGTGCCGAGATCCAGTAGCGGCCCGGGGGGAGCTTGATCCTAGCCGCGAAACTCCCGCCCTCCGCCGTGATCGTCAGCTGCTTGATCACGCGATGCACCCCACCGGCCGATCTGACCTCGAGCACGATCTGGGGCTTGGCGGGAGTGACGGTCCCGGATGCCCTGACCTCCCCTGTCTCCTGCTTGAGCTCGAGCGTGACCTCCGGTCTTACGCCGACGACGATCACCGCCGAGGCCGCGGCCGGCGCGTCGGCGTGCAGCGCGCGCAGCAGCAGATTCGAGTGCGGCTTGAGCAACGCGGTCCAGAGCCCATGCTTGTTCGTGATCGCGCTCTCGAGGGTCGTCTCGGGATCGTCGCGGCGCGTGGAGCTGAGGTCCTGAAGCGCGATCCTCGCCGATCTCAGCGGATCGCCGGCGAGCGTCCGCAGGAAGCCGTGAAGCGGCAGCTCGCGTCCCGCTGTCGTCGTCACGGTCTCCAGGTCCAGGTACGTCGGCGGCTTGATCCTGGTGCTGGGAGCGATCGCGTAGGGCGGCCGCGCGTGCCCGCTCGCGCGCGCCGGTCCGATGTCGAGCGTCAGCGCCATTTGGCGCCCGATCAGCTGGCCGACGGACTTGCGCAACGGCGGCATGCCGTTGACGTACATGTCGTAGCCGGGGCAATCGGTCGTGCAGCCGTCACGATGCCCGGCGATGCGGGGCAGCGAAACGTGCTGCCCCGGCCGGAAGCGCGTGTAAAAGGCGTCGGGAGGGTCGACCTCGACCGTCACCTTGCCCGTGACGGGGACGCCGTGGAGCGCCATCTTCCAGGCGATCAGGTGCGCGAGCGCCGCGCGAGCGGCGCTGGTGGGGAGTGTCGCGGAGAAGTCCCCGAGCAGCACGGCCCCGAACGATTCGACGTTGTAGCCACCGGCCTGCGCGCCGATCACGGGCCTGTCGATGCCGCCTGCGCGTCCCTCCCAGATGCGCCCGTAGGCGTCGATCGCGAAGTTGTAGCCGAAGTCGTTCCAACCGCGGGAGTAGGTGTGGAACACGTAGATCGAGCGCAGCATCGCCGGCACCTCGCCGCTGCTGTAGCCGTTGGCGTTGACCGAGTGGTGCACGAACGCGACGCGGATCTCGCCGTAGGCCGGGGCGACCCGCGGCAGCAATCCCCTGGCCCAGGCGCTGCGGGCGATGATCGGGGGCTGCCCGGGGCCGGCCGGTAGATCGGGAGTGGCGAGCGGTAGGGCCGCTGCCGGGCCCGCGGTGCGGCCGGCGCTCTGTCCCGTACCGGCGCTCTGTCGCGCACCGGCGCTCTGTCCCGCGTCCGCGCTGTCGTGGTCACCCGGGTCGGCGCCCGCACTGTCATGGTCACCCGGGTCGGCGACCGCCGCCGCGAGCACGAGGTGCACGTTCAGCCCCTCGACGACCCCGGCGCTGCGCAGCTGAACGGCATCCGCCGGCCCGGTCCAGATCGGCTCGCCGACCAGCGCGTGCGCGATCGTCTCGCCGCGGTCGCTGTCATGCCCGAGGACGGAGGCCCGCACCCACGGCGTCCAGCCGCGGGTGACGTGGCGCGCACGCAGCTCGATGTGCGCCTGCGGCGGCCCCAGCCAGTCGATCCCGGCCAGCACGAAACGCTGTGGCGTCGCGATCGGCGCGCTCTCCCCGGCCAGCCGCCCGATCCAGCGCGTCAGGACCGGGGCGGCGGTTGCCGTGGCCGCCGGCGCCATCTATCTGACCTGGCCTCTCGCCACGAACCGCACGCCGCCGCGAACCGCGCTGGCGCTGACCGATTGCACCCGGATCTGCGGGTCCTCGAACAGCGTGACGGTCGCAAACGCGCCGAACAGGCCGGTCGGCGCGACCACCAGTTTGCCGTCGCTGGCGGTGACCGCGACATCGACCGAGGCGTTGACGCCGAGCACGCTGGCACTGCCACGAAGCACGAGCTGACCGTCGGCATCGTGCACCGGGGTCAGCGATCGCACGATCGGCAGTGCCGCCTGGAGGTCACGCAGATCGAGCTGCGCGGCCCCGACCATCGCGTCACCGTGTTTGCTGAAGCTGACCTCGTGGAGCGTCAGCAACCCGGTGTGGATCACGCCGATCGAGATGTCGAGCGCGCCGACGCCCTCGGCCTCCTGCAGCAGCGTGGTGATCCGCGACGGCGGCGCGCTGTAGTCGGCCATCCGCACGCTCACCCTGTCGGCGTGCTGCCACAGCAGCTGCACCCACGGGAATGCCGACACCCGGGCGCCGATCACCCGGCCGTCTTTGGCCAGGCGATGGCGCAGAACGATCGTGGCGATCGCCGGCGCCAGCAACTGTCCGCCGACGAGCACCACCAACAAGGCGGCTCCGACCGAGATCGCCACGCGGCGTACTCGGTCGGATCTGAACCTTGTGACGATCGGAGCCTTAGGACGCGCTGCTGCCGTCGCCGTTGCCCGAGTCGGGGGCCGGCGGTGAATACTGGAACTCCTCCTCGGAGCCAAACAGCGCGTCGAGCGCCTTGTTGCGGACATCCTCCGACAGCACCAGGGCACCGGCACCGCCGACGATCAGCAGGAAGAGGAGCTTCCTGACACGCTTCTTCTTCTTCTTCGGCTTCTCAGCCTTGCTGCGCTTTCCCATCTGTTCTCCCGTCGCTGGTCTCCAACGTTCGCCGGAGCATAGAACTCCGGGCGATCGCTCAAGGCTCAGATCGCGTAGCCGGCCCGCTCGGTTGCCATCTCGACGGACCCCCCGTAGGCGCGTGCGGCGGCGCTGCGCACGGCCTCGGCGTCGAGCTGATCGGAGTAGTGGGTCAGCAGCAGGCGCCGCGCACCGGCACGTCGCGCGAGCTCGCCGGCCTCGGGCGCGGTCAGGTGGCCGCGCAGCGTGTTGCCGGCATGCGGACCGACTCCCTCGGTCGCCTCGAGCATCAGCAGATCGGTCCCGGTCGCGAGCTCGACGATCGCGTCGTTGGGCCCGCAATCGCCGCCGAACGTGATCCTCGCTCCGTTGTCGGCGCGCACGTCACAGGCCCAGGCCGGGATGAAATGCGGCATCTCGGCGAAGCTGACGCTCAACGGCCCCAACTCGAGTAGCGAGTCGGTCGTGTATTCGCTGACGGCGAAGCCATCGTTGATCTGGTCCTCCATGCCCACCGCCCGGCTGTATGCCGAGAACGCGGCGCGTGCGCCCGGAGGGGCCCAGACCGCGGGTCTGCGCGGCGGATCGCCGAGCAGGCCGCTCGCGAGCGCGAAGCTGAACGGCAGCAGGTCGAGCATGTGATCGGCGTGCAGATGACTGATCAGCACCGCATCGACCGCGGCCGGATCCGCGTGTGCCCTCAGCTTCGCGAACACCCCGCCGCCGCATTCGAGCAGCAGCGTGAAGCCGCCGTGCGTGATCAGATAACCGCTGTGCGCGCCGCCTGCGTCCGGCATGGCCGGCGACTTGCCAAGCACCGTGAGCTCCACTGGTGCCTGACACTAGATGAGTCAGGCGTGGAGCGCGACCTGCTCGCTCGCGGAAGGGAACGCCCATGCGACCTGCAGGCGCCGTTCCTGGCGAAAGTTGAAGCGCAGCTGGGTCGGCGGCCGCAGCCCCTCGGGACGGTTCGGGCGATACGTGGCGCATGGACCGGACTGCGTCACGGCGCACAGCATGTTCTGCTTGAAGAAGCAGCCCTCGCACGAAACCTTCCCACCATGGGCACGACCTGTAGCCATGAAAACCAGACACCTTCTCGTTTGTGGAACCCTCCACCGATCACGCCCCCCGGCGCTCCGGCTGTAGCCATCAAAGCGAGTTAACCCCCCCGATGCGAACCCGTTTCCCGGAAAACGCAACACTTTCGTCACAACTGCTTTTCCCTGCTATTAGCGGGAATTTCGTGACCTCGGACGGAAATCTCCCGCATTTTCCGTAGCTTTCGGGACCGGATGCGCATCCTCGTAACAGGCATCACCGGCGCAATTGGTAGCCGGCTCGCCCCGCGCCTGCTCGACGCCGGGCACGAGGTGCAGGCGCTGACCCGCAGACGCGACGCCGAGGCACTTGCGACGCTGCCCGCCGCCATCGGTCTGCACAGCGGCGATGCGGTTTCGGGAATCGGGCTGGCGGAGGCGCTCGAGGGCGTCGATGTCGCCTACTACCTGATCCATTCGATGGAGCCGGGAGGCGAGGAGCACTTCGGCGTGCGCGAGCGCCGCGGCGCCGAGAACTTCGCCGAGGCCGCGGCCGCGGCCGGTGTGCGACGGATCGTCTACCTCGGCGGCCTGGTCCCCGAGGTCGCACCCTCGCCGCATCTCGCCAGCCGGCTCGGGGTCGAGCGGATCCTGCTCGAGGCCGTACCGGACTCGCTGGCGCTGCGAGCGTCGATCGTGATCGGCGCACGCTCGCGCTCGTTCCGCTTCCTCGTGCGGCTGGTCGAGCGTATGCCGGTGATGGTCATTCCGGCCTGGGGCGGGAACCGCACCGCTCCGGTCGACGAGCGCGACGTGCTCAGCTGCCTCGTGCGCGCGGCCGGCGACCGTGACGTCGGTGGGCGCTCGTTTGACGTCGCCGGCAGCGAGATCGTCAGCTACCAGGAGCTGATCGAGCGCATCCGCGACCACCTGCTGCTGGGAAGGCCGGCGCTGCGGCTGCCGCGGCTCACACTGACTCCGATCGCGAGCCGGGTGTCGGCCGTCATCGCCGGCGAGCAACATGCCCTGATCGGCCCGCTGATGGCCGGGCTCGAGGGCGACCTGCTGCCGCGCCCCGCGCTCGCGCTCGAAGCACTGGGTGTGCGTCCCCACCGGCTCGACGCGGCGATCGAGCGCGCGCTGCGCGACTGGGAGGCCATCGAACCGCTGCGTGGGCGCTAGCTGTGGGCGCTAGCTGTGGGCGCTAGCTGTGGGCGCTAACGTCGTGAGCTGCCGCAGACTTCCGGCTTGCACCCGCTGATCTCACCGGCAGACGATGAGCACAGTTCACGTACAGATCGACATCGATGCCCCTCCCAGCACCGTGTGGGAGACGATCATGGACCCCAACCGGCTCGCCGAGTGGGTCACGATCCATCGGTCGGTGAAGGTTAAGTCGCCCAACCCCCGCGAGGAGGGCGCGCGCATGGACCAGGTTTTACACATCCTTGGTGTGTCATTTAAGGTCCACTGGACGCTCGAGTCGGTTGTCGCTTCACGACAGGCCGAGTGGCACGGACGCGGTCCTGCGCTCTCACGTGCCATGATCAGCTACAAGCTGACGGCAAACCCCGACGGCACCACCAGGTTTGATTATGTAAACGAGTTTCACCCTCCCGGAGGGCCGCTGGGGAGCGTCGCATCGCGGGTTTTGATCGGTCACGTACCGGAGCGCGAGGCGCGCGAGTCACTGACACGGCTGAAGCATCTGATCGAACGCGAATGACAGCGATATGGTTAGCGCACTAACACCATTTAGGCACCCCACACTGCCTCACTCAAAGGAGACCGTATGGCCGGCTTTATCGACGCGGCTGTCCAAGACATCGACAACCGCCTGAAAGAGCTCAAGGAAGAGGAAGGCCGGCTGTTGGCCGCACGCGCTGCCCTGTCCGGCGGTTCCGCGGCCCGCCGCGGCCCCGGCAGGCCCCCGCGTAGCACCGCCACTGCGCCCACGTCCACGCGCCGCAGGCCCGGACGCCCGCGCGGGCGCCGTGGTGGCAACACCCGCTCTGCGCAGGCGCTCGAGCTGGTTCGTAACCAGCCGGGCATCACGATCCCGGAGATCGCCACGGCGATGAAAATCGAACCGAACTACCTGTATCGCGTGATGCCGAAGCTGACATCTGACGGTCTCGTCACTCGTGACGGTCAGGGCTGGCATGCCGCGAAGCAGTCGGGCGAGTAAGACTTTCTTCAGAGAAAGAGGACTAACGAGTTGGGGCCGCGTGCGGCGCGGCCCCAACTCGTTAAAGCTAGAACAGGCCGAGTTCCCTGACCGCCTCGCGCTCCTCCGCAAGTTCAGCCACCGATGCGTCGATGCGCCCGCGCGAGAAATCACTGATCTCGAGGCCCTGGACGATCTTGAACTCGCCGTCTGAACATGTGACAGGGAAGCTCGAGATCAACCCCTCCTGAACCCCGTAGGAGCCGTCAGACGGAATCGCCATCGAGACCCAGTCACCCTCGGGCGTCCCCAGCACCCAATCGTGCACGTGATCGATCGCGGCGCTGGCAGCCGATGCCGCACTCGACGCACCACGGGCCTCGATGATCGCGGCCCCGCGCTTCTGCACGGTCGGGATGAAGTCGCTCTCGAGCCAGGCCTGATCGTTGATCTTCTCGGCCGCGCCCTCGCCGCCGACCTTCGCGTGGAAGATGTCGGGGTACTGCGTGGCCGAGTGGTTGCCCCAGATCGTGACGTTGGTGATGTCCGCAACCGCCGCCCCCGTCTTGCGTGCGAGCTGTGCGATCGCGCGGTTGTGGTCGAGTCGCGTCATCGCGGTGAAACGCGCCGCCGGGATGTCCGGGGCGTTCTGCTGAGCGATCAGCGAGTTGGTGTTTGCCGGGTTGCCGACGACCAGCACCCTGATGTCGGAGGCCGCGTGTGCGTTGAGCGCCTGCCCCTGCGGCTTGAAGATGCCGCCGTTGGCCTCGAGCAGGTCGCCACGCTCCATACCCGCGGTGCGGGGCCGGGCGCCGACCAGCAGCGCGATGTTCGCGCCGTTGAATGCCTTGTTGGGGTCGTCGCTGATCTCGATTCCGGAAAGCAGCGGGAAGGCGCAGTCGTCGAGCTCCATCGCCGTGCCCTCGGCAGCCTTCACGGCTGCGGGGATCTCGAGCAGCGAGAGCTGAACCTGGGTGTCAGGGCCAAGCAGCGCACCGCTCGCGATCCGGAACAGCAGCGCGTAGCCGATCTGGCCGGCGGCACCGGTGACGGCTACCTTGACGGGGGTCTGGCTCATGTCTTCTCCGTGGTCTTGTCTTGATACGCAAGAGCGGAGATTCAGGCTACGCCAAGTCGAGCTGATACACGTCGCCGAGCTTGGCCCGCAGGTAGCCGATGAACGGCATCACCTGCACCGATTCGCCCACCGCCAGCGCCAGCAGCTCGTTGTCGCTGTAGCGCGAGCCATGGCGATGCACGTGCTCGCGCAGCCATTCGCGCAGCGGCGCCAGCTCGTGCTTCGCAAGCTGCTCGTCGAGCTCGGGAATGTCCTCGTGCACTCTCGCCCAGAGCTGACCGGCGATCAGGTTCCCGATCGCGTAGGAAGGGAAATAGCCGAACAGCGCCTCGGCCCAGTGGACGTCCTGCATCACACCGTCGGCGTCGGAGGGAACGTCAACCCCGAGGTACTCGCGCATCTTCGCGTTCCATGCTTCGGGCAGGTCGGCGACGGTCAGCTCACCGGTCAGCACCCGGCACTCGAGCTCGTAGCGCAACACGATGTGCAGGCCGTAGGTGGTCTCGTCTGCCTCGATTCGGATCGTCGACGGTTGCACCCTGTTGACGGCACGGAAGTAGGCGTCGGCTTCGAGACCGTCGAGCGCGCCACGGGAGTGCTCCGCGAGCAGCGGTGCCAGCGCGCTGCAGAACGGGTGGCCGCGGCCGACCATGTTCTCCCACAGCCGGCTCTGGGACTCGTGGATCGAGCTCGAACGGATCGTGCCGAGCGGCGTGCGCTGAAGCTCGGGCGCGACCCCGGCCTCGAACAGCCCGTGCCCGCACTCGTGCATCGCGCCATAGAGCGCCATCGGGTAGTAGGTCTCGAGGTAGCGAGTTGTCAGGCGGATGTCGTCGACCGAGAAGCTCTGCTCGAACGGATGCACGGTGTCATCGAGTCGCCAGCTCGCGTCGTCGAACCCCATCCAGCGCAGAACCCGGTCGACGACTCGCCGCTGCTCGTCGACCGGGTAGCGCACCTGAACCGGCGCCAGGTCGATCGGCCGGCCCGATAGCTCCTCGATCAGCGGCAGCAGCTGGTCGCGCATCTCACCGAGCAGCGCGCCGACCTGGCTCGTACGCATGCCGGGCGCAAAGTCGTCGAGCACGACGTCGTAGGGGTGCTGATAGCCGTCAAAGCAGGCTATGTAGTCGCGTGCGAGCTGGAAGTTCTGCTCCAGCACCGGGGCGTACATCGCGAAGTCGTCTGCCGCCCGCGCCGATACCCAGACCTTGTAGCCGTGCGATGCGGCCCTCGCGCGGGCCACGGCCAGGTCCACGGGCACGCGACTGCTCTTCTCGAAGGTCCGGCGTGCCTCGGACACGATCCGCGCCGGAATCGAGTCGGCCGCCATGCCATCCAGCTCCGGCTCTGCCGCCTCGATCAGCTCGAGCGTGCGCTCCGAGGTGAAGCGCTCGTGCGTGATGCGCTCGAGCGTCGCGATCTGTTCGGCGCGCAGCGTCGCGCCGCGCGGCGGCATCATCGTGTTCTGATCCCACTGGAGCACAGCGCAGGCGCGACGTAGGTCTGAGACCTCCGCCAGCCATTCCCGAAGCTCCGCCATCGCAGTCGCCATTCATCACTCCCAAGTTGCTTGCTGCTGCCTGTGCCACCATTGCAGCATGTTCAGGGGCTCACGCTCGATCAAGCTCGGAACGATCGCCGGCATGCGCATCGGCGTGGACCTCACCTGGTTCGCGATGCTGTTCATCTGGATCTTCCTCCTGTCGGGGTCGTTCCGCACGGCGCTGCACTCCAATGACGACGTCGCCTACCTGATCGCGGTCGTCACCGTCCTGCTGTTCTACTGCTCGCTGGTCATCCACGAGCTCGGCCACGCGTTCATGGCGCGCTGGTCCGGGATCCAGGTCCAGCGGATCGATCTCTTCGGGTTCGGCGGCACCACCTACATGAGCCGCGATTCACAGACGCCGGGTGAGGAATTCCGCATCGCTGCCGCGGGCCCGCTCGGCACGATCGTCTTCATCCTGCTGTGCCTGGTCGTCGACCTGATGCTCGTCGGGCCGCACCGCCTGCTGCACGCGATCGAGCTCGACGGCACGGTGCAGATCACCCCGGCGCTGCTGGCGCTCAGCTGGCTGCTGCCGATGAACGTGCTGATCTTCATCTTCAACATCGTGCCCGCCTACCCGCTTGACGGCGGCCGCATCGCCAGAGCGGTGATCTGGCGGATCACCGGTGACAAGCTCCGCGGGACACGATCGGCCGCCCGGATCGGCGAGGGCTTCGCGACGGCGCTCGGCACCTTCGGGCTCTACATCGTGCTCGGCAAGCCTGAGTTCGTCCGCAGCTGGTTCGGCGACTCGAGCTTTGTCGGGCTGTGGCTGATGCTGCTCGCCTTCATGATCTGGCAGTCGGCACGGATGGCGCTCAACGGCACCGCGGCCGCCTCACGCGTGCAGGGAGTGCGGGTCGCCGACATCATGGATCACGAGCCGGTGGTGATCCGCGGCACGAGCACCGTCGAGCAGGCACTCGACGAGTCGTTCATGCGCTACCAGAGCGAGTGGCTGCCGGTGGTCGACGGCGACGGTCGCTTCATCGGGATCGCACGCCGCGAGCGCGCACAGGAGCTCGTCCACTCCGGCAGCGGCGAGGCAACCGTGGGCTCGATCCTCGAGCCCGAGTCCGGAGGCCTGGCCGTTCTCGAGGACCAGCCGCTGACTGATGTACTCGCTCTCGAATCGTTGGGCCGGCTCGGGGCCGTGGTCGCGACCGACGACGATCACGTGCTCACCGGGGTTGTCACGATCGATCAGGTCAGGCGCGTGCTGCAGACGGTGTTGGTACAGCCGACGCCGCAACAATGACCGTCATACAGTGAAGACGCTCTCGCTGCTCAAGCAGAGCAGCGGTGGCTGAGGCGCGTCAGGCGGCGGCGTGCTGGCGACGCGAGGCCACGAGGCCGTCGCGAATCAGCAGCTCGGCGATCTGGACCGCGTTGGTGGCCGCGCCCTTGCGCAGGTTGTCGGCCACGACGAACATCGCGATTCCGTTCGGGTGAGTCGGGTCGCGCCGCAGGCGCCCCACGAACACCTCGTCGCGGCCCTCTGAACGCAGCGGCGACGGGACGTTCTCGAGGATCAGCCCGGGCGCCTTAGCGAGCAGCTCGTGCGCGCGCTCGATCGAGAGGTGCTCGCGCGTCTCGATGTTGACCGACTCGGAGTGACCGACGCGCACCGGCACGCGCACACAGGTGACCGCGACCGCGATCTCCGGGTCCTCGAGGATCTTGCAGGTCTCGAACATCATCTTGCGCTCTTCATCGGTGTGGTCGTCGCCCTCGGCGAAGTTGCCGGCCGCGCCGATCACGTTGAACGCGATGTTGTCGGGATAGATGTCGGGCGCGGGCAGCTGATCGCCGGCGAGCGCGGCGCGGGCCTCCGCATCGAGCGCGTCGAGGGCCTTGACGCCGGTACCCGACACCGACTGGTAGGTCGAGACGACCAGACGCGCGATACCGGCCTCGCGCTGGATCGGCGCGAGCGCGACCATCAGCTGCATCGTCGAGCAGTTGGGATTGGCGATCAGGCCGTTGTGGCGCCGCAGCGCGTGCGGGTTGACCTCGGAGACGATCAGCGGCACATCATGATCACGGCGGAAGGCCGAGGAGTTGTCGATCACGGTCGCGCCGGCCTCGACGAACCGCGGCGCCCACTGCTTCGAGGTGCCGCCCCCGGCGGAGAACAGCGCGATGTCGATGCCACTGATGTCGGCGCTCTCATCGAGCGCGCGCACGGTGCGACCATCGATCACCTTGCCCGCGGAGCGCGCCGTGGCAAACAGGATGATCTCGTTGTCGCGGTCGAGTCCGCGCTCCTTGAGGCACTGCAACATCACGGTGCCGACGGCTCCGGTGGCCCCCACGACGGCGATGCGGTAGCTCATCGGGACTCCTCTCCGAGCCCGCCCTCGGCCTGGATGTCGTCGTCGCCGAGCTCGAACGCGCCGTGCAGCGCGCGAACCGCCTGGGTGACCGACCCGGCACGGATCAGGCAGGTGATCTTGATCGGCGAGGTGTTGATCAGCTCGATGTTGATCTCCTCATCGGCGAGCACGCGGAAGACCTTGGCCGCGACACCGGGATGCGAGCGCATGCCGGCGCCGATGATCGAGACCTTTCCGACCTCGGGATCGGTCTCGAGCTTGGCGCCACCGAACTCCTGAATCACGGACGCGAGCGTCGCCTCGGCGGTCCGCAGATCCTCGGTCGCGCACGTGAACGAGACCTCGGCATCCTCCTCGTTCGTGCGCGGCTCGTTCTGCACGATCGTGTCGACGTTGACGTTTGCGTCGGCGAGCGCCTCGAAGATCTCGGCCGCGGCACCAGGGCGATCGGGAACGCCGACGACCGTGATCCGAGCTTCCTCGGTCGAGTGGGTCACGGCGGTGATCAGGGGGTGCTCCATGGTCTCGTCTTCTCCAATCACAAAGGTACCGGGACCGTCTTCAAAGCTCGAACGGCAGTGGATCTTCACGCCGTGCGTACGCGCGTACTCGAGCGAGCGCAACTGCAGAACCTTGGCTCCGGAGGCCGCCATCTCGAGCATCTCCTCGAACGACACGAGCGGCAGCTTGCGCGCGTCCTTGACGATCCGCGGGTCGGCGCTGAACACGCCGCTGACATCGGTGTAGATCTCGCAGACCTCGGCACCGACCGCCGCCGCCAGCGCTACCGCCGTGGTGTCGGAGCCGCCGCGGCCGAGCGTGGTCACGTCGCGGCTCGTGGAAACACCCTGGAAGCCCGCGACCAGCACGATCATGTCCTCATCGAGAGCCTCGGAGATGCGCTCGGCGCGGACGTCGATGATGCGCGCCTTGGTGTGCGAGGTGTCGGTCACGATCCCGGCTTGCGAGCCGGTCAGTGAGATCGCCTTGTGCCCGAGGTCGTTGATCGCCATCGCGCACAGCGCGCAGGAGATGCGCTCGCCGGTCGACAGCAGCATGTCCATCTCGCGCGGGTCGGGATTGGGCGAGACCTCAAACGCCGCCCTGATCAGCTCGTCGGTCTCCAACCCGCGTGCGGAGAGCACCGCGACCACGCGCTTGCCGGCCTCTCGCTGCGCGACGATCCGGCGTGCGGCGCGCTTGATCCGCTCGGCGTCGGCGACCGAGGTTCCGCCGAATTTCATGACAACTGTGGGCTGCGGCAGCATCGGATCTGAGGTTACGTGGTCGGGCTTTGCGGCGATCTGAGGCGCCCGACGGGGAAACGGGCGGCCCGCTGGCCGCCCCGCCGCGCTGCCGATCTACAGGGCGCGCCGGCCGGAGAACGCGCGGCCGAGCGTGAGCTCGTCGGCGTACTCGAGGTCGGCGCCGACCGGCAGGCCGGAGGCGAGACGCGTGACCGCCATCTCGGGCGAAATCCTGCGGATCCCGGCGGCGATGTGCAGCGCTGTCGCCTCGCCGGTGGTGGTCGGGTTGGTCGCGATCACGACCTCGCGCACGTTGCCCTCCCGCACACGAGCGTAGAGCTGCTCGATCTTCAGATCCTCGGGGTCGACCCCGTCGATCGGTGAGAGCGCACCGCCGAGGACGTGGTAGCGCCCGCGGAACTCATGGGTGCGCTCGATCGAGATCACATCGACCGGCTCCTCGACCACGCAGATCAGATCGGCCTCACGCCGCTCGTCCTCGCAGATGCGGCAGCGCGGGCCCTCCGCGAGGTTGAAGCAGATCTCGCAGAAGCCGATCTTCTGCTTGACCTCGCGGATCGCCTCGGCAAGCGCGAACGCGTCGTCCTCACTCGCGCGCAGCAGGTGGAACGCCAGCCGTTGAGCCGTGCGGCCGCCGACGCCGGGCAGCTTCGACAACTCGGTGATCAGCCGCTGCAGCGGCGGTGCGTAGGTACTCAAGTCTCGGTTCCAGGTAACTCGTCAGCGGGAACAGGGGAGCGGCTGGCAAATTCAAAAAAACGGACGGTCTTCATTTTCAAAATTAACGATAATGATTCTGATTCTCATTATCGTTTACTTTGCAAATCAAAGGGCGCTCCGATTTTTGCCGTTAGAAGCCCGGCAGCCCCAGACCGCCGAGTCCGCCCGAGAGGCCACCGAGGTCGCCCGCCGCGGCCCCCATCTTCTGGGCCTGCAGCTCCTGCGCGGCCTGCAGCCCCTGGTTGACGGCGGCGAGCACGAGGTCCGAGAGCATCTCCGGATCATCCGGGTCGACGGCCTCGGGGCTGATCGTCAGCGATTTGAACACGAGCTCGCCGGTGACCACGACACTGACGGCGCCGCCGCCGACGCTCGCCTCGACCGTCTCGGATTTCAGCTCCTCCTGCGCCTTGGCCATGTCGGCCTGCATCTTCTGGACCTGCTTCATCATCTGCTGCATGTTTGGCATGCCTGGCTGCGGCATCAGCTCTCCTCTTCCGAGTCGTCTTCCAAGATCTCTTCGGCGCCGAACTCGTCCATGAACCGCTGCACGAGTTCCTCGTCGCTCATCGGTTTCACTTCCGCAACCGCCCCGTCCTCACCGGCGTGCGGCTGCATCTCCGCCAACTCGTAGCGGAGCGTCAGCGCCATGCCGGTGACGTTACGCACGGCCTCGGCCGTCGTGCGGCGGTAATCATCCTGCTCGGCCTTGCGCTTGTAGAACGCCGCCTCCGGCGGGAACGCCAGAACGAGCTCGCGCTCGGTGACCGATTGCGGCCGCGCCGACTCGAGCAGCACGCCCAGCATCGCGTTGCCGCCGCGCACCAGCTCGATCACCGCCAGCCACATCCGCGCCATGTCACTGACGGCCGTGGCCGAGGCCGGGTCGGTCGCGGACGGGACGGGGTCGGCCGCGGACGGGACGGGGTCGGCCGCGGCGGTCGGGGGCGTGGGCGCGACGGCCGCGGGCGGGGCGGGCGCGGGCGCGACGGCCGCAACCGGCTCCGCAGCGAATGGATCCTCCTCGAGCGGCGGCCGGTCATCCCAGGCGGCGGGGGGCTCATCGACCAGCGGGTCAGGGACAAACGCGGGGTCGCGCTCGATCGCAGGCTCAGGCGGCTCAGGCGTGTCCTCAACGACCGAAAGTTCCGGCTCGACGGCAACGGGCTCCGGCTCGGCCGCGGCGACACTCGCGCTCTGCGCGGGCGCCGGAGCGGCTGCTGGGGCCGCAGGCCGTACCTGCCCTCTCTCCAACCGCTCGAGGCGCGCGAGCAGCGCCGACATCGATGGGTCCATCTCCGGCGCGGCGGCCTTGATCAGGACAAGCTCCAACTGAACCAGCGGCTGGGCGCCGTTGGCACTCGCGTCGAGCGCCGCCGAGACGAGCTCGAGCAGCCGTACGGCGTCGGTCTGAGAGAGTGTCTGGCCCTGCCGGACGAGCCGCTGGTCCCGCTCGGCGGTGACGCGCAGCTCGGCGGGCACCTCGCCCAGCACCTGCACCGTCAACAGCTCACGCGCGTGGACCTCGAGGTCACGCAGCACCTGCCCCGGGTCGCGTCCCGACGAGGCGAGCGCGCTGGCCGCCCGCAGCGCCGCGGCCGCATCGCCGGCGACGATCGCGTCGACGGCCGCGAACAGCTGCTCGGTGTCGGCGACGCCGAGCACCGTGAGCACGTCCTGCGGGGTGATCGCCGCGTCGCCGGCGTAGGTCACGAGCTGCTCGAGCGTCCCCAGCGCGTCACGGAACGAGCCGGTCGCATGGCGCGCGATCAGCCCGGCGGCGCCGTCGTCGATCGCGATCGACTCGGCGGTCGCGACCCGCCGCACGACGGTCGCGACCTGGTCGGCGGTCGGGCGGCCGAAGTCAAAGCGGTGGCAGCGGTCGACCACCGTGGGCAGCACCTTCTGCGCCTCGGTGGTGGCCAGCACAAAGACGGTCCGTGGTGGTGGCTCCTCGAGCGTCTTCAGGAAGGCGTTCCACGCCTGCGTTGAGAGCATGTGCGCCTCGTCGAGGATGTAGACCTTGTGGCGTCCGGAGACGGGCGCGTAGGCAACCTTCTCGCGCAGGTCGCGGATGTCATCAACGGAGTTGTTGGAGGCGGCGTCCATCTCGATCACGTCGAGCGACGTGGCGTTGGCGATCGAGACGCAGGAATCACACTGCCCGCACGGCGAAACCGTCGGACCGTTCACGCAGTTGAGGCAGGCCGCGAGGATCTTGGCCATGCTCGTCTTGCCGGTGCCGCGCGAGCCCACGAACAGGTAGGCGTGGTGGATCTGGTCGCGCTCCACCGCGTGCGACAGCGTGCGCACAACATGCTCCTGGCCGACGACGTCGGCGAACGTCCGGGGACGATGGCGGCGATAGAGCGAGGGACCAGCGGACACGGACGCCTGAGTCTAGGTGGTCAGAGCGCCGACGCCGGCGTCAGCCGCAGGACCTGGGTGATCCGCTGATGCTCAGGGCGCGGTCGCGCGAGCGACCACAGCGGCGGTCTGCCGCCGGACCGGACCGCCGGTCGCGCCCGGGCCGGCGAAACGCGCGAGCACGGCGGTGTCATAGCGCTCGCGCTGCTCGGCTGACAGGGCGTTGAGCGGTGCGACGTAGGGCGTGCCGTACACGCCGGCCGCCGCCGTCGCGGCGTCGGGCCAGCTGACCTCGAGTTCGGCGACGCGCGCGTGGACGTCGATGAACCCCGCGCCCTCGACCAGCGACATGATCGACTCGAGCCCCATCGTGTAGCTGTCGACGTCGAAAGCGCGTGGGAACGGCGACTCGGCGCCGACCGCCACCAGCTCCTCGCAGTAGACCCCGAACGGGACGAGTGGATGGTCACGGGCCCAGACAGCGATTCCAACCGCGCCGCCGGGCCGCAGCACGCGCCGCATCTCGTCGACCGCCTGCTGCTGGGCGGGGAAGAACTGGAGCCCCTGCTGGCAGAGCACCACATCGAACGCGTCGTCGTCAAAGGGCAGCGCATCGGCCGACGCTCCGACGAACTCCAGCGCCGCCGAACCGGCCGGCAGCTCGACGGCGGCCGAGCGCGCGAGCATCGCGGGACTGAAGTCGCTGGCGACGATCCGGCCCGAGCCACCCACACGACGCGCGGCGGCGCGGGCGACCACGCCGGTGCCGCTGGCAACGTCGAGCACCTGCGCCCCCTCCCCCAGCCCGACCGAGTCGAGCAGCAGCTCGGCCCACGGCTCGAACACGGCGCCCGCGACGTAGCGCTCGTACCCGTCGGGCACCGATTCGGCCTTGAAGAGTGAGGAGCGATCACCAAGCTCGGACACTCGATAAGCCTCTCACACCGTGCGAACGCCAGCACCAGCCGTTCTTTGCTGATCTGCCTTCGTGCGGCCTCAGGCAGTCAGCGCAACAAGGGAAGTGTCGCAGTGGGTAGCGGCCTTCGTCGTGGAGGTGAGCCCGTAGGGCGAGCCGGAGCGGCGATGGCCGCTTTAGGCAGGAAAGGGATGGACCTCCTCGCCGAGGAGCTCAGCGAGTTTCTCGGCCGGGTTCCACCAGCCAAGGGTTTGGCGTGGGCGACGGTTGAGTTGCGCGGCGATCTGGTCCAGATCGGCCTGGGTGTGTTCTGAGAGATCGCTGCTTTTCGGGAGGTATTGGCGCAGCAGCCCGTTGGTGTTCTCGTTTGAGCCGCGCTGCCATGGCGAAGCCGGGTCGCAGAAATACACCTGGATGCCGGTCTTCTCACTGAAGTGCTTGTGAGCTGTCATCTCACGGCCCTGGTCCCAGGTGAGGCTTTTGACCAGGTGCTCTGGCAGTCCCGCGATCCGTTTGGCAAGCACGTCGGTGACATGCACCGTCGTCTGGTCCTCCAGACGCGCCAACAACACGTAGCGGGTCTGGCGCTCAACCAAAGTCATGATCGCCGAACGATGTCCTGACCCGACGATCAGATCACCCTCCCAGTGACCAGGAACCCGGCGATCATCAACCTCAGGTGGTCGCTCAGCGATCGAGACCATCCCGGCGATCCTGCCGCGGTTCTCCGGCTGCCCCTGGGGCTTGCGGCGCCGGCGTTTGCTGCGCAAATGCACCGTCAACTCACGGCGCAGCTCCCCACGAGCCTGCACATAGAGCGACTGATAGATCGTCTCGTGACTGACGTGCATCCCGACATCATCGGGGTAGCTGGCCTTCAACCACGCAGCGATCTGCTGCGGTGACCAGTCCTGCAGCAACCCCGCCTCAACCGCCGCCAACAACCGCGGACTTGACACGAATTTGCTGACCTTCGGTCGCCGTGCTAACCGCCTCGCGCGACGCTCAGCCACAAACGGCGCGTAGTGACCACGCCGCTTCCCGCACCGAGCGATCTCCCGCCCGATCGTCGAGCGATGCCACCCCAACCCCCGCGCGATTTCAGCGTTCGACTCGCCAGCAGCGACCCGCACCGCTATCTCAATCCGATCCTCAATCGAAAGCCGAAACCCCGAATCAGACCGCCGCAACTGACGCCGCACCACCGCATCACGCTGAGCACGACGAACCGTCTCCACATGGCAACCCAACCCGCTCGCGATCACCGACAAAGCCACACCATCAGCCAACCGCTCCTCAATGACCCGCCTGTTCTCAGGGGTCAACCACCGATACACCCTGCGCTTCGCCATCCCACCCTCCGATCAGAACACGAAAAACCATCGTGTTGCGGCGACCGGATGAAACCGCCTCG
>DATASU010000019.1:0-4542 GCA_036269095.1 Solirubrobacteraceae bacterium
CGCCAGGTGCTGGTCGGCGTGACCTTCGTCGGCCCCGAGGTCAACGACTTCCTGCAGGCCGCGACCGTCGCCGTCACCGCCGAGGTGCCGCTCTCGAAGCTCGCCCATGCGGTCGCCCCGTTCCCGACCCGCAGCGAGCTCTGGCTCTACTTCCTCGAGGAGTACGAGCGCCAGGCGGGCGTCAGCGTCCACGCGGGGTAGGTCCGGGCGGTTTTGCGTCAGATGTGGCGCAGAACGTCCACAGCTTCGGGAGGGGCCTAGGGTTAAGCCATGTCGGATGACGCGCAGGGCGACCGCTTCAAGGTCGTCATCGCGGGAGGTGGGGTGGCGGCGCTGGAGGCCGCGCTGGCGCTCCGCGACCTCGCCGGCGAGCGCGTGTCGACGACGATCGTCGCGCCGAATCCCGAGTTCGTCTACCGGCCGCTGCTGATTCACGAGCCGTTCTCGCCGGCGGTGACCACGAGCTACAGCATCGAGGAGATCGCCCGGCGCGCGGGCGCCGAGCTGTTGCTCGACAGCTTCAAGTGGTTGGACCCCCGCGGCCGTGTGCTGCACACCGACCACGGCGCCAAGCTGCCCTACGACGCGGTGCTGCTGGCGATGGGCGCGCGTGCGCATCCGCGCTTCCGCGACGTGCTGACGCTCGAAGAGACCCAGATCCGCACGCAGCTGGCCGACTTCGTCGCGTCGATCGACAGCGGGACGCTGCGGAGCGTCGCGTTCGTGGTGCCGTCGCTGCCGATCTGGTCGCTGCCCGCCTATGAGCTCGCGCTGATGACCGCCGACCGCGCGCGGGCCGGCGGGCACGACATCGGCGTGCTGCTGATCACGCCCGAGGACTCGCCGCTGGCGGCGCTGGGCGTCAACGCCAGCGCCGAGGTCGCGCAGTTGCTGGGGGAGAACGGCATCACGACGATCACCTCGGCGACCTGCCAGATCCGCGAGCAGGGACGCATCGACCTCTATCCGCTGCGCAGCTCGATCGTGGTCGACCAGATCATCGCGTTGCCCGAGCTCTACGCGCAGTCGCTGCCGGGTGTGCCGACCAGCGCCGAGCGCGGCTTCGTCACGATCGACGCGCACGGTGCCGTGCACGGCCTGAAGCGCGTATACGCCGCCGGTGACCTGACCGAAACCCCGGTCAAGCACGGTGGTCTGTCCGCGGATCAGGCCGACGTCGCGGCACAGTCGATCGCCGCGCTGGCGGGAGCGCCGCTCGAGCCGCGGCCGCTGCGCCCCGCCCTGCACGTGATGCTGCTCGGCGCGGCCAAGCCGCTGTTCATCCGCTCGCAGATGCTCGGCGAGCACGGCATCGACCTCGAGGTCTCCAACGACCCGCTGTGGCAGCCGCCGCAGAAGCTGCACAGCGAGTACCTCGGCCCGGTGCTGGCCGAGATCGACGCCGCCCGTTCGTCGAGCTAGCGTCGTGGATCGCTAACCGACGTCTGCGAAGAGCGCGCGGTCGCGGCCCGAGGCCTTGGCCTCGTACAGCGCCTGGTCGGCACGACTCAGCAGCTGCTCGGGCGTCTCACCGTCGTTGCGCACTGCGATCCCGGCGCTGACGGTCTGCTGCGCCGGCATGCTCTGGCGCAGCCGCTCGACCAGCGCCGTCACCGACGCGGTGTCGCGCCCCGTCAACAACAGCGCGAACTCCTCGCCGCCGAGGCGTGCGAGGAAATCCTGGGCGCGGATCTCCGCGCGCCAGGCGGCTGCCGTCTCGCGCAGCAGGCGGTCCCCGGCGGGATGGCCGTAGGAGTCGTTGAACTGCTTGAAGCGGTCGATGTCGAGCATCGCGACCGCGACCGCGTGGCCGTCGGTCATCGCCATGCCGATCTGACCATCCCAGGCGCGGCGGTTGGGAAGCTCGGTCAACGGATCGGTCAGCGCCTCATCGGTGAGCTGGTCGATCACGTCCTGGCGCGCGACGAGCGCCGCGATCTCACGCGCGAGCAGCGACGCGACCGCCACCCGCGGCCCGTCCGCCACGACTTTGCCGGCCCATCCGACGAACAGCACACCGACGGCCTGATCGCCGTTGATCAGCGGCTGGTACAGCGCGGACTTCGGGGCACCGTCGGCGCGCCAGACCTCGAGATTGCCGACATGCTCGGCGACGTTCTCGGTGATCAGCTGTGGCTGCTTGTCATGGAACGCCTGATGGACGGCGCTGCCCGGTCGCGCCGGCGCCCCACCGACGACCGACTCGTCGGAGCGGGTGGTTGTCGTGACCCGCAGCAGCTGCGCGGCCGGATCGGGCTCGTAGAGGCCGACGACGAGCGCCTCGCTGACCTCCTCGACGGCGCGGCAGGCGTCGCGGCGCGGATCGGCACTCGTGTAGAGCTGCTGGACCGTCTCGTTCACGCGGTGGAAGATCCGCTCGCGGCGCCGCGCCTCAGATGCGCGGCGGCGGATATTGGCGACGAGCTCCTGCGTTGCGAGCCCGACGATCGAGCTGACAGCTATTCCCAACAGTGCTCCGCGGTAGCCGTTGTTCGGGTAGTTCGGCGGGCCGATGAAGATCAGCGGCGCCAGGTAGAACGCCGCGACGCCCGCGAGCACGATCCAGAGGCCGACTCGGTCACGCGTGTACAGCGCGGTCTGGAACACGGGTAGCAGCGTGACGATGCTGACCGCGGCGACGCTGCCGCCGGCCGAGTCGCGCAGCAATCCGAGTGCGACGACGAAGCCGAGCGAGCCGAGCACGGTTCCCGTCAGCGGGTTGCCGCGCAGACCGACGCCGACGCCGTAGGCCCACGACAGGACCAGCACGGCGAGCGAGATCGCATACTCCGACCAGTTGATCGTGGTGCCGAATACCACCGCGACCCATGCCGTGAGCGCTGTGATCGCAAACGGACCGAGCTGCCGCAGCAGCGTGGATCTTCTTTCGGCGTCGATTGCTCTCACGTCCACGCAGAGCCTCCGTCAAACGTCAGCCGCAGTGGGGAATCTAGGGCACACTCGCGGCGCGCACACTCTATAAGACGCACTTACTCCTCAAAAGTGACGGTTGAGCGGCGCAGGCCGGCTCGGCAGGGCCGGCTCCGCCTTAGAGGAAGTCGTGACCGGTGAGCACGTAGACGAACGGCACGAACGGCACGATTGAGACGACGCCCCAGGTCAATTTCGGGATAAATCCCTTGGGCTCTGACTTGAACGGCAGCGTGATCCAGATCAGCACCACCGCGATGGGGTGCAGGATGCAGAGGATCAGCTCGAGGATCTTTTTCACGGGTCATCACTCCTTTGAACGGCGGTCGTCGCTGCTGGACTACCAGGGATCGGCCGCCATGAATCGTGCCGATCGCCATTTCCGGGCTTGAAATTTCCGGATTCCTGGGAATAGGGATCACATGGCCGCAGTTCCCGATCACGCCTTCGGCACCGGTACGCCGTTCTCACTCGGTGCCGAGGAGGAGCTGTTCCTCGTCGATCCAGTCAACGGCCGCATGGTCAACAGTTCGGCGGCGGTCACCACCAGGCTGTCCTCGGCGATGGGTGGCATCGAGCGCGAGCTGCACGCCGGAATGGTCGAATTCATCAGCGAGGTCTGCGCGAATGCGGGCGATGTGATCGGGCAACTCGCGCATCGCCGCGCGGCGTGTCTGGGCACGGGGATCGGGTTGCTCGGCTCCGGGACGCACCCGACCGCCACCGATGACGAAGCTCAGATCTCCGACAAGGAGCGCTACGAGCGTGTCCACAGGCTGCTCGGTGCCGCGGTCGCCACCCCGGTGGCGGGGCTGCACATCCACATCGGGATGCCCGACGCCGAGACCGCGATCAAGGTCTTCAACGCGATGCGTAGGCACCTGCCGCTGCTGCAGGGGCTGGCCGCCAACTCGCCGTTCCGCCACGGTCTCGACACCGGACTTGCGTCGGCGCGCGGCGTGACGATCAGCAGCTGGCCGCGCTCGGGCGTCCCGCGGGCGATGGCCGACTACGACGACTTCTGCGCGATGGCGGATCTGCTCACCCGCGCGGCCGGTGTCGACGACTACACGTGGTTCTGGTGGAAGTTGCGTCCGCACCCGAAGCTCGGCACGGTCGAGATCCGCACGCTCGATGCGCAGAGCTCGCTGCACGACACCGAGGCGCTGGTCGCGCTCACGCACTGCCTTGCGCGTGCGGCGGCCGACGGTGACCCGGTCGAGGACCTGCCGACCGAGCTGCTCGAGGAGGGGATGTTCCGCGCCACTCGTTTCGGTGTGCGCGCCCAGCTGCCGGACGGGCGTGGCGAGCTGCACGAGTTCCAGGCGGTGCTCGACGCCGCGCTCGCCCAGGCACAGCGCTACGCGAGCGAGCTGCAGTGTGCCCAGGCCGTGGCACGGATTCCCGCGCTGGTGGCGGCCGGGGGCGGTTGCGGGCGCCAGCGCGCGGTCTACGAACTGTCGGGATTCGACTCGTTGCTGCGCAACCTGATCGCGACCACCGCGCAGACGACCGGCATAACCCAGCACTGAGGCTCAGCGCATGTGTGCGGCCAGGATTTCGCTCAGCTCGTGGCCGGCGGCCTCACGTTCGGCGGCGAGTTGCGCCCGC
>DATASU010000020.1:0-8344 GCA_036269095.1 Solirubrobacteraceae bacterium
TCGTGGCTGAAGGTGCCGGCCAGCGACACCAGCAGCCCGCTCGACGTCGACAGGAAGGCGGCAAACGCGCCGGCACAGGTCACCGCCGTGAGGATCGTGCCGCCGGCCCCGGGCCAGGCGGTGTGCGGCAGCGTCAGCACGACGTCGTCGGTCTGTCCGGTGGTGTAGAGCTGCGGGGTCAGCACCCGGCCGAGCGCGCCGTAGACCGCGGGGAACAGGTAGAACAGCGAGAGCAGCCCGAGCACCCGCACGGTCGTGCGGCGCGCGGCATGGCCGTCGGGGTTGGTGTAGAAGCGCACCAGCACGTGCGGCAGCCCCATCGTGCCCAGGAAGGTCGCGATCAGCAACGAGTAGACGAGCACCGGCGCGCCGCGGCCGGTGCCGCCGACCGGCCGTGACCAGACGTCGCCGCGCAGCGCCTGCGTGCCCGACGCGACCGGCACGATCCCGTCCGCGGGGATCCGCACCGGCGTGTGCGCCGGCAACGTCACCCAGGCCCCGGCGCGCACCTCGACGCGCCGCCCGTGCACGATGAAGCTGCCGGCCTCCGGGAACTGCGCGCGCTGCGGCGCGCCGAGGTTGACGGTGAAGCCGCGGCTGCCGGCGCGCGGGAGCGAGCGCCCGAACAGCGCCGCACGCTCGGGCAGCCCGCCGAAGTGGATCAGCAGCACGATCGCCGGAACCGCGATCGCGAACACCTTGATCCAGAACTGGAAGGCCTGCACGTAGGTGATCCCGCGCATCCCGCCGAGTGACACGTTGATCGCGACGATCACCGCGACCACCGCGACCCCGACCCAGTAGGGCGAGCCGACGACGACGTTCAGGGCGAGGCCGGCGCCCTTGAGCTGCGGCACCAGGTAGAAGCCCGCGATCACCAGCACGATCGCGGCCGCCAGCAGTCGCAGCGCCGGGCTGTGCAGCCGCGCCTCGGCGAAGTCGGGGATCGTGTAGGAGCCGTAGCGGCGCAGCGGCGCCGCCACGAAGAGCAGCAGCGCCAGGTAGCCGGCGGTGAAGCCGAGCGACTGCCACAGCGCGCTGGCGCCGATCTGCATCTCGAGCCCGGCGATCCCCAGGAACGAAGCGGCTGAGAGGTACTCGCCGGAGATCGCCGCCGCGTTCCACCACGGCGTGATCACGCGGCTGGCGACGAGCAGGTCCGAGGTGGTGCGCGCGAACCGCAGCCCCCAGCTGCCGAGCCCGAGCGTGCCGAGCGTCACGGCGCCGACCGCGAACAGCGCGACGATCAACGCTCGACCAGCTCGCGGAACGAGTCGTCGACCGCGTCCGCACGGCGCGCGTAGACCCAGCCGATCGCGACGAAGCCCGGCAGCATCGGCACGACCACGATCCATAGCCCGAGCGGCACTCCGAGCAGCCGCACGCGCACGAACGCCGGCAGCAGGTAGAGCGCTATCGGCAGCACCCCGAAGATCGCCCCGAACGCGACCAGTGCCAGCAGTGACAGCGTCAGGTGCGCGCGCTGCAGGCCGCGCAGGTAGACGTGCCCGTGCGCGGTCGACTCGGCCAGCTCCTCACGCGGGGAGCGCACCCCGCGACGCGGCAACCGCCGCCGGCTCGAGGGCGCCGGGCTCACATCCGCAGCCTCCGGCGCAGGTCCGCGACCTGGCGCCGCGCGACCGGCACCTCGCTGCCGTCGGCCATCACGATCGTCACCGCGCCGCCGAGCTTCGGCCGGATCTCGACCGCCCGCCGCAGGTTCGCGACGTAGCTGCGGTGTACGCGCACGAAGCCGTGCTCGCCCCAGCGCTGCTCGATGTCGGAGAGCGCGGTGCGCACCAGGAAGCGGCCACTGTCGGCATGGATCCGCACATAGTCACCCTCGGCCTGGACGTAGAGCACGGTCGCGCGATCGAGCAGCTTGGTCGCGCCGCCGCGCTGATGCTCGACCGGGATGATCTCGCTTTGGTCGGGCCGTTCTCCCGTGTTGCTGGCCCGCTGGCCCGCAACACGGCTGCGGCGCTCCGGATCGTCGCCTGCCAGCCGCTCGAGCGCCTGCTCGACGCGCGCGCGTGACACCGGCTTCATCAGATAGTCGAGCGGTTGCAGGCCGTGCTCGAACACCGACACGGCCCCGTCCTCGTAGGCGGAGACGAACACCAGCGCGGGCGGCTCGGCGAAGCGCTGCAGCGCCTTGGCGAGCTCGAGCCCGTCGATGTCAGGCATCCGCACGTCCATGAAGACGACGTCGAACTGGCCCCCGGCGAGCAGCCGCAGCGCCTCGGCGGCGCCGCCGGCGAGCACCACGTCCTCGACGCTCGGCGAGGTCTCGAGTAGCCGCCCGAGATCCTCGAGCGCCGGGCGCTCGTCGTCGACGACCAGCACGCGTGTCACGCGGCGCGCACCCCGGCCCGGAACTTCGGGAGCGTCATCGTCACGGTCGTGCCGTGGTCGGGTTCGCTCGCGATCTCGAGCCCGTAGCCGGGACCGAAGATCGACTGCAGCCGCGCCTGCACGTTGGCGATGCCGACACCGCCGCCCTGCCCGGCGAGCACGGTGGCCGCGCGCTCGGCGTCCATGCCGACGCCGTCATCGGTGACGCGCAACTCGACGTCGGCGTCGATGTGCCGCCCGACGATCTCAATGCGACCGAAGCCGCGCTTCTCGACACCGTGGCGTACGGCGTTCTCGACCAGCGGTTGCAGGCTGAGCACCGGCACGACCGCCGGCAGCACGTCGGGGTCGACCTGCAGCCGCACGTCGAGGCGGTCCCCGAAGCGCGCGCGCTCGAGCCGCAGATACTTCTCGACGTAGTTGAGCTCGTCGGCGAGCGTCACGTAGGGGCGCTGGCCACGGAAGGCGTAGCGGGTGAACTCGGCGAACTCGGTCAGCAGCTCGCGCGCCTCCTCGGGCTTCGAGTGGATGTAGCCGGCGATCGCCGCGAGCGCGTTGTACACGAAGTGCGGGGAGATCTGGGCGCGCAGCGCCCGCAGCTCGGCCCGTGCCAGCCGCTCGGCCTGCTCGTCCATCGCCTTGAGCTCGAGCTGGGCGCTGACGAGGCTGGCGGCCTCGGCGACGGTCCGCGTGTCGTTGGGGGTGATGCGGTGCCCGCGCGTGTAGAGCGCGACGAACGAGCCGACGAGCTCGCCGGCGACGAGCAGCGGCGCGGCGACCGCGGGTCCCAGCGGACAGTCGCGCTGCTCGCACTTGATCTGTGACTCGACGTGGAGGCGGTCCTCGCGCGCGGGCGCGGTGATGCGGATCAGCTGGTCGCCGGCGTGGTGGTGATCGTGGCCGACGCCCTCGAACGCGAGCACGTGCGTGCGGTCACCGAGCGCCACCGCCGATGCCTGCGTGAGCGTGCGCAGATGCTCGGTGACCTTCCTGGCGGAATCCTCGGAGAGGCCGCGACGCAGGTCCGGGAGCATACCGTTGGCGGCGTGCAGCGCCGTCTGCATCGCGCGCACCTCGCTCGAGATCACGCGCGGCGGACGCAGGAGCCGGATCGCCGCGAAAACGGAGGCCGCGATCGCCCAACCTACGACAACACCGATGAAGAAGCCCACTCTCGGTCAGAGAGCATATCCGCGGCGGCCCCGGCCCCGAGACTGTCGCCTCGGGGCCGGCGGTACCACCGGTCGGAGAGAGGAGGGTTCGACCTACTTCTTGGCGACCTTGATCGCCGCTCCTGACCCGGATGCCGCCACGTAATTGACGTCACCGGCCCATGAGATCGTGACCTTCCAGCCGCCCGCCGCGAGCTTCGGCAGCGTGAAGGTCGCACGGTCGAGCTGCAGCTCGGCACGCAGGGTCTTCGTGACCCTGCCCTTCCTGAGCTTGATCGTGACCCTGCCGGTCGCGGTCGCGCGGCCGTTCGGCGTGGCCAACGTGACCACGTAGCGACCGTGCGTCCTGGTCGTCGCCAGCCTGCTGACGGCACCGCGGACCCTGCTGACCTTGCTGCGCACGACCGCCGCCGGCGTTGCCGTCGCGGTTGGGGTCGGGGTCGCGGTCGCGGTAGCGGGCGAGGTCGCGGTCGGCTCCGTCACCGTGATCGTGCCGGTGTCGGTGAACGCGGCGATCTGGTCGTCACCGGCGTAGGACACGGTGTAGCCGTAGCTGCCGCCGGCCGCGACCGGCACCGTGAACGTCGCGAGGTTGTTGACGACCGCCATCGACCGCGAGGCGACGGTCGAGCCACCCCTGGTCAGCGTCAGCGCGACGTCGCTCGCGGGCGTGCGGCCATAGGCATTGGCGACCGCGACGTCGATCTGCACGGCCGCGCCGTTGTCGATCGCGCTCGCGGTCACCGTCTGGGTCGAGATCACGCCACCCGGCAGCCCTCCGAAGAAGACGTCGAGTGCATGATCTGCCGCGAGGCCGCCGAGTACGCTGCCCGGGCTGGTCGCGCTGCCCCACACGTTGTTGAGGCTGTTCTTGCGCGACTGCGCGACACCCCAGGCACTGACGACGGTCTCCAGATCGGCGATCTCGGCGTTGTTCGGAGTGGTGGCCGTCAGTGCCGCCCCGAGGTCGGTCTTGGCTCCGGCCAGGGTCACCGGGACCGCCGAGGCCGAGCCCAGCTCACCGGCTCCGGCGAGCGAGGCCAGAGCCGCGGACAGGTCGCTGGGGGTGGCCGCGAACGGGCCCAACGCAACCTGACCGGTCTTGAGCTTGGGGATCGTCGACCCCGCCGTGACGCTGAAGGTCGAGCCCGCGGCGGTGTAGGTGATCACCGCGGTGTCGGTGCTGTCGAGGTAGCCCGCGTCGTCGGAGTCGATCGCGGTGTCGGCGTCGACCGTTGCCGGGTCCGTCTGGTAGGTGGCGTCTGCCAGCTCCGCGTCGATCGTCGTCCAGATCGGCGCGTCCTGCGGGATCTGTGACAGGCCGAGCTCGTTCGGCTGGGGGTTGGTGTCCCACCAGCTCGACATGTACTCGGTGTAGCTGTTGTCGCCGTTGTTGATGATCCACTGGCGGTTGATACCGCCACCGTCGGCGGCCTGGTAGCCGATCAGGAACGGCACCTGCAGCTTGTTCTCGACGCTCGCACCGCTGCTGGTGTAGACACCGCCCGGGTAGTAGGTCACCGAGCCGGTGCCGCGCGACGGGTCGTACTGCGTGTCGAGGTTCTTGAGGTAGTCGCTGACGAGGTCGCCATACAGGAAGGTCGGCGTGTTCTGCTGCCCCGTGGTGGAGCTGGCGCTGACCGTGTTGCGGATCTGCAACGGATTCGCCGAGCCGGTGGTGCTGCCGCCGGTGGTGCCGCCGTCGAGCACCGTGTCGAAGTTGAAGACCTCGGTGTTGTTCTGCTGTGCGTACTCGTTGACGAACGGCAGCACCGGCCTGGTGTTGGGGCACCAGGTCCCGCCGAACAGGATCACCGCCGTCTGCGACGTGTCGGTCTTGAGCAGGTCGATGAGCTCCGGGTAGGTGATCTGGTCAACGCGCCAGCCACCGCCGGCCGAGCTGTTGGCGGCATCGGTCAGCAGCGGCACGTTGCCGCTGTCGATCGTGCTGCCCTGCGCCGTGGTCTGCTTGAGATCGGCCTCGCTCTCCCACCAGTTGAACTGTGAGTAGTCACTGAGATTCGCCAGGCCGACGTTGCTGACCGCGGCATTCACGTCGGTTGCGACCTGCGTCGCGCCGCCCGCGGCGAACTCGCTGTCGAGGTCGACCCAGTTGACGATCTTCTCCGCGTTGCTCGTGCCCGAGACCTTGTTGGCGCCGTTATAGACGAAGAAGTAGCTGTCGGACACCGTCGCCGGCGCCGAGCCGCTGGTGTAGTCATAGAGCGCGCCGCCGCTCGTGTTGGTGGCGCCGTTCACGATCTCGGTGCTGTCGCCGGCGGTGTTGCCGGAGTCGTTGATCGCCGCGCTCACGCCCAGCGTGACCGACGAGGGGCTGACCGTCGCGCTCTCGGTGTCAGGGCTCGTCTGGGTGGCGGTCACGCCGTCACCGAGGTATTGCGAGACCAGCCAGTACCAGGAGGCGCCATAGGCACCCTGAGCGGTCGAATTGAGCGCGTAGGTGACCGGCGCGGTGTTGAGCGCGCCCACGTTCGCGGGCACGCGGATGTCCAGGTTCGGCTCATCGATGACCTTGTTGTTGCCGCCCACGGCGCCACCGACGGTGGTGCCCGCGGACGTCGCGGTGCCGCCGGAGAGGTTCGGATCGAACCAGTAGATCTCCTTGACGCCGTCGGCCTCGGCGCTCGCCTCGACCTGCTGGGCCTCGGCCGCGAAGTTCGCGTCCTCGCCCGGGTCGCCGACCAGGAAGGCCGAGTTGCCGGACTGCTGCAGCAGCCACTGGAAGTTGTCGTAGGTCACCGGCTGGATGACCGGGCTGGTGTCCGAGCTCGAGAAGCCCAGGTCGTCCTGCAGGAAGGTCGCGGTGTTGTAGCTGGTGGTCTGCGCGGTACGCAGGATCGACGCGCCGGCCGATGCCTGAGATCCCGCGACCAACGCCAGCGGCGTGACCACGGCGAGCGTCGCGAGCGCGTTGCGCGGTCGCCTCCATCGTCTTGGAACGTTCACTGTTTCCTCTTTCGTGTCTCTTTGTCTGGTCGGGGACCGCGAGCCGGATCGGCACGCAGAGACCCCACCGGCGCACCGCCAGGTGCCCGGATCCGTTGCTTGCCATGAGCTGAGCGGCCCGGGACCGCGTCCAGGACCGCTCAGCGCTGAGTGCGCACGAACGTCAGCGCGTGACCTTGATCGATGCCCCCTTCACCGATGCAGCCAGGTAGCTCTTGTTGCCGGCCCAGGAGATGAGGACGCTCCATGTTCCCTTCCTGAGCTTCGGCACGGCGATCTTCGCCACGTTGTTCGCGAGCGTTCCGGTCACGACGGCGCCGTGGGCGCCGACCTTGTAGACGCGGATCGTGATCTTGCCGGTCGCGGGGAGCTTGGTGCTGCCGGGCGTGATCGTCACCCTGTAGGTGCCGCGCGACTTGGTGGTCGGCGCCTTGGCGACGGCGCTGGCGAGCTTGCGCACCTTGGTGCGCGACTGCTCCGCGCTGGTGATGTTGGTGCTGCCCGACGATCCTGATCCCGAAGAGCCCGACGAGCCTGAGGAACCCGAAGACCCGGACGACCCGGCTGAGCCGGACGAGCCCGACGAACCCGACGAACCCGAGGAGCCGGACGAGCCCGAGGAGCCCGACGAACCGCCCGAATTGGAGTTCGCCGCCGCCTGCTGCTGCGCCTCCCAGGTCTTGTATGCGGGGATCCGGGACCAGTCCGTCCACGAGGCCACGGCCTCGAGGTCGCCCTCGTTGTCGTAGTAGAAGATCTCGTTGTCAGCGAAGTCGTACTGAACGTTCGGGATCGGCGTGCACATCTCGTCGTCGATGCCGGGATCGTTGTCGCAGCCGTCGCGGTAGGTCTGACCGTCGGCCGTGTATTCGATCGGAACCGGGTTGGCGATCGCGTTGGAGGTGACCGCCCATTCGCAGCCGCCGCTCGTTTTCGGCTCGAACGCGGCCACGAGACCGCCGGATGGCGTCGGGGCGCTGGCGCTCTGGACGTGGCGCAGCGCCGCGCCGGCGACGCCCGCGCTCCCGGCGATGGCGAGTGATGCGGTGGCGACGGTCAGGGCTGCGATGCCGGCCGGCCTTTTCAGACGCGTGAAGGTGGTCACGTGGTTCCTCTCGTGAGTGACTGTTTTGCGGATGGCGGTTCCCGATCGCGAGGCGGCGGCCATCTCAGGCACCCGCCAGACCGGGGTTCGGGTTGGGGCCGGGTCCCGCGCCGAACGCGGGACCGAGCGACGAGCGCCCGCCGGGGCCGCGGCCGGGCTCGGCGACGACCTCGGATTCGGCGATCCCGTCGGCGTCGACGAACTGCGCGCGTCCGGCGAAGATCTCGTCGTCGAGCAGCCCGGTCTGGCGCGCGACCACGGTCGCGCTGACCGCGGCGGCGGTGACGTTGGTCATCGTCCGGGCCATGTCGGCGATCGCGCCAATCGGGATCGTCACGGCGATGAACTCGAGTGGTAGGCCGGCGGCGACGAACACGGTTGCCGCGGAGACGGTTGCCGCCCCGGGCACGCCGGCGGTGCCGACCGAGACGATGATCGCCAGCAGCGCCAGCACGAAGTACTGGCTGGCCGAGTAGTGCATGCCGTAGGCGTTGATGCCCCAGGCGGCGATCAGGATCGGCCAGATTCCCGCACAGCCGGGCATCCCGATGGTCGTGCCGAGCGGTGCCGTGAAGTGCGCGATCTCGGCGTTCACGCCGACCTGCCGGGTCAGGTTCGCGGTTGTGACCGGCAGCGTGCCGACGCTGCTCTGCGTGCTGAACGCGGTCAGCTGGGCCGGCAGGATCTTGCGGAAGAACGGCACCACCGGTACGCGCGCGAAGAACTTGAGCAGCACCGCGTTGAC
>DATASU010000021.1:0-1637 GCA_036269095.1 Solirubrobacteraceae bacterium
TGCTCGCGAGCGCCAACGTCGCCTCGCGCCGCCCGATCTTCGAGCAGTACGACCCGGTCGTGCAGTCGCGCACCGTGCGTCGCCCCGAGCAGGCCGACGCGGCCGTGCTGGCGCTGCCGGTGCTGAGCGGCCAGGCCGGTCCCGAGGATCCGATCCCGGCGATCGCGGTCTCGATCGACGGCAACGGCCGCCGCGTCGCGGTCGATCCGCGTGCCGGCGCGGCCGAGGTCGTCTACGAGTGCGCCGCCAACCTCGCCTGCGTCGGCGCCGAGCCGCTCGGCGTGACCAACTGCCTGAACTTCGGCAACCCCGAGAAGCCGCACGTCGCCTGGCAGCTCTCGGAGGCGGTCGACGGGCTCGCGCAGGCCTGCCGCGACCTCAAGGTGCCGGTCGTCGGCGGCAACGTCTCGCTCTACAACGAGTCCCCCGACGGGCCGATCCTGCCGACCCCGGTGATCGGCATGGTCGGCAAGCTCCCGGACGCGCGCCGCGCCGGCTGGCTCGGATTCAGCAACTCGGGTGACCGCATCGCGCTGGTCGGCAACTTCAACCCGACGCGCGACGGTTCGGAGATCGCGAAGCTTCACGGCAGCGCCCCCGCTGGGGCACTGCCTGACAAGGACGTATCAGCGATCCGCGCCACCCATGAGCGCGTGCGCGAGGCGATCCGCAACCGCGAGTTCACCACCGCCCACGACATCGCCGAGGGCGGGATCCTGGTGGCGATCGCCGAGTGCTGCATCGCCACCGGGCTCGGCGCGATCATCAACCTGCCCGAGGACATCGACCCGTTCGGTGAGGACTTCGGCACGGCCTTCATCGTCAGCGGTCCGACCGAGGGTCTCGAGGGCCTGCCGATCATCGGCGCCGTCGGTGGCCGTGAGCTGGTGGTGAACGACCTGTTTAACGTCGCAGTTTCCGAGCTCAGCTCGATCCACGCGCAGGGCCTGTCGTCGCTGCTGGGTTGAGCCGCTGAGCCAGACGCTAAGCTCGTGGAGGAGTCAGCCACCGGTGTCCTCTGCTCTCGATCAACGTGACGGACCGCGCGACGAGTGCGGAGTGTTCGGCATCTTCGCGCCGGGCAGCGAGGTCGCACGCCTGGCCTATTTCGCGCTCTACGCGCTCCAGCATCGCGGCCAGGAATCGGCCGGCATCGCCGCCGCCCCGCTCGGCGGCTCGATCATGTGCACGCGCGAGCAGGGCCTCGTCTCGCAGGTCTTCGACGAGCACATGCTGCGCTCGCTCGAAGGTGATCTCGCGATCGGCCATGTGCGCTACTCGACGACCGGCTCGTCCGAATGGGAGAACGCCCAGCCGATCGTTCGTGACGACCACCGCACGATCGCGCTGGCCCACAACGGCAACCTGATCAACGCCGTGGAGCTGCACAGCGAGCTGCGCGGCCGTGATGTGCGCTTCAGCTCGACCTCGGACTCCGAGATCATCGCGGCGCTGCTGGCGACGCATCCGGCGGACACGCTCGAGGAGGCGGCAGCCGATGTGCTGCCGCAGCTCAAGGGCGCGTTCTCAACGGTCGTGATGACCGATGACCGCGTCGTCGCGTTCCGCGATCCGCACGGGCTGCGGCCACTCGCGCTGGGCGTGATCACGGATCCCGAGAGCGGGCTGCAGGTGCA
>DATASU010000022.1:0-19611 GCA_036269095.1 Solirubrobacteraceae bacterium
CGATGGCCGGGACCAGCGGCGCATACGCGCTGGTCGCGACCAGCACCTTGGCGGCGTGCACGACGCCGGCGTCGGTGATCGCATCGACACCGTCACGGCCGCGCTGCAGCCTGCGCACGCGCGAGTGCTCGAAGATCCGCAGGCCGCGATTGAGCGCGGCGACGCGCAGGCCGTCGGCGAGTTTGGCCGGGTTGACGATCGCGGCACCGCTCTGCAGCCACAGCCCGCCGCGATAGAGCGGGGAGCGCACCTCGGCCTGGATGGCCGTTTGATCCAGGAGTTCGGCCCGCTGGCCAAACTCCTGAAGCACGCGTGCTCCCTGCTCGAGCTCGGCGGCCTGCGCGGCCGAGACGGCAACGTCGAGCTCGCCGGTCGTCTCGAGCTCGGCGTCGATTCCGTGGCCGGCCAGGTCCGTCAGCAGCTCCTCGTAGTTGCGCGTGCCGAGGCGCTCGAGCGCCTGCAGCTCGTGCGGAAAGCGGGCGCGGCCGTTCTCGATCCCGTGCGTGAGCGAGTAGTTGAGGAAGCCGCCGTTGCGCGAGCTCGCGCCCGCGCCGCAGCGGGTCGCCTCGAGCATCACGACCTCACGCTCGGGCGCGAGCTGCTTGGCATGGAGTGCCGCCCAGAGCCCGGTGTAGCCGCCGCCGATGATGCAGAGATCGCATTCGATCACCTGCTCGAGCGGCTGGTGCGGATCGCGCTGCGCGAGTGTCTGCGGCCAGTACGGTCGCGGCTCGGCGTCGGCGAACGCTGCGCGCTGGGCACTGGTCGGCGAGTCTGTCGGCCACGGGGACGTCAACGGCGCTGATGATGGCAACTGGCCCGCGAGCGCGTCATACGAATCGTTCAGATCCGCTTGTACGCAGCGGCGCAACGCCGCGGAAGTCCTGCCGGAAGACGTCGAGGCCTACGCCGAGCCGCCGAGGCCGCCGTTGCCGCCGACGCCACCCGGCCCGCCCGCGGTGCCAACGGTCCCCGCCGACCCGGCAGCGCCCTCGTTCGCGCCACCGTTGCCGGCGCCACCGGCGCCGCCACGGCCGCCGTCGCCACCGAGCCCCGCCGTCCCGGAAGCACCGCCGGAGCCGGCGAACCCGCCGGCGCCGCCGGTGCCGCCGGTGCCGCCGGTGAAGCCATTGTCACCGACCCCGCCGGACCCACCGATCCCACCGGTCCCGCCGTTGCCGCCGCTGCTCCCGTGCGTGCCGGCGACGCCGCCGGGCCCGCCCTGCCCGCCCTCACCACCCAGTTGGCCGTCCGCGCCGACCCCCGCGGCGCCGGCCGCGCCGGCGCCGCCGGCACCGCCGGCACCGCCGTCGCCGTACAGTCCGCCGGCACCGCCCGCACCGCCTGCGGCGCCGTCGGCGCCGGCCGCGATGGCAGCGTCGCCAGTGCCTCCGGCGCCACCGGTGCCGCCGGTGGTGTTCATCTGCCCGGTGCCGCCGGTGGAGCCGGCTGTGCCGCCGCCACCTGAGGTGGCTCCCGCAACTCCGCCCGGACCGCCAGTGCCGCCGACGCCCGGGTTGCCGCCTGCACCACCGCTCCCACCGTCCGGGACGGAGTTGGTGCCGCTGGCGCCGGCGCCGCCATCTCCGGCCACGCCGCCGGCCCCTCCGACACCGCCGGCGCCTCCATTCCCGTTGCTCGCGTCCGGGCCGCCGGCGCCGCCGTTGCCACCCGTGCCGCCGGCACCTCCGCTGCCACCGTCGCCGCCGGCGCTCCCGGCACCGTTGTTGGTACCCGGCACCCCTGCGGCGCCGGTTGCGCCTGCGCCACCGTTGCCACCGACCCCGCCGACACCACCGACCCCGCCGTTGCCGGAGGCGCCGGAGATGCTGCCGCCGATGCCACCGGCGCCGCCCTGGCCGCCCTGGCCGCCCTGGCTACCCTGACCGCCGCCTGCACCGGGGCTGGTGGCGTCGACGCCCGCAACCCCCGGCCCGCCTGCGCCGCCCGCGCCACCATTGCCGCCATCGCCGTAGTCGCCGCCGTGGCCGCCCGCGCCACCGTTGCCCCCGGCTTGAGCGGGGGTGGTGGCGGAGTATCCGGCGCCGCCCTGGCCGCCGTTGCCACCGGTGGCGATCATCTGGCCGGTCGCGCCGCTCGAGCCCGTGACCCCGCCGTCTCCGAGCGTGGCTCCGGCGGCACCACCCGCGCCACCGCTGCCGGCGGTCCCCGCGTCGCCGCCGCTGCCGCCCGCGCCACCGTCGACGTCACCGGCCGTTCCCGCACCGCCGGCGCCGCCGGCGCCACCGATACCGGCGCTGCCGCCGCTGCCGCCCGCACCACCGTTGCCGTTGGCGAAGCCCGGCGCGCCGGCGCCGCCGACCCCGCCGACACCTCCCACGCCGCCGATGCCGCCCGTGCCACCGGTGCCACCGATGCCGCCGCCGGCAGCCCCGGCCACCCCTGCGCCGCCTGCACCACCGCCGCCGCCCTGGCCGCCGACGCCGCCACTGCCACCGTCGCCGGCGATGCTGCCACCGGCCCCACCGGCTCCACCGGCTCCTCCGGCCGCGCCGGTGCCGCCCGTGGAGCCGATGCTGCCGTCGGTGCCGCTTGCACCGGCCTCACCGCTGCCGCCCTTGCCACCGTTGCCGTACTCCCCGCCGTTGCCACCCTTGCCGCCGGCGGCCCCGGTGCCGGCAGCACTCGCGTAGGCGTCGCCGCCGTCACCGCCGTTGCCACCGGCGCTGACCGACTTGCCGGCAACGCCCGGCGAGCCGGCGCTGCCACCGCTTCCGGCCGCGCCACCCGCGCCCGGGCCGCCGGGCTGCCCGGGGTCGCCGCCGGCGCCGCCGTTGCCGCCGGCGGGGTCGCTTGCCGTTCCCGCGGCGCCCTTCCCACCGTTGCCGGGGATGCCCGCGTTGCCGCCGTTGCCGCCCGCGCCGCCGGCCGCGCCGGCCCCGCCGCTGCCGCCGGCCCCGCCGGCGCCGCCACTGCCGCCGTTGCCAGCGCGCTGTCCGGCACCCGCGTCGCTCCCGGCCACGCCGGCTGCGCCATCGGCGCCGCTGCCGCCGGCACCGCCCTGGCCACCGCTGCCGCCGGCAGCGCCGGCCCCGCCGGTGCCGCCGTCGCCGCCGGCACCGCCGTTCTGTCCGGCTCCGCTGATGACACCCGCGATCCCGGCGCTGCCGGGATATCCGTTGCCACCGGTGCCGCCGACACCACCGACAGCCGTGTGACCGGTGGGGCCGGCGTGACCGCCTGCAGCCGCGGCGCCGCCGGCGCCCGCGGTGCCCGGCTGACCGCCACTGCCGCCGCTGCCACCCGCCAGCGCGAGTGCCGTTCCCGCCGCGCCCGCTGCTCCGGCGCCACCGGGGCCCGCATTCCCGCCGCTACCGCCCTTGCCGTTGGCGCCGGCCGCCCCGCCCCTGCCGCCGTTGCCGCCATTGCCGCCAGACTGACCCGAGCCGGCGCCGGCGGCACCGGCGCCACCATCGCCGCCCGCGCCACCGTTGGCATGCGCGCCACCCGCGCCGCCGGAGCCTCCGGCTCCGCCGGTCGTGCCGGGGACCGTGCTCGCCGCGCCGCTGCCACCGTTGCCGCCGCGCCCGCCGACCGCGGCACGCACGCGCGTACGGTGGCTTCGCTGCGCTTTGGGCACCGAGAAGTGCTTGCCCGGCCGCCCGCCCCTGCCGCCGGCCGATCCCGACTGCCCGGACAGCGCTCCGGCGGCGCCGTTGCCGCCCGCACCGCCGTTGCCCGCGCGCCAGCCCGGGGCGGAGTTGCCGCCGTTGCCGCCCGCGGTTCCGCTCCGCGCGGGGCTGTTGCTGTTCCAGCCGTGGCCGCCGTTACCGCCGCGTCCGCCGCGCGGTCCGCCGTTGCCACCGTTACCCCCGGGCCGACCGCGAACCGTGCTCGACCATCCGTTGCCACCGTTGCCGGAGATCCGGCCACCGTTCTGCCCGTTGGGATGCAGGCGGGTGCCGTTGGCGCCATTGCAGATCAGGCCGCAGGACCTGGGCCGCGCGCGGCTGGCGTGCGGCAGAGCAAAGGCCGCGGAGATGGGACGAGTGAGCGGCGCCAAACCGGCAGCCGCCGCCGAGGCGGGGGTGATGACCGCACACAGCACCGTGCACATGAGCGCGGCCCCCGGAAGCAGCGCCATCCGCTTGAACGAACCCCTGCCACCGACCAGCTCACGCAGCATCATTTTGAACGCCTCCTTCCCCCAAAAGAACGAGACCAGGAAACCGTAGCCGACCGCCCCGGCGGCGGAGCCGGTATCGGGCCGCATCTGCGCGTCCGCGTAAAGCCCGCTGTCGGACTCGAACCGACAACCGCCTCATTACAAGTGAGGTGCGCTACCAATTGCGCCAAGCGGGCGTCGGCCGTCAGTTTGACAGGCGGTCGCGGGGCTGCGCGGCCCGGCGGTTGCGCCGCCGGCGGCGATCAGGCTCCGGCCGCGGCTGCCGCGGCCGCGAGCCGCGTCGCCGATGTCTCCGCCTTGGCGGCGCGCCGTGCCACGTAGACGTTGATCAGCGCGAGCGCCACACCGAAGACGAAGATCATCGTGCCCATCACGAACACCTGCGGCGGGATGCCGACCTTGACCGAGCCGTAGACCCAGAGCGGGAAGGTCAGCGTCTGGCCGGCCACGAACTCGGTGATGATGAAGTCGTCGATCGACATCGCGAAGCAGAGCATCGCCCCGGCCAGGATGCCGGGCAGGATCAGCGGGAACAGCACCTTCTGGAAGGTCGTCCACGGTCCCGCGCCGAGATCTGCGGCGGCGCGCTCGATCGAGCGATCGAGCCCGACGATCCGCGCGCGCACGACGATGATCACGAACGCGACGTTGAACGCGACGTGCGCGATGATGATCGTGACCAGGCCACGGTCGATGTTGAGCGTCAGGAACAGCGCCAGCAGCGACGCCCCGACCACCACCGACGGCGCGGCGATGTCGACGAACACGGTCGCATCGACCAGCGTGCGGCCGCGGAAGCGGTGACGCGCCAGGGCCATCGCCATCGGCACCCCGATCAGCGTCGCGATCAGCGTCGACGCACAGGCGACCTCGATCGAGTGGACCAGCGCGTTGGTCAGGTCGGGAATCTGGAAGACGTGCCGGTACCAGTACGTCGTGAAGCCGTACCAGTGGAAGGTCTCGCGCTGGTTCGGGGACTTGTTGAAGCTGTAGACGATCATCACGATGATCGGGATGATCGTCCAGAGGATCACCAGCCCGGTCCAGACCGGCAGGATGTAATGGCTCGGTCCGTGGCGCTCGCGCACGCGCCTGTGCGCGCCGGCCGGCGCGGGATCGGTCACGCCACCGCCTCCTCAACCGCCTCGGTGCCGAACGTGCGCGCGTACAGGAAGATCACGACGAGCAGCACGATCATCAGGATCGAGGAGAGTGCCGCGGCCGTCGGGTAGTTGAGGTCCTCGAGGTAGGAGGTCTCGATCACGTTGCCGATCATCGTGGTGCCGGGACCACCGAGGATCGTCGCGGCGACGTAGTCACCGACGTTGGTGACGAACACCAGCAGGAAGCCGGCGAAGATGCCCGCCGAGCTGAGCGGCAGCACGATGCGCATGAACGCCTTGCTGGGACTGGCATAGAGATCGCCGGCCGCGCGGATCACGCGACGGTCGATCTTCTCGAGCGCCACGTACACGGGCAGCACCATGTACGGGATCGCGTCGTAGGTGAGGCCGGTGATCACCGCCAGCGGCGTCGACAGCACGCGCGCGCTCTGCGGCAGGATCCCGATGTTCTTGAGCGTGCCGAGGATCGCTCCCTGGTCGGCCAGCAGGAAGTTCCAGGCGAGCATCCGGATCACGTACGAGACCAGGAACGGCAGCAGGATGATGAACAGCAGCGTCGACTTGTGGCGGCCGCCGCGGAAGGCGATGAAGTACGCGATCGGATAGCCGATCACGAGCGCCGCGACGGTCGAGATCGCGCCGTACTCGAACGAGCGGATGAACTGCGTGTTGTAGGTCTTGAGGCCGTCCCAGAAGGTCCCGAAGTGCCAGGTGAGGCTGTACCCCTGCTCGGGATTCCCGGTCATCAGCGAGACCGACAGCACCGAGATCATCGGTACCGCGAAGAACACGGTCAGCCAGAAGGTCGATGGCAGGCCGAGGATGTACGGGATCAGTCGCTGTCTCCAGGTGGTCACCGACGCGCTCCGGGATCAGGACTGGATGATCGGGTTGAAGACGTTGTTCCAGGCGTTGAAGTCGTCGTAGTCCTTGTACGAGTAGTACTGCCGGACCTTGTCGTCCATCGCCGTGGTCGGGAACACCAGCGGGCTGTTGCCGACGCTCGGGTCCGACTTCTTGAGGATCGGCTGGGTGTTGCCCACGGGCGTCACGTAATCGACCCAGTCGGCGACCTCGGCCCCGATCTTGGGCTCGTAATAGAAGTTCATCCACTCCATCGCGTCGACCGGGTTCTGCGCGTGCAGCGGGACCATCATCACGTCGGTCCACACCATCATGCCCTCGTTCGGAACCACGAACTTGAGGTGTGGGTAGCCGCTGTTGTTGGCCTGGAAGATGTCCCCTGACCACGCCTGCGTGATCCAGATGTCGCCGTTCTCGAGCGCCTTGATGTAGCTCTGGTCGTAGTACTGGCGGACGATGCCCTGCTTGCGCTGCTTGGTCAGCAGTGTGGCGGCCTTCTTCCAATCGGCCCGGGTGGAGGTTGCGGGATCGATGCCGAGCGCCAGCAGCCCGACCGAGCCGAGCTCGGTGTTGTCGCTCATCATCCCCACGTGGCCCTTGAAGGCCGGGTCCCAGAGGTCGTGGACGCTGTTGATCTCGCGCTTGATCTTGGTCGGGTCGTAGGCGATCCCGGTGAACCCCGACTGCCACGGGATCGTGAACTCGTTGCCGGGGTCGACACTGCGGTTGCGCGCCAGCGGCGTCGCGTTGATGAAGAAGTTCGGGATCAGGCCGTGCTCCAGCGGCGTCGCCCAGCGGTTGACCCGGAACAGCTCGATCGTCGTCCAGTCGTTGTCGGTCATGACGATGATGTCGTAGCCGATCGGCTGGCCGGCGCGGAGCGTCGGCGAGACCTGCGCGTAGAACGGCGCGTTGTCCTGGATCACCTCGTAGTAGTTGACCTTGATCCCGGTCTTGGCGGTGAACTGCTCGAGCGACGGGTGCTTGCCGTGGTCGGTGTCGATGTACAGCGGCCAGTTGGCGAAGTTGAGCACGCCGTGCTGTTTCTGGCGTGACCACCAGGCGGTCCAGTCGAACGCCGGCGTCGCGCCGGAGGCCTGGGTGCCCTTGATGCCGCAGGCCGACAGCAGCGCACTCGTCGCCAGCGCGCCGCCACCGAGGCCGGCACCGCGCAGGAACCTGCGGCGCGTGTGGCGCGCCTGCGTCAGGCCCCGCAGCAGCGCCGGGTCCAGCGGCGGCTGAGCGCCGCTGGCTGCCGCTGCCCCAGCGGGGGCCGCGGCAGCACTGACATCGTCTGGCGTCTGCATGCTGGCTCCTGGCCTAGACGACGAAGGTGTGCTCGGGCAGCCAGGTCAGGCGGACCTCTTCACCGAGCGTCGGGGTGTATCCGCTGCCGAGGTTCTGGACGTAGGCGACCAGCTGGTCGCCGGCGGGGCCCTCGACGGTGTACTGGTGGCTGACGCCGATGAAGGTGGCGAGCACGACCTTGCCGACGAGCGCGTTGTGGCCGTCGGGCACCGGTGACGCGACCGCCGCGATCGTCAGCTTCTCGGGGCGCACGCCGATCTGGACGTCGGTGACCGAGCCCTGCAGGCGCTTGGCGTCGACGCGGACCACCGACCCGGACTCGAGCGTGATCTCGGCCGGCGCTCCCGCGGCGCCGCGCGACTTGACGCTGCCCGGGAGCAGGTTCGAGGCGCCGAGGAAGCCGGCGACGAAGGCCGTGCTCGGGTTCTCGTACACGTCGGTCGGCGTGCCGAGCTGCTCGATCCGGCCCTTGTTCATCACCGCCAGGCGATCGGACATGACCATCGCCTCCTCCTGGTCGTGTGTCACGTAGATGAACGTGATCCCGACGTCGCGCTGGATCCGCTTGAGCTCCGTCTGCATGTTCTTGCGCAGCTTCAGGTCGAGCGCACCCAGCGGCTCGTCGAGCAGCAGCACCCGCGGCCGGTTGACGAGCGCCCGTGCGAGTGCGATCCGCTGCTGCTGACCGCCGGAGAGCTGGGCGATCTTGCGGCGCTCGTAGCCCGGCAGGTCGACGAGTTGCAGCGCCTTGGTCACACGCTGCTCGATCTCGGTCCGCGGCAGCCGCTTGCGCTTCAGGCCGAAGGCGATGTTCTCGAAGATGTCGAGGTGAGGAAACAGCGCGTAGGACTGGAAAACCGTGTTGACGTCGCGCTTGTAGGGCGCGACTCGGCTGACGTCCTGGTCGCCCAGCAGGATCTGGCCCTCGGTCGGCGTCTCGAACCCGCCGATCATCTGCAGCGTCGTGGTCTTCCCACACCCGGATGGACCGAGCAGGCTGAAGAACTCGCCGTGACCGACCTCGAGCGTGATGTCGTCGACCGCGACCGCGTCGCCGAAGACCTTGACGACGTTACGCAGGCAGACGTCCGCAGCGCTGGGGCTCCCAGAACTCTCGCTCAGCGCTTCCTCCCTCACTGCTGACGACACCAGCCAGAGCCTAAAGCCAGGGTCAAGCCAATGCCACGGTCCAGCGCGGACAACGTACCGGTCACACGTTGGACAATCGGATGTATGCCGAGCCTAAGCTTCGTGCTGAGGCGCGGGCGCGGCCTGCTGCGCGCGCGCGGCCTGCACCGCGGGCGAGCCCATGCCCGGCCGCTCGGCGGCGGCCGCGAGGCGCGCGTTCATCTCGGCGTCGGCCGCTGCGGCCGACTCGGCGAGGGTCTCGGCGGTGTGACAGACCTCGGCCATCACGGCCGTCGACTGCTCGGCCGCGAAGTCCGCCGCCTTGAGGCCGCGGCGGCGGGGACGCCAGACGCGAAGGTACTCGGCCATGAAGTACGAGCCGACGACAACCACCAGTGCCAGCACCTGGGCGACGATCGTCTGCACGTTTCCGAACAGTGAGAACCACTCGCCCATCCACGCCGGCCAGTTGCCGATCGTGGTCGTGCCGATCCAGCCGGCCAGCTGCATCTCGTTGACTTCCTCACCGACCATCACGAGCAGCACGACCAGCAGCATCGCGCCGGTGATGATCAGCAGCCGCTTGTAGGGCAGGCGCGCGTGCAGCGCGAATGTCAGCACGCCGGTCGCCGCCGTGAACAGTGCGCCGAGCGCCACACCCTCGAGCACGACGCTCGAGCCGAAGGTGACGCGCAGGTTCTGCAGGAAGATCACGATCTCGAACCCCTCGCGGTACACCGAGCTGAAGCCCAGCAGCACGAAGCCGGCCAGCATCGCGCGCTTGTTGGTCTCGGGGTCGCCGCCGAACAGCCCGCGCCGGCGCTTGTGGTGATGCGAGATCCAGCCGGTCCAGTAGACCTTGTGGAAGAACCAGTTCATGACGACCAGCAGCACGAGGATCGCGGGGATCCCGGTGGCCGCCTGAAGCGTGAGCCCGCCACCGCCGAGCAGGTCGATGATCCCGACGGCGAGGAACCAGGTGCCGATCGAGGCGGCGATCGCAAGGCCGCCGCCGATCGCCACCGGACGCTTGTAGACGCTGTTTGCGCCGCGGAAGCTCGCGGTGATCGCCGCAAGCACGAGGATCGTCTCGAGGCCCTCGCGGAAGACGAGGATCGCGCTGTTGATGACCGCACTGGTGCGGCTCATGTGGCGCGCGATCGCGGCGTCGCTCGGATCCGGCGTTCCACCGCTCGAATGCCATCCCAGCACGACCGCCACGACTGCGACGGCCAGCACCAATGCCACCCACAGATAGAAACTCCACCTCTGACTCGCGTGCTTCCTTGCTGCGTTGCCGGCGTGGGCTGTGGTCATGGGATCAAAAGCTCCGTCGTCTATTCCGATCGCTGCGGTCGGTATTCCCCCGCGGGGTGGAAGCTAGCACAAGTTAGGGGCCCCTAACGGCGGGCGGCAACAATTTAAGTTAGGGCGCCCTAACGGCCCCTCTAATCCGGGTCTCGCCGCGGCGTCGCTGCGGGTCGCCCGCGGATCGCGCCGCGATCCCCCGACGCGCCGGTACCGGCGCTGGCCGTGCCGCGGCTTCCAATAGCCTGACCGCAATGGCATCGACCGAACCCACTCCCGCCCCGAGCTTCGAGCTCCAGGGCCATTCCACATACTCAGACGGCGAGCTCTCCCCGGCACAGACCGTGGCCACCGCGGCACAGGCCGGTGTCGAGCTGTTTGCGCTCACCGACCATGACAGCGTCGGTGGTGTCGCCGAGGCCGTTGAGGCCGCCGCCGGGACCGGACTGCGCCTGCTGGCGGGCGTCGAGATCTCGGTGGTTGACCCGGTCGCCGCCGATCTGCACGTCTGCGGGTATCGGTTCGATCCCGGCGACGCTGCGCTGCTCGCGCAGCTCGAGCATTCACGCGAGGATCGCGAGCGCCGGGCCGCGCGGATGATCGAGGCACTGCAGGAGAACGGCTGGAGCCTCAACCACGAGCTGCTCAACCAGCGCGCGCTCGCCGGCAAGACGATCGGGCGCCCGCATCTCGCGGAGGCCGTCACCGGCCACGCGGACAACGCCGAGCGTCTGCGGCGTGAGGGTCTGGCCAATCCGACCGAGTTCCTCGTCGCCTACCTGATCGAGGGCAAGCCGGCCTTTCGCGAGCGCGAAGCGCCATCAGTGGCCGAGGCGATCGCGCTGATCCACGCCGCGGGCGGCGTCGCTGTCTGGGCCCACCCCTTCTGGGACGTCGAGTCCGACGCCGAGGTGATCGCGACGCTGGAGCGCTTCGTGGGAGTGGGCCTCGACGGCGTCGAGGCCTTCTACGTCACACACACGCGGGCGCAGACAGATCTGCTCGTCCGCCGCGCCACCGAGCTCGGTCTGCTGACGACCGGCTCGTCCGACTTCCACGGGCCGCACCACCGGCAGTTCAACCGCTTCCGGGCCTTCGAGACCTACGGGCACGCGCCGAACCTCGGCCCGCTGCTCTCCTCCGACTAGCTTCGGTCCCTAAGCCGCGATCGCCCGCGACTGCAGGTGCTGGCCGACCTTGCGCTTCACGCGCTGGAGCGCGTTGTCGACCGTCTTGCAGTCACAACCGAGGCGCTGGCCGACCTCCTCGTAGGAGCGTCCGTCGAGGTACAGCGACAGCACCCGCGACTCCAGGTCCGAGAGCGACGTCGAGATGCAGCTCACGAGCGCGCGCAACTCCTCGGAGCTGATCACCTGATTGACCGGGTCGTGCACCGGCGAGCCGGCGATCATCTCGTCGAGCGTCGGCTCGGTCTCACTGCCGGTTCCGGCGGGCGTGCTCGAGAACGAAACGTACTGGTTGAGCGGGCTGTGCTTGTTGCGCGTCGCGGTCTTCACCGCGGTGATGATCTGACGCGTGATGCAGAGCTCCGCGAAGTTGCGGAAGCTCGACTCGCGATCGGTGCGGTAGTCGCGAATCGCCTTGTAGAGACCGACGAGACCCTCCTGGATGAGATCGTCCGCATCTCCACCGGCCAGGAAGTAGGAAGACGCCTTGAGGCGTACGAATCCGTAGTAACGGCGCACGAGCCTGTCATAGGCATCGGGGTTTCCAGCCTTGGCAAGGGCGATGAGGTATCCATCCTCAACCTGAAGTTGACCCTTAGGGTTTGATGAGAGTCGAGCCACGACGACGTTCCTTTGCTTCGCCGCACGACCGGACAGGCCGCAACGACGGTTGGAATTGCGTGGCGCGTCACCTCCCCTGGCGCCGCTGCCTTATTGAGTTGAACTGCAGGGCGGTGATCCTCCCCAGGACCGCACCCTCCTACAAACTATGAGGCTAAAGCTTCAGTTGATGCTTAGCTTGGGCGGCAGGTTCGCATAACACGGCGTGCGTGTCAAGGGGCCGTCGCGGTCCGGATAGCGAGTCCTGCCCGCGGTCGAGATCAACCGCTGGTTGCGAAGCTCGCGGCGAGCGAGTTGCGCGCGAGCGCCTCGAGCGTGGTGATGTCGAGCCCCAGCGCCCGCTGGATCGCCAGATAGTTCTCGGCGACGTAGCCACCGAAGTACGCCGGATCGTCCGAATTGATCGTCACCAGCACGCCCGCGTCGAGCAACTGCGGGAGCGGGTGCTGCTCGAGCGAGTCGACGCAGCGCAACCGCAGATTCGACAGCGGGCAGACCGTCAGCGGCACCCGATCGGTCGCGAGTCGCCGCAGCAGCGCCCCATCCTCCGCGGCACGGATGCCGTGATCGATGCGCTCGACCCCAAGCACGTCGAGCGCCTCCCAGACGTAGGCGGGCGGCCCCTCCTCGCCGGCATGGGCGACCCTGCGCAACCCGAGCTGCGCGGCGGCCTCGAAGACCTCGCGGAAGGCGCTGGGCGGGTTGCCGACCTCGGCCGAGTCAAGACCGACGCCGGCGACGACGTCAAGGTGCCGCGCCAGTCCCTCGAGCGTTGTCATCGCCTCGGCAACCGGGCGATCTCGCACGAAGCAAGCGATCAGCGTGGCCGAGAGCCCGTGGCGGGCCGGCGCCTCGAGCACGGCGCTGCGCAGCCCGGCGACGACGTCATCGAGCGCGACGCCGCGGCTCGTGTGGGCCTGCGGGTCGAAGAACATCTCGACGTGGCGCACGCCGTCGCGGGCGGCGCGCTCGAGATAGGCGTTGGCCAGGTCGGCAAAGTCAGCCGGACGCAGCAGCACCGCCATGCATTCGTAGTAGAGGTCCAGGAACGACTGCAGGTCGGCGAAGTTGTAGGCCTGCGCCAGCGCCTCGACGGACCGGAAGCGCAGCTCGATGCCGTTGCGCCGGGCCAGCGCGAACGCGAGAACGGGCTCGAGCGTGCCCTCGATGTGCAGGTGCAGTTCGGCCTTCGGAAGTGCGCGGATCCGCTCGATCATCTGACTTGATTATGAGTCGCGGGCCGCTGCCGCGGCATACAGCAGGACAGCCGCCGCCGCGCCGACGCTCAGAGATTCGATCTGACCGCGCAACGGCAGCGAGATCAGTGCGTCGCAGGCGCCGGCGACGCGCGGGCGCAGACCACGCCCCTCCGAGCCCATGACCAGCACCACCGGGCCCGCGAAGTCGACCTGCCGGTAGTCGAGCCTGGCGTCGCCGTCGGCCCCGTAGCACCAGAAGCCGCGGGCCTTGGCGGCATTGAGGAAATCAGTCAGGTTGCGCACCTGCGCCAGCGGCAGATGCTCGACGGCGCCGGCCGACGCCTTGCAGACCGCGGGCGTCACCTCGGCCGCGCGCCGCTCCGGCAGCACCACGCCCGCCGCCCCGGCGCATTCGGCCGAGCGGCAGATCGCCCCGAGATTCTGGGGATCCTGGACCTGATCGAGCGCGACGATCAGTGCCTGCTCGTACGCGAGCAGGTCCTCACCCTCGACGTAGCGGAACTCGGAGACCTCGGCACACACGCCCTGGTGGCCGTCGGAGCCGGCGCGCCGCGCGATCTCGTCGCCCGGCTCGAGCGTCACGCGCACGCCGCTCTGGGCCAGCCACGGCTCGCGCCCGGCGCCGGTCGTGGCCCAGACATGGCTCACGCTGCGCGGCCCGCGGATCGCTTCGTGCACGGCGTTACGCCCGTAGATGATCATCAGATCGCGAGCAGCTCCGGGCCGTCCGGGCCGTCGCGTACCTCCCAGCCGAGCTCGCGCAGCTGGTCTCGCAGTTCGTCGGCGCGGGCCCAGTCGCGCGCGGCGCGTGCCGTCTCGCGCTCGCCCATCAGCGTCTGCGCCTGCTGCGGCGCCTCGGCGCCGTCGACATCGAGCAGATTGTCGAGCGCCAGTACGCCGAGCATCTCGCGCAGATCGGCGTCGCCGGTCGGCCCCTCGCTGCGGTTTGCCTCGCGCACCCAGTCAAACGCCGCCGCAAACGCCCGCGGCGTGTTGAAATCCTCGGCCAGCGCGTCGAAGAACTCGGCGCGCAACCGCGCCGACCACTCGGGCGATGCGCCCGCGGTCAGCTTGCGGGCGAGCTCACGGAAGCGCTTGACGCTCGCCGCCGCCGCGTCCATGCGCTCATCGTCGAATTCGAGCGGCTGGCGGTAATGCCCGGCGCAGAAGTAGGCGATCACCGCATCGCGGCCGTACCCGTCGAGTGCCGCGTGCAGCAGCAGCGTGTTGCCCTCGGACTTCGACATCTTCTCCTGCGCGAGCCGCAGCATGCCGTTGTGCACCCACAGCCGCGTGAGCGGCTGCCCGTGCGCCGCGCAGGTCTGGGCGGCCTCGTTCTCGTGGTGCGGGAAGGTCAGGTCAGAACCGCCGCCGTGGATCTCGAAATCGAGCCCGAGGAGCTTCTCGGCCATCGCCGAGCACTCGATGTGCCAGCCCGGCCGTCCGCGCCCCCAGGGAGCGTCCCAGGCCGTGTCCTCGCCCGGCTTCTGTGCCTTCCAGAGCGCGAAGTCGACGGCGTCACGCTTGCGCTCGGCGCCCTCTCCGCCCTCGCCCTGATCGAGATCCTCGAGCTTCCGGTGCGACAGCTCGCCGTAGCGCTGGTAGCTGCGTACGCCGAAGTACACATCTCCGTCGACCGCGTACGCATGGCCGCTGTCGATCAGCTTCTGGATCAGGTCGATGATCTCGTCGATCGTCTCACTCGCCAGCGGCTCGTGATCGGGCCGGCCCAGCCCGAGGCGCTCGGTGTCGGCCAGGTAGTGCGCGGTCATGTCGCGGGCGAGCTCTGACGATGCGATCCCGACCGCCGACGCCGCCGCATAGATCTTGTCGTTGATGTCGGTGATGTTGGCGACGAACGTGACCTCGTAACCCTCGTGGACGAGGAACCGCTTGAGCAACGAGAAGACCACGAACGGCCGGGCGTTGCCAATGTGTATGCGCCCGTACACGGTCGGCCCGCAGGCGTAGATCCCGACCTTGCCGGGCTCGCGCGTGCGCAGCGGCAGCACCTTGCCGGTGAGCGTGTCGTGCAGTGTTATCTCTCGCACGAACCAGAAGTTAGCCGGTCACGGCGCATCAGTCGGCCGCCGCTGCTCGTGACTAGGGCCTGGTGATCGTGGCGATCGCCAGCGCGGCCGCGCCCTCGAGCCGGCCGATGAAGCCCATCCCCTCGCCACGCGTGGCCTTGACGTTGAGCTGCCCCTCGGCGACCCCGAGTGCCTCCAGCAGGCGCGCGTGGATCTGCGGACGGTGCGGGAGCAGCTTCGGCTGCTCCAGCACCACCGTCGCGTCGACGTGCTCGATCGTGCAACCGCGCTCGGCGAGCATCGCGACGGCGGCGCGCAGCAGCGCGATCGAGTCGGCGTCGCGGTAGCGCTCGTCGGTGTCGGGGAAGTGCTCACCGATGTCACCCAGAGCGGCGGCTCCGAGCAGCGCGTCGATGATCGCGTGGCTGAGGACGTCGGCGTCGGAATGCCCGAGCAGGCCGTGCGTGTGCGGGATCGTCACACCGCCGATGATCAGCGGCCTGCCCTCGACGAGCCGGTGGCAGTCGTAGCCGAGCCCGGTCGCGACGCTCACGGCGTGCCTCGCTCGGCCGGCGTCGCCCGCTCGGCCGGCGTCGCGCGCTCGGCCAGCGCCGCGCGCTCGCCCAGCAGCAACTCCGCCAGCCGCAGGTCCAGTGGCGTGGTGATCTTGAAGTTCTCAGCAGGCGCGGGCAGCACCGCGACGGTACCGCCCTGACGCTCGACCAGCCAGGCATCGTCGGTGGCGCTGGCGATCAGCTCCGGCCCTGCCGCCAGCGCGCGCTCGAGCGCTTGGCGACGAAATACCTGCGGGGTCTGGACCGCCCACAGCCGCGAACGGTCGAGCGTCAGCTCAACCATGCGCCCGGCGCCACCGACCTGCTTGATCGTGTCGGTCACGGGCGCCGCCGCGATCACCGCATCGACTCCGAGCCGCTCGAGCTCCAGCACCGCCTCGGAGAACAGTGCCGGGGTGGCCAGGGCCCGCGCCGCGTCGTGCACGATCACGACGTCGTCATCGGCCTGCGCGGCAGACAGCGCCGCCGTCACCGATTCGGAGCGCGTCGCCCCGCCCGCGACCGCGATAACGCCGTCCGGCGCGGCGTCGATGCGGTCGGCGGGAAGCGCGACGACGATCCGCTCGACGACCGCGACCTCACGCAGCGCGGCGATGCTCCACTCGAGCATCGGCCGGCCCGCAACGCTGACGAGCGCCTTGGGACCCCCGGACCCAAGGCGCTCGCCACGGCCTGCGGCCACGATCAGCGCGACCGCCATACGAACCTGCTGCGACTATTCCGCCGCGACCGTGACCGGCGCGGCGTTACCTGCGCCCTCGAGGATCACGTTGTTGAGGTGTCCGTCGACCTGCTCCTCGTCCATGTCCAGCGCGTACATCATCTCCGAGGCCAGCACCTTCTTGGCACGGGTGTACATCTGCTTCTCGCCGGTCGAGAGTCCCTTCTGATGGTCACGGATCGCGAGGTTGCGCACGACCTCGGCCAACTCGTAGATGTCGCCGGTCTTGATCTTGTCGCGGTTGTGCTTGAACCGGCGGTTCCAGTTCTTGGGCATGTCCGAGCACTGATCCTGAAGCACCGCGAGCACCTTGAGCAGGGTCTCCTCGTCGATCACGCGCCGGAGCCCGGCGACGGCGGCGTTCGCCGTCGGCACCATCACCGTCATGTCGTTGTGAAGGATCTTGATCGTGAGGTATTCACGCTTCTCCCCCAGGACGTCCTTCATCTCCTTCTTCAGCACCTTGCCGGCGCCGTGATGCGGATATACGACGTTGTCGCCGACCTCGAAGTCGATCTGCGGCAGCGGCTCGATCTCGAGGTCCTCGAGCTCTACGTCTTCTTCTTCCAGGTGCGCTTCGATCATGTCAGTGATGGTGTCCTCCCTTGTTCGCCCGGCGGGGTGCGGTCCAGCACCCACCGGCTTCAAGTCTGCAAATAGCGGTCGACCAGATTGATCTCCTGCAGTCGCCGCAGGCCCTCACGGATGTCCTTGGCTCTGATCTCGCCGACGCCGTCGACGGTTTCGAGCTCGCCATCAGTGGCGGCCAGCAATTCCTCGAGTCCTCCGAACTCGTCGATGATGCGCTTGACGACCAGTTTCGGCAGGCGCGGAATGCGTCCGAGAATCCGGATCCCGCGTGGCGAGATCGGGTAGTCGAGCGTGTTGAGCTTGCGGTCGTAGCCGAGCAGCTCGGCAAGGCGACCAAAGTCGAGCAGATCCTGGTGCGGCAGCCGCACGAGCTGATCGAAGGCGACCGAGAAGGCCTCGTCGCTGTCCTCGAGCAGGTAATCGTGAACCAGCGCCGCCTTGTCGGCGGAGACGCCGACCATCGTCTCGTCGAGCTGCATCTCGATCAGGCGCCCCTCGGTACCGAGCTCGACGATGTAGCGCTCGATCTCGACCGCCATGCGGGTGACGAGCTCGGCCCGCTGCAGCACCGTGAGCACGTCATGCAGCGTCGCCCCGCCCTCGAACTCGAGCGCCGTCAGGCGGGTGGAGACCTGATCCAGGCGGCTGCGGTACTTGTCGAGCGTGGCGAGCGCCTGGTTGGCCTTGGCGAGCACGACGGGGATGTCCGCGAGGATGTACTTGGTTCCGTCGACGTACAGCGAGACAACCTCGCGCCGCTCGGAGATCGCGACGACGATCGCATCGGTCTGCTTGGAGACACGCTCGGCGGTGCGGTGGCGCGTTCCGGTCTCCATCGTGTAGATCGTCGGATCCGGCGTCAGCTGAACGTTCGCATGCGCGATCTTGGTGGCGTTCGAGCTGAGCGCGATCGCCCCGTCCATCTTCGCCAGCTCGTAGAGCAGCGCCGGCGAGTAGTCGAGATCGAGCTTGATCCCACCGGAGAACAGAAACGCGAGGTCGTCGGCGTCACCGATGACGATCAGGCCGCCCGTGTGCGCGTGGAGAATGTTGTCGAGCCCCTCACGCAGCGCGGTTCCGGGCGCGACCATTTCGAGCGCCCTGACCATCCGGGACTCCTGCCTGGATTCGAGCTCATCTTTGAACTCTTCCCCGGATCGCGACGCCATAAGAATGCCAATTTTACGCGGTGTAGGGCCAATCCGGAAACGCCTGGACGTCAACGGCTACCCAACCGCGACAACTCCGGGACCGGGCACGCGGGCGCGTCAGCCTCCCGGGACACGTGTTACGGCGAGCGAAACGCCTCGAGAGGCGAGCGATACGCCTCGAGAGGCAACCGATCCGGGCTACTAGGCCGCCGCCATCCGCTCGCGCGCGACGACCTCGCGCACGGCATCGCGCAGCGTCCGGAAGCGTCCAGGCTCGGCGACCTGCCCCAGGCCGAACTTCACGGCCTCGGCCAGGCGCCGGTCGCCGTGCGCGACCGTGCGCAGCTCCCCGGTCAGGCCGAGCTCTCCGAAACATGCCAGCGGCTGCCCCGGCGCGGAATGCAACGGCACTCCACGGGCGGCGCTCGCGACCGCCAGCGCCACGGCCAGGTCGGCACCCGGTTCGTCGACCCGTACACCGCCGACGACGTTGACGAAGACGTCGGCGTTGCCGAGTCCGATCCCGGCATGACGCCCGAGCACCGCGAGCACGAGCGCCAACCGGTTGCGGTCGATTCCGGCGACGACCCGCCGCGGCGGCTCGAGCTCGGATGGCGACACCAGCGCCTGAACCTCGACCAGCAGCGGGCGGGTGCCCTCCATCGCGCAAAGCACGACGCTGCCGGCCGCGCGCGTCGCTTCGGCCACGAACCGCGCGGAGGCGTCGAGCACCTCGACCAGGCCGTCGTCGCGCATCTCGAACACGCCCGCCTCATTGGTCGAGCCGAAGCGGTTCTTGATCGCCCGCACCGTGCGGTAGGTGCGTTCACGCTCACCGTCGAACTGCAGCACGCAGTCGACCAGATGCTCGAGCACGCGCGGCCCGGCCAGCGCCCCGTCCTTGGTCACGTGCCCGACCAGCAGCACGGCGATGCCGTTGGCCTTCGCCACGCGCATGATCTCGGTCGCGACCTCGCGCACCTGCGCGACCGAGCCCGACGAGCTGGTGAGGTTGCTGCAGTGCAGCGTCTGCACCGAGTCGACAACGCAGACGTCGGGGCGCTCGCGCTCGAGCGTCGCCAGCACCACCGCGAGGTCGGTCTCGGCGATCACCGGGATCTCAAGCGGCGCGCCGGAGCTGAGACGCTCGGCTCGCAGCCGGATCTGCGCCGGCGACTCCTCGGCCGACACATACAGCGTGCTGCGCCCGGCCGCCACGAGGTTCGCGAGCGCCATCGTCGTAAGCGTCGACTTTCCGACCCCCGGCGAGCCGCCGATCAGCACCAGCGAGCCGGGCACAAGGCCGCCACCGAGCACGTTGTCGAGCTCACCGATGCCGGTGCTGAGCCGCGCATGATCGGCCGCGGCGAAGCTCCCGAGCGGCACCGGAACGGCGGCAGCACCCGAGCCCGAGCGCGAGCCTCCAGCACCACGCGCCGACGCGCTCGGCTTCACGCGCAGCTCCTCGACGAGCGTGTTCCACTCCCCGCAACCGGGACACTGCCCCGACCAGCGCGGCGACTCGCTGCCGCAGGCGGAGCAGACGTGGACGGACTTGGCTGAAGGCATTCTCTGAGCCTACGGCCGCAGGCTGACGTTACCGTCCAAATGTGCCGATAAAGGCACGATGTCGACC
>DATASU010000023.1:0-1706 GCA_036269095.1 Solirubrobacteraceae bacterium
CCGCGCAGGACATCTGGCAGGCGGCCCGGCTCGACGAGCTGCTCGACGGCATCGACCGGCATGAGTTCGTGCTGCGTTTCACGCTCGGCCACCCGGCGCTGTCGACGACGATCGTCGGCACCAGCAAGGTCGCGCACCTGCAGCGCAACGTCGAGATGGCCGCGCGCGGGCCGCTGCCCGCGGACGTCCACGCCGAGGCCGTGCGGCGCCTCGACGCCGCGGGCGCCTGACGCGGCGCCGGCGCGGCTCGGCGAGCTCGGCGGCTCGCCCGTCGGGCAGGCGTGAGCGGCTTCAGCGTCGGGGGGTCGCGGCCGATTAAGCGGCTAAGGCGAATCTATGGACAGCGGCACGTTGGGATTCGACGAGCGCAGCGCGAGCGGCGCCGACACTGACGGTGTCCGCCAGGAGCTTGCGCGGCGCAGCGCCGATCAAGCCCGGCGGCATTGGCTTGCCATGCCCGATGCCGGCCGTGGCCTGAAGCTTCTCTACGCACTGATGGCGCTGCTGCTGGTCGCCTACATCGTCTCGACGCTGGTGCGCAGCAACCTCGGCAGCTGGCCCGCCATCGACGACTGGGGCGTGTCGGTGTTCGAGATCATCGGCAGTGGCGCGTGCATCCTGCGCGGTTTCGTCGGACGCGAGCGCTCGTGGAGCGCGCGCCTGGTGCCGATCGCGCTCGGACTCGGCTTCATGTCGTGGTCGCTCGGTGACCTGGTGCTCGCGATCCAGGGCAACAGCGGCGCGAGCACACCGCTGCTCACGAACGTGCTCTACCTCTGGTTCTACCCGCTGACCTATGTCGGGGTGATGCTGCTCGTGCAGGTCAGCGCGCGGCGGCTGACCGCCGAGACCTGGCTCGACGGCATCATCGCCGGGCTCGGCGCGGCCGCGATCGCCGCCGCGTTCCTGTTCAACAGCGTGCTGCACTCCGATGGCGGCAACTCCGGGGCCGTCGCGACCAACCTCGCGCTGCCGATCGGTGACCTGCTGCTGCTGGCGCTCGTGATCGGCTCGAGTGCGGTGCTGCCCGGCCGCCGGCGCCTACCGTGGATGCTGCTGGCCCTGGGGCTGGCGGCGAACACGCTCGGTGACAGCGCCAACCTGTTCGTCTCGGGGCTCGGCGCGACGCACGCGGGCCAGGTTGCCGACGCCGTCGCCTGGCCGACCTCGATCGTGCTCGTATCGCTGTCGGTCTGGATCGATCCGCGTGGGCGCGGGCTGCTGATCGGTGACGAGGGCCCGAGCTTCGCCTTCCCGGTGCTCGCGTGCATCGCGAGCATGACGATGCTGTTCGTCGGCTCGCTCGGGCACATCAGCGTCACCGCACTGGCACTGGCGCTGGCGACGCTGATCGCGGCCAGTGTGCGCGCCGGGCTCTCGGTGCGCAGCCTGCAGCGGCTGACGCTCGATAAGCACCGCCAGGCCGTGACCGATCAGCTGACCACGCTCGCCAACCGCCGTGCGCTGTTCGACCTGCTCGCCGCGATCGAGCAGGAGAACCGCAACACCGGCCAGCAGCGGCAGCTGGCATGCCTGTTCGTCGATCTCAACCGCTTCAAGGAGGTCAACGACTCGTTCGGCCACTCGGTCGGCGATGAGCTGTTGCGCCAGCTCGGCGAGCGGCTCAAGGGGATTCTGCGCGAGGGCGATCTGCTCGCGCGCCTCGGTGGCGACGAGTTCGTCGTCGCGCTGCTCGACGCCGACGG
>DATASU010000024.1:0-26775 GCA_036269095.1 Solirubrobacteraceae bacterium
GCGCCGATGGGCAGCTGCGCGTAGACCGCCAGGTCGCCGTCCTCAACGCTCGCCCAGCTGTCGACCTCGACGCAGGTGGTCGCGTAAGGACCCGGCACCTCCCACTGGGACTTCGGACTCAGCAGCGCCAACTCTCTCTCCCGCACTAACCAGCAACTAGCGTTGCGTTAGTAATAAAACGATACTAGCAGATCGCTACTGGCGCACCAAGCAGCCGTCAACCGACCGCCGGCACCGGTCCGACGGCCTGCTCACGAGACTCCGGGACGCGCGCGGCCTAAGCCGCTATGAGCTGCGTCCGCGGGCCTTGCGAATCGCTGCGAGGCGGTCCCGCTGGACCGCCTCGGCGTCGTCTGGCTGGTAGAAGGACGCCCCCGCCACGGCCGGCGGCAGCAGCTCCTGCGGTGACACGTGACCGGGGCGATCATGCGGGTAGTCGTAGTTGCCCTCGGTGCGATTGGCCGAGCGCAGGTAGCCGGGCGGCGACTGTGCGCCGTGGCTCTTGATGTAGGCGCGGGCGGCCTTGATCGCGCGCTTGGTGCCGTCGGACTTGGGCGCGAGCGCCAGGTAGAGCGCGCACTGCGCCAGCGGGTACTCGGCCTCGGGCAGGCCGATGTGCTCGACCGCGGCGGCGGCGGCGGTTGCCACGACCAGCGCCTGCGGATCGGCGTTGCCGATGTCCTCGGAGGCGAGGATCACCATCCGCCGCACGATGAAGCGCGGATCCTCGCCGCCCTCGAGCATCACGGCCAGGTAGTACAGCGAGGCGTCGGGGTCGGAGCCGCGCGTGGCCTTGATCCAGGCCGAGATCGTGTCGTAGTGGTTGTCGGCCTGGCGGTCGTAGCTCAGCAGCCGGCCCTGCAGCGCGTCGGCCAGCGCCTCGACGGTGACGCGCGGGCGGGCGGGATCAGATCCGGCGGCGTCGGCGGCGAGCTCGAGCCCGTTGAGCGCCGCGCGCGCGTCTCCCTGGGTCCACTCGGCGGCGTAGGCGAGCGCCGCTTCGTCGATCCGCGAGGGATCACCGACCTCGCCCCGCGCGACGGCGCGGTCGAGCAGCACGCGCACGTCGTCGAGCGACAGCGATTCGAGCTCGTAGACGCGGGTGCGCGACAGCAGCGCCGAGTTCACCTCGAAGTAGGGGTTCTCGGTGGTCGCGCCGATCAGCGTCACGAGCCCCTCCTCGACGGCGGGCAGCAACGCGTCCTGCTGGGCCTTGTTGAAGCGGTGGATCTCGTCGAGGAAGAAGACCGTCGCGATACCCATCTTGCGGCGCTCACGCGCGCGGTCGATGACGGCGCGCACCTCGGCACGGCCGGCCTGCACCGCGCTCTCCTCCTCGAAGGCCGCGCCCGAGGCCCCGGCGATGATCCGCGCGAGCGTCGTCTTGCCGGTGCCGGGCGGGCCGTGCAGGATCATCGAGTGCGGATGACCGGTCTCGATCGCGCGCCGCAGCGCCGAGTGCTCGCCGAGCAGGTTGCGCTGGCCGACGTACTCATCGAGCGTGGCCGGGCGCATGCGCGTGGAGAGCGGCACGCGCGGCTGGGGCGCCGCGGGAGTCGCGCCGGCTTGGGCCTGGTAGTTCCGGCCCACCGGGGCCGGAACCGCCGCAGCGGGATCCTGGTCGAAGAGGCTGTCCATCACCACCCATTAAACGACTACGGCCCGCTGTCTCCAGCGGGCCGTAGTGGAACTTGGGTGCTTAGGCAGCCTGGCGCAGTGCCGCCAGGTCGGGATTGCGCGAGAGCGTCGTCAGTGCGCGCCGCTCGAGCTCACCGGCCTGCGAGGTGGTGATGCCGAGCTCGGCACCGGTCTGGCGGACCGTGCGAGGCTCGTCGCCACCGAGACCGAAGCGCAGCTCGATCACGTTGCGCTCGAGCTCGGGCAGCTTCGCCAGAACCTCGGCAACCTGGGAGTCGCGCCAGTTGTCGGCGGCATGCTCCTCGGGGCCACGCTCGTCGCTCTTGAGCAGATCGCCAAGCGCCGTCTCGCCGTCGTCGCCGACGGGCTGATCGAGGCTGGTGATCGCTGCGGCGAGCTCGCGGACCTCGGTGACCTGCTCGATCGGCAGATCCGCCACGGCGGCGATCTCCTCGTCGGTGGCCTCACGGCCGAGCTTGAGCGCGAGCTCGCTCTCGACCTTGCGGACCTTGACCTGACGCTGCGCGACGTGCACCGGGACGCGGATCGTGCGCCCGGAGTTCTGCAGTCCGCGCTGGATCGCCTGCCGGATCCACAGCGTGCCGTACGTGGAGAACTTGAAGCCCTTGCGCCAGTCGAACTTCTCGACTGCGCGGATCAGGCCGAGCATGCCCTCCTGCACCAGGTCCTCCAGCGGAAGGCCGTGGCCCTGGTAGCGGCGCGCCTGCGCCACGACCAGACGCAGGTTCGCGTTGATCATGCGGGTCTTGGCGTCGAGGTCACCGCGCTCGATGCGCTGCGACAGCTCGATTTCCTCGGCGGCCGTCAGTAGTTCGTGGGTGCGGGCTTCACGGAAGAAGATCTCCAGAGCCTCCATCGAGCCATCCAGCACCGGCGTCGCGGCGCGTCGGCGCGGGGTCGTACGCGTGCTCAGCGCGGTACCCCGGCGCTCACGCTGCGTGCTCGTGGCGCTGCTGCGGCGCGATGTGCGCGCCGTCTCCTTCTCTGTGTGCTCGCCCCGTATGCGGGTTTTGGGTGTCATCACAGCTCGTTTTCGTTCGCTAATTTGAAGATGATCGAATTATACGTCTACGTAAAGTTCTGTCAAGGTTCCGGTTCTCCTCCAGAGGCCTCGTGTGAGCAACCGCACACACGCCGGAGCGAGGACCATTTGGGCGTCCCGGTTATGAATTCCCGGTACGTCATCTCAGAACACTCGACGCGCCGCAGGGATGCGTAAGTGCTCGTTAAGAAGTGACGAAGACGGAGGCGTCGCGCCCGTATTCGTCAGAGTCGGAGCAGGTCTAAAGCCGTGGGCGCTTTGCTGCGTCCCGCGGGTCTGAATACCTACCCACGGATTTATACCCGGAAACGCGCCGGCGGTTACACGCCGAGCTGCGCGAGCGCGACCTGTGGCTGCGAATGCTCGAGCACGCAGCCCAGAAGTCCTGGAAAACGCGCCTCGACATCATCGCGGCGCAGCGAGACCAGGCGCTGCACACCCTCGCTGCGGGTGTAGGTGAGGCCGGCGTCGCGAAGCACACGCAGATGGTGAGTCAGCGTCGACTTCGAGACCGAGACCTCGAGCCGCCCGCAGGAGAGCTCGTGGTGGATCCCCAGCAGCCGCACGATCTCGAGCCGGACCGGATCACTCAACGCGTGCAGCACATCGGTCAGATGCAGCTGCTCGAGCTCGGGATGCGGGATCACGCGCACCGGACGCTCACGGGCCAGGCCTCGATTGCAGACACGCGGGGCGAGGATAGCGGAGGGTCGGGGCTTGCTCTGAAGCGTCTGTCCCAGCCTGGGCGACGCTTTTGGTGCGGGCCGCCGCGCCTAGCGGCCGAGCGCGGCGAGCGCGTCGGCGTGCAACGGCCCGTTGCTCGCGAGGCCGCTGCCGGCTCCCGGGCCGGCGGTGCCGTCGAGGCCGGTGAAGCGTCCGCCGGCCTCCTCGACCACGATCGAGACGGCGGCCAGATCCCAGAGCGTGGCCTCCGGGTCGGTGGCGATCTCGGCGGCGCCCTCGGCCACCAGCATGTACTGCCAGGAGTCACCGACGCCGCGCGTACGCCAGCAGCGACGGCCGAGCGCGACGACCTTGTCGAAGCCGCCGGTCGCGTCCCACTCCTCGATTCCGCTCCAGACGAACTGGGCGCTTGCCAGCGCCGAGATCTGCGAGACGTGAATGCGACGGCCGTCGGCGTAGGCGCCCTGCCCGCGTACCGCCCACCAGCGCTTGCTGAGCGCCGGCATCGAGACCAGGCCGACCTTGACCTCACCGTGCTCGAACAGCGCGATCAGCGTCGTCCAGGTATCCATGCCGCGCACGTAGCTCTTGGTGCCGTCGATCGGATCGATCACCCAGGCGCGACCCGCTGCGCCTGGGTCGCTGGGATCGAATTCACCACCGAACTCCTCACCGATCACGGCGTCGTCGGGGCGCGCCGCGGCGAGCAGCTCGCGCAGCGCCAGCTCGCAGGCCTTGTCGGACTCGGAGACCGGTGTGAGGTCGGGCTTGGTCTCGACCGCGAGGTCGGCGGCGCGGTAGCGCGCCATCGTGATCGCGTCGGCTGCGTCCGCCAGCTCGAAGGCGAGCTGCAGATCTGCGTCGTACTGGCTCTGGGTGGTCACGGGCCGAGATCCTAGTAGCCTGCGGCCGATGGCTGATGCGCGAGTCGTGGCCGACGACCTCCAGGCAGAGACCGCCGAGCTGCTGCAGCGGCTGATCCGCTTCAACACGGTCAACCCACCGGGCGACGAGCGTGCGGCGATCGAGCATCTCGAGAGCTACGTGCGCGAGGCCGGGTTCGAGACCGAGCTGCTCGCCGCCGTGCCCGAGCGCCCGAATCTGATCGCGACGCTGCGTGGTGCCTCCGCGGGCCCGACGCTCGTCTACCTCGGGCACGTCGACACGGTGCTCGCCCACGCCGAGGACTGGCAGCACGACCCCTGGTCGGGTGAGATCGCGGACGGGTTCCTGTGGGGACGCGGTGCGCTCGACATGAAGAACCAGGTCGCGGCCGAGGCGGTCGCCGCGGTGACGCTCGCACGCGGCGGCTGGCGCCCCGCGCGCGGAGAACTGAAGCTCGTGTTCGTCGCCGACGAGGAGACCGGCGGAGAGGTCGGCGCCCACTGGCTGACGACCCAGCACCCCGACAAGGTGCGCTGCGACTTCCTGGTCAACGAGGGCGCCGGAGCGCCGTTCGAGTTCGAGGGCACCCGCTACTACGGCGTCTGCTGCGGTGAGAAGGGGATCTTCCGCTTCAAGCTGACGGCCAACGGCGCCGCCGGACACGCGTCGATGCCGCGGCTCGGTGACAATGCGCTGCTCAAGCTGGCACCGGTGATCGCGGCGCTCAAGCCCGGCTTCTGCGGTTACGACCCGACCGCGGCGCCGCTGCTGATGCTCGAAGGGCTGGGCCTCGATCAGAACGACATTCCGGGCGCGATCGCGCGGCTCGAGGCGGCCGACCCGCTGCTGCCGGTGTTCGTCGAACCGATGCTGAGCGTGACGCTGACGCCGACGATGGTGTCGGCGTCGGAGAAGATGAACGTGATCCCGGCGCGGGCCTCGCTGAAGGTCGATTGCCGTGTACCGCCGGGATTGGGCGAGGACCTCGCGCTGAAGCGCCTGCACGAGCTGCTCGGTGAATCGGCCGCCGGCCTTGACATCGAGTTCACCGAGAAGGTCTACGGCTACCAGTCGCCGGCCCGCAGCGAGCTGATGGACGTGATCGAGCGCTGGTTGGCGCGCAACGCGCCGGAGGCCCGTGCCGTGCCGGTGCTGCTGCCGGGCTATTCGGACTCGAGTCACTTCCGCGCGGCCTTCCCGGACCTGATCGCCTACGGCTTCTTCCCGCACCGCCACCAGACGGTGGCCGAGAGTGAGCCGTTGATGCACAACGCCGACGAGCGCATCGACGTGCGCGACCTCGGCTACGCCGCGAGCTTCTACGCGGACCTCGCGCGCGAGCTACTCGGCTGAGAGGCTGACGGCGGGTTCCGCCGTCAGCTCGCGCGTCGATCGTGGGATCAGCGTGAGCAGGCTCGCGACCACCCCGATCGCGCCGCCGACGCCGAGCACCGTGCGGGCGCCGATCGCGCTCGCGAGCGGGCCCGCGGTGATGTAGCCGACCGGCAGCAGCGCGAGCGAGCCCATCCAGTCATAGGAGCTCACGCGTGACAGCGCGGCGGGCGGGATGTGGCGCGCCAGTGAGGTCTCCCAGACGACCATGAACACGCCATTCTGGGTGCCGGCGATGACCATGAATGCCCCGGCGAGCCAGCTCGGGATCCCGAGGGCCAGCACGATCGACATACCGGGCCAGACGACCGCCACCAGCAGCGTGTCGCGCAGCGGTCGCGCCGAGCGCCAGACGGTCGCCAGCCAGGTTCCGGCGAGACAGCCGACGCCGTACAGCGCGACGAACACGCCGTAGAGCCCTACGTGGCCGTAGACGTCGCGGGTGACCGCCGGACCGAGCGACATCAGGGTCGCGTACGAGCACATCAGCGTCAGGCTGAAGGCGCTGATCGTGACCCACACCCAGGGGCGCGAGGAAACCTCGCGGAAGCCGGCGCGGAGCTCATGGATGATGGTCGTCGGCGGCTGGTCGGGGTCCTCGTCGCCGCCTCCGGCGCCGCGGACCCGCGGGCGCATCGGGGCGAGCGTCAGGGCGCTGATCACGAAGCTGAGGGCATCGACGGCGAAGGCCTCGCCGGCGCCGACGGTGAGCACCAGCGCCGTTGCGACCGACGGACCGAGCACCAGCGAGATGTTCCATGAGCCCTCCATCAGCGCCCGCGCGCCCTGGATCTCGTGCTCGGGCACGGTCTGGGGCATGAGGCCGGTCTCGGCGGGCTGAAAGAACGCCCAGGCGACCCCGAAGGTCGCCTCGATCACGGCGATCTCCCAGATCCTCGCCGAGCCGGTGAGGATCAGCACGGCCAGCAGCGCATGGATCGCGGCCCGCACCAGATCGCTTGCGATCATCACGCGGTGGCGCGGCAGGCGGTCGGCCCAGACGCCGCCGAACAGCAGCAGCAGCACGAACGGAACCGTCTGCGCCGCCAGGATCAGACCGAGGTCGGTGGGCGATCCGGTCGCACGCGTGATGTAGATCGCCATCGCCACGGCGACAGCGTTGCTGCCGAAGTTGCTCGCGGTCTGGCCCCAGAACAGCAGCCGGAAGTCACGGTGTCGCAGGACGCTTGATCGCAGCAGGCGCATCGCCCGGCGACGTTAGCGACGCTCGCGCGGGTTACGGCGTGCCCGTGGCGACGACCGTCGTGAAACGATTCACGACATTAGCTCGACGCCCTGGGCGGCGGCGTGTGCGACCACCACCTGACTCAGCGACCGCGTCAGCGCTGCGCGGTCGTCGAGCGCCAGCGGCTCGAGCAGCGCGGCGATGTCCTCGGCGAACTCGGCTGCCAGCGACTCGACCTGCCGGCGCCCGTCGTCGGTCAGCCGCACGCGCACCGAGCGGCGATCGAGCTGCGAGGGAACGCGCCGCACGAGCCCGCGCCTCTGCGCGCGGTCGATGAGCCCAGAGGCGCTCGACTTGTCCAACCCGAGCAACCGGGCGAGCTCGTTCATCGTCGGCGTGCGGTCACGCAGAATGCCGAGCAGGCGCGTCTGGATCAGTGAGAGGTCGTGCTCGCCGGCACGGCGCTCGAGCATCCCCTGGACGAGGAATGACGCCTGCACGAGCGCGTCGGTGGGAGTCAGCTCAGCCGCCATCCCGGTGATTGTAGTTGACACTGGTACGCGATACGAACTATCTTAGTACGTACTACGAACTAAGACAGGAAAAGAACCACATGCCAAAGATGAATGCCGCGGTGGTCACGAGCTTCGACGAACCGCCCCACTACCAGCGGTTCGATGTTCCAGCAGCCGATGGACCACACCAGATCCTCGTAGACGTGCTCGCTGCCGGCCTGCACCCACGGGTGCGGACGGGCGCACGCGGCGCCCACTACACGAGCAGCGGCACGCTGCCGATGCTGCCCGGCATCGACGGCGTCGGGCGGCGAGACGACGGCGCGCTGATCTACTTCGCGGCCGACGACGACGTGATCGGCACGATGGCCGAGCGCGCCGTGGTCGATGTACGCCGCGCGGTCGAGCTGCCCGACGACGTCGATGTCACGAAGGTCGCCGCGGCAATGAACCCGGCGATGTCCTCGTGGGTCGCGCTGCGCCGGCGCGTGCCGATCGCGCCGGGCCAGAGCGTGCTGATCCTCGGCGCGACCGGCAACGCCGGCACGATGGCCGTGCAGGTTGCCAAGCGGCTCGGAGCCGCAACCATCGTCGGCGCGGGACGCAACGGCGCGCGGCTGGCTGCGCTGCCGCCGCTGGGCGCCACGGCCACCGTGCAGCTGACCGACGACGCCGAGGCCACCGCCGCCGCGCTGGCGGCCGCCGCAGCCGAGGTCGACATCGTGATCGACTACCTGTGGGGCGAGCCGACGCAGCAGGCGATACCGGCGCTGCTCCGTGCACGTGCGGACCGCAGCCGCCCGCTCGACTGGATCCAGATCGGCGCGATCACCGGACCCACGATCGAGCTGCCGTCGACGGCGCTGCGGTCGGCAAACCTGCGGCTGCAGGGCAGCGGCCAGGGATCGGTGTCGCCGCAGGGCTATGTGGCCGAGCTGCCATCGCTGGTGGCAGAGATCGCCGCCGGGAGCCTCGATGTCAACGTGCGACCGCTGCCGCTGTCCGCGGTCGAGCGCGCCTGGGCCGAGCCCGAGGCTCCCGGCGAGCGGACCGTGCTCGTGCCCTAGCGCGCGGCCGTCGAGCTCGTCGGCCAGCGGGCCGACGAGCGAACCGACCCGTTCCATAGACTCGCCGCATGACAGTGCCGTCGAGGGTGCGTCTCGCGCCCGAGGTCTTCCGCCTCCCGGCGCAGCGGCTGCGCGAGGGCTACTACGCCGACGCCTACTTCGTCTACACGAAGCAGCTGCTCGAGGGCGTCGGACATCATCCGCGCGTGATCCTGCAGGTCTTCCAGAAGCAGCAGTCGCTGCTCGGCGGGATCGACGAGGCGATCGCGATGCTGAAGCTGGGATCGGGTCATCTCGGCAGCGACGGCGAGTGGATCTCCGGCTGGGACCAGCTCGAGGTGCACGCGCTTCACGAGGGCGACGCGATCTCACCCTGGGAGACGGTGATGACGATCGAGGGCGACTACAGCCTGTTCGCCCACCTCGAGACGGTCTACCTGGGTTCGCTGGCGCGACGCTCGCTGATCATGCGCAACGTCGCCGCGGTCGTGCGCGCCGCACGCGACAAGCCGATCCTCTACTTCCCTGCTCGCCACGACCACTGGCACGTGCAGACCGGCGACGGCTGGGCGGCGCACGTCGCCGGCGCGATCGGCGTCTCGACCGACGCCCAGGCCTCGTGGTGGGGCGGGCGCGGCGTCGGCACGGTGCCGCACGGCCTGATCGCCGCCTACGGAGGCGACACGGTGAAGGCGGCCGAGGTCTTCGCCGAGCGCTACCACGACGAGATGAACATCACCGTGCTGGTCGACTTCGAGAACGACTCGGCACGGACCGCCGTCGAGGTCGCCGAGGCGCTGGGAACCAGGCTGTGGGGAGTCCGGCTCGACACCTCGGAGCTGATGGTCGACCGCTCGATGTTCGACGCGATGGGCGACTTCGACCCGCGCGGCGTCAACCCGCAACTCGTGCACAACGTCCGTTCCGCGCTCGACGCGGCCGGGCACGGCGACGTCCGGATCGTCGCGAGCGGCGGCTTCACCGCCGGGAAGATCGAGCAGTTCGAGGCGCTCGGTGTCCCGGTCGACGCCTACGGCGTCGGCTCCTCGCTGATCCGCGGGCAGAACGACTACACCGCCGATGTCGTGGTCACCGACGGCCGGCCCTGCGCGAAGGCGGGACGCGAGTACCGCCCGAATCCACGGCTCGAGCGGGTCAGCTGAGATGCTGACCCTGGCCGCGCTCGATCACACCGGTATAGCGGTGACCGACATCGATGACTCGCTCGCGTTCTACCGCGACGTTCTGGGACTGCCGCTCGTGCATCGCGAGACGGTTTTGGATCAGGGGGTCGAAGCTGCGCTGCTCGATGTCGGCGACGGTCACGTCGAGCTGATCGCTCCGCTCGGCGCCGAGACGGGGGTGGCGCGCTTCCTGCAGCAGCGCGGACCCGGTCTGCACCACATCGCCTACCGAGTCGGCGACATCGAGGCGACGCTGGCTAGTCTGTCGGCAGCAGGCGTGCGGCTGATCGACGAGCGGCCGCGCACCGGCATCCGCGGCTCGCGCGTTGCGTTCGTGCATCCGGCGGCGACGGGCGGTGTGCTGACGGAGATCGTCGAACCAAGAGGAGCCTCGAAATGAGCAGTGACGACAAGCCCCAGAAGATCAGCATTGGCTTTCACGGCGGCCAGACCCTGGTCGCGCGCGTGCGCGCCGCGGAGCTGAGCAAGCTGCGCGAGGTGCTCGGCAAGAGCGGCGGCTGGCATGAGCTGAACGCCGAGGACGGGATCGTGACCTTCGACCTCACACGGGTCGATTACGTGCTGCTCGACAGCGAAGATCACCGCGTCGGGTTCTGAAACCCTGTGAGCCTGTGACTCTGTGACGGCGACGCTGGGGCCGGCTGAGGAGCTGGACCGTCGACTGCTGCGTCTGCTGCGCTCGCGCGGCCACGGCGATCCACGGGTTGTGAACGCGATCGCGAACTTCTCACGCACCGGTGAGCACGCCGCGTGCTGGTTTGCGCTGGGCGCGGCCGGGGTCGCGATCAGTGCTCGCGGGTCGTATCGCCGCAGGGCCTTTGCGCGCGGCGTCGCCGTGACCGCGATCGCCTACGGGCTCAACACCGCGGTCAAGTTCGCCGTGAAGCGACCGCGCCCCGAGCTCGAGGATCTGCCACCGCTCACCCCCGTCGTCACCGCGCTCTCGTTGCCGAGTGCCCACGCGACGACGTCGTTCGCGGCGGCCGCCGCCTACAGCAGCGCGCTGCCGTTCGGCTCGCCACTGTTCTACGGTGCAGCGACGATGTTCGCCCTGAGTCGCCCCTACCTCGGTGTGCACTACCCCAGCGACGTGATCGCCGGGGCGACGCTCGGCACCGTGATCGGCAGGTCGTTGCGGTGCCGATGAAGGTCGGGATCGTCGGCATGCCGAACGCCGGTAAGTCGTCGCTGTTCAGCGCGCTCACCGGCGTCGCCGCCGAGGCGGCCAACTACCCGTTCACGACGATCGAGCCAAACGTCGCCGTGGTTCCGGTGCAGGACGCACGCATGCAGCAGGTCGCCGACACCGTCAGGGCGTCGAAGATCGTCTGGGACACGATTGCCTTCCACGACATCGCCGGCCTGGTCGCCGGCGCGCACAAGGGCGAGGGACTCGGCAACCAGTTCCTCTCCAACATTCGTGAGACCGACGCGCTGCTGCACGTCGTGCGCGCACACACGGACAGCGGGATCGTGCATTCCGAGGGCAGCGTCGATCCGCTGCGTGACATCGCCACGATCGAGACCGAGCTGATCTACGCGGACCTCGAGCAGGCGGAGCGGCGAGTCGATCGCGTCGTTCGCCAGGCGCGCGGCGGCGACAAGCACGCGATCGCCGAGCAGCGCTGGCTCGAGCAGGTGATCGCAGCTCTGCAGGAGGGGAAGCCGGTGCGGACGGTGCCGGTGCCCGACGACGCGCCCGACGCGGCGACACTGCTGGGCTCACTGACGGTCAAGCCGGTGCTGTTCGTCGCCAACCTGAATGAGGGTGACACCGGCGTGCCGGCCGAGATCCTCGAATACGCCGAGTCGCACGGGGCCCGCGCGGTTGGAGTGTCGGCACGGCTCGAAGCCGAACTCGGCGCCTTGAGTCCTGAGGAGGCGGGCGAGATGCGCGAGGACCTCGGGCTCGCAGAGTCGGGCCTGCAGACCGTCGTGCGCGGCGCGTTCGAGCTGCTCGATCTGATCACGTTCTTCACCGCGGGCGAGGACAAGCCCGCGCAGAGCTGGCATCTGCGCCGCGGACTCAGCGTCTGGCACGCCGCCGGTCAGATCCACTCCGACATCCAGAAGGGCTTCGTCCGGGCCGAGGTCGTCTCCTGGGACGCGCTCGTGCGGTACGGCGGCTACGCCGGCGCCCGTGAGAACGCGGCACTGAGGCTCGAGGGCCGCGACTACGTGATGAACGACGGTGACGTGATCACCGTCAAGTTCACGCCCTGAGCATTCGGGCGACCTGGGTTCGTATGGAGAAAACGCTCACCCTTCCCGACGGTCGGCTCCTGGATATCTATGTGAGCGGGCCCGAGCAGGGGTTGCCACTGGTCTTTCATCACGGCACGCCCGGGTCACGCCGGCCCGAGAGCGGACTCGAGCGCGTCGTGCACGCCCGCGGGTTGCGCTATGTCTGCGCGTCGCGTCCGGGATACGGTGGCTCAACGCGACTGGCGGGCCGGCGTGTGGCCGATGTCGTCGCCGACACCGCGGCGCTGCTCGGCGCGCTCGGGGCATCGGAGTGCTGGGTTGCGGGCCATTCCGGCGGTGGGCCGCATGCACTCGCGTGCGCTCACAGCCTGGAAGGCGTGCTCGGGACGCTGGTGATCGCCGGCGTCGGCCCCGCGGGGGTTCCGGAGCTGGACTTCACGGCCGGGATGGGCGATGACAATGTCGTCGAGTTCGGGCTCGCGTTCGAGGGCGAGTCGGTGTTGCGGCCCGCGCTCGAGGCTCAGCGCCCGGAACTGATCACGGCCGATGCGGCGGGCATCGCGGCCGCGGTCGCAAGCCTCCTGCCCGACGTCGACCTGGCGGTGATGAACGATGAGATCGGTGCGGACCTGGTGGGCTCGCTGCGCGAGGGTCTGCGCGACGGCGTCGCCGGCTGGGTCGACGACGACCTCGCGTTCACATCCTCATGGGGATTCTCGGTGAGCGAGATCAGCTCGCCGGTCACGCTCTGGCAGGGCGATGCGGACCTGATGGTCCCGTTCGCCCACGGCCAGTGGCTGGCCGGTGCGATCCCGGGCGTCGACGCCAAGCTGCTGCCCGGCGAGGGGCACCTGTCGATCGCGGTAGGCATGGCCGAGCGCATGCTCGACGCGCTGCTCGCGCTCGCGTGAGCTGGCGGCTGGTCGCTGACCGCCGCCGGCGCTAGCGGCGGAGCTCGGGCAGCACCCGCTCGGCGAGCATCGCCGCGGTGGTCACCGGATCGCTGTTGGTCGCCATGTTGCCGCCGCTCAGCATGATGATGACCTCGGTGAACCCGGCCTCGGCGAATGCTCGCACGCGCTCGATGACGTCGTTGGGATCGCCGGCCGGGATCTGGGCCGAGCGACGAATCTCGTCGGGGTCGCGGCCGATCGCGCGGCACTGCTCGTCGAGCTTCCGGGATGCGGCGACGGCGCTCTCGACGTCGCTGCCGGCCGGGCCGCTGACGTTCCAGACGTCGGCGTGGCGGGCCGTGAGCTTGAGCATCGTCGGACCACCGGAGCCGATCCAGATCGGCGGGTACGGCTTCTGGACCGGCTTCGGATTGGCGACCGCGTCCTTCATCGTGAAATAGCGACCGTCGAAGCTCGTTCGCTCCTGGGTCCACAGCGAGCGGATCACCTGCATGCCCTCCGAGAACAGGCCGACGCGGTGGTCGAGGCCGGAGATGCCGTACATCTCATGCTCGTTGGCGGCCCAGGCCGCACCGATCCCGAACTCGAGGCGGCCATCGGAGAGATGGTCGACGGTCGTTGCGATCTTCGCGAGCAGCGCGGGGTTGCGATAGGTGATCCCGGTCACCAGCAGTCCGATGCGAACGTGCGTCGTCGCAGTGGCCATCCCGGCCAGCAGCTCCCATCCGTCGAAGATCGGCCGGTCGTCACCGATGCCGCCGATCGATGCCAGGTGGTCCATCGCCCAGCAGTGGTCGAACTTCGCCTCGTCGGCGATCTTCCAGATCGCCTTGTAGCTCTCGATCGGAGCGTCCTGGGAGAGCTTGATACCGACTCGCAGTGGATGTGCCATCAGATCAGCGTACGGGCGTGGCGATCTTCGATGTCGCAGTTCGTATTCACTGCTCACCCGCGCCGCGCGACATCGGATAGGTTCCGCTCGCATGCCTCGGATCATCGTGGTCATCGCCCTGCTGGCGTCGGCGGCCCTCACCGCGCCGGCGGTCGCGAGCGCGTCGAGCGGACTGCCGGCGGGATGGCATGAGTGCCAGCATCCGGTCGTGACCGGGGTTGAGGTCTACAGGCTGAAGAGCGTCAAGGTCGGCACCGCCTGCGCGGTCGCGCTCGCGCTGTCCAAGTGGGAGCCCAAGCACAAGAACGCCTCGCGGCTGTATGGATGTCATCGCAAGAACGCCGACTCGGCCGGCTATCCGTATCTGAAGCTGCACGTGTTCGACGGCTGGAAGCTGAGTCTGACCGGTCGCTACGGGGCGTTCACGATGAGCCAGGGCGCGGCGTCGTTCGAGGTCACGGGAACCGACTTCCCGCTCAACTGCAGCTGAGCTTCGATGGTCTGATCGCTGCTAGAGGTCGGCGAGTGACGTCGCCGACTCGAGCCGGCCGGCCAGCGCGCCCATGCCGATCCGTGCGGCCGCGGCGGCGCCACCGGGCAGATCGGTGTCGGCGTCGACCGGACGGATGACGTCGACCGGCCGCAGCGACGCGATCTCCCGATAGGCACGCAGCAGATCGGCGTTGTCACGCAGCGCCGCGGCGATCCGCGGACGCTCACCGGCATCGCCGTCGGCGACGGCGCTGAGCAGCGCGTCGAGGTTGCCGTGGCGCTGCAGCAGCGTGGCGGCGGTCTTCTCGCCGATCCCCGGTGCGCCGGGCAGGCCGTCGGAGGGATCACCGCGCAGCGCGATGAAGTCGACCACCGCGGCCGGCGTGATGCCGTAACGGCGCTCGACCTCGAGCGCGTCGACGGTCTCAAAGCCGCTCGAGCCCTGCTTGAGATAGAGCACGCGTGTGTGTGCATCGACGCACTGGTACATGTCGCGGTCGCCGGTCAGCAACAGTGTGGTGCCGCCGGCGGAAGCCTCGAGCGCGGCGTAGGCACCGAGCAGATCGTCGGCCTCGAGCTCAGCGGTGTCGGCGACGTGCCAGTCGAACGCGGCGTATAGCTCGGGCGCCCTGGCGAACTGCCAGGCCAGCGCCGCGGGCATCGGCGGACGCTGGGCGTGGTAGCCGGCGTAGAGCTCGACGCGGTAGGGCGCCTGCTCGGCGCCGAAGCAGATCACGACGGCGCGGGGGCTGACCTCGGCGATGATCCGCAGCAGTGCATTGGTCGACCCCAGGAGCGCGTTGACGGCCTGGCCATCGGCACCGCGAATCGAGTCGGGCAGGGCGAAGAATGAGCGGTACAGCAGGAACGGGGCATCGACGACCAGCAGTGGTCCGGGCATGCGCGAACCCTATCTTCCTGACGCCGTTGCCACCGCGCGTCCGAGTGCGAGCGCCGCATGCTCGAGCGAGGCACCGAGACCGCCCCCACCGGTTGTGCTGGTCGTGGTCGTTCCGGTGGCGGTCGTCGTCACCGGTGTGGTGGTGGCACCGGGGGTCGTACTGGTCTGCACGCCGTGGCTGCTCACGGTCCTGAATGACATCCAGGTGCTTGGCGTGTCCAGGGCCGTGCGCAGCTGCACCCCGGTGACCATGACCGACCCCTTTGTACCGACGACCCGCGCCTTGACGATCCGCGGTGAGACGCCGCGCGAGAGCACCTTGATGCCGAGCAGCGAACCCTCGACGAGCTTGCCGAGCCGCTTCTGCGCGGCCTGCAGGCTGAAGCTCACCTTCCAGCGGTGGTACGGGTTGTTGAGCACGTCGTCGTAGGGATCGGCGCGGCCGACCAGCCAGGTCGCCGGAGCGAGCGCGAACACGTTCTGAACACTCTCGGTCTGACCCCCAGAGCTGGCGAAGAAATAGGTCACGACCGGTGCTCCCGCGTACTCGACGACCTGGCCGCGGGTCGCCGCGACCGCGGCGTTGCCGCTGGCGGTCTCCCCCTTGACTCCCAGATACATCTGCGAGCGGGTGCTGTCGTAGACCTCGAAGTTCGGGCCGACGGGCGGCGAGGCGATCGCGAAGCTGCGTGCGGCGACGGCCTGCGCGTCGAGTGCCTGGGCCGGCCAGCTGGCCGGCATCTCCGACGTGACCACTCCCTGCACGTAGTCGTCGAGGCCGACGGCGTTGACCGTCATCACACCTTTGCCGCCGTTTGCGGGCCGGAAGACAAAGGCGCCGCGAAATAAGCCCAGCCCGATCAGTTTCAGTGGACCCGGGCCACTGACCTGCAGCGGCGCGTTGAAGGTCCCGACCGGCTTGCCGCCCTGGAGCACGCGCAGCCGCGTGCCCGCCACGGCGACGTTGTAGGTCGCCAGCGGGTTGAGCTTGCGCGCGGCGCCCTTGATCGTCGAGGCGCCGCTGAAGACCGCCGAACCCCTGGCCCGCAGCAGCACCGTCACCGTGCGGGCCGGACTGACATGACCGAGCGTCGTGCCCGAGTAATAGTCGCGCAGGATGTCCTGATAGCCGACGCCGTGCAGCGCGTACCCGGCCGCGCCGTACTGGCTCATGCCGACGCCGTGCCCCGAGCCGGCGCCGTTGATGAAGAGACCGGTGGCTCGGGCCGCAGCGCCAGCGGGCGCGGCGGCCAGCAGAGCGCCGCACAGCAGCCCGGCAAGGGCCGGTCGCGAACGCCCGCTTGTCACGGCAATGATTCGCACGAGATCGTCAGCGTTAACCGCGCCCCGGGCGAAGAGTTCCGCCCGCGCACCGAGCCGCTCAGGCGGTCAATCCAGGTTTCCCCGCGCCATCTTGCGCAGATCCATCGCGCGATTGTAGGTGTCCTCGTCGACGCCCTTTTCGTAGGCGACCTCGCGCAGCATCCGCCCGGAGGCCGCGGCCTCCTTGACGATCTCGGTCGCCCTGTCGTAGCCGATGTAGGGGTTCAGCGCGGTGGCGGCAGCGAGTGTCGACTCGGCCGAACGCTCGCAGCCGGGGAGGTTCGCCTCGATCCCGTCAACGCACTTGTCCTTGAGCACGCGCGCGGTCGCGGCCAGCAGGCCGATCGATTCGAGCAGGTTGCGCGCGATCAGCGGCACGCGCACGTTGAGCTCGAAGTTGCCCTGACTGCCGGCAATGGTGATCGCGGCGTCGTTGCCGATGACCTGCGCGGCAACCTGCAGGGTCACCTCGGCGATCACCGGGTTGACCTTGCCGGGCATGATCGAGGAGCCCTTCTGCAGCTCCGGCAGGAGGATCTCGCCGATGCCGGCGCGCGGGCCGGAGCCCATCAGCGCAAGGTCGTTGGCGATCTTCGTGAACGACACGGCGATCACCTTGAGCGCACCGGACAGCTCGACCAGCGCGTCGCGGTTGCCCTGCGCCTCGAACGGGTCCTCCGGTGCCGAGATCTCGAGCCCGGTCGCCGCGTTGAGCTCGGCGCGGACGCGCCCGGCGAACTCGGGGTGGGTGTTGAGCCCGGTCCCGGTCGCGGTGCCGCCGAGCGGAATCTGCGCGACCTGCGGCAGCGCGTGGCGCACGCGGCGGGCACCGAGGCGCACCTGTGCCGCGTAGCCGTTGAATTCCTGGCCGAGCGTCACCGGGACGGCGTCCATCAGATGCGTGCGCCCCGACTTGACGACGTCGTGGAACTCGACGCCCTTGGCGGCAAAGGCCGCCTCGAGCGCATCGAGCGCCGGGAGCAGATCGGCGGTCGCCTCGCCCAGCGCGGCGAGGTGCACGGCCGACGGGAACACGTCGTTGGAGGACTGGCCCATGTTGACGTGGTCGTTTTGGTGTATGTCCTCGCCCGCGAGCTTGGCGATCACCTCGTTGGCGTTCATGTTCGACGAGGTGCCCGACCCGGTCTGGAACACGTCGATCGGGAACTGATCGTCGAACTCTCCGGCGGCGACGCGGTCGGCGGCCGCGGCGATGCGCTCCGCGTGCCCGGCGTCGAGCAGCCCGAGCTCGGCGTTGACGCGCGCCGCGGCTCCCTTGATGCGGCCGAGCCAGCGGATCACCGGAACCGGAATCGGCTCACCGGAGATCGGGAAGTTGGCAACTGCCTTGCTGGTCTCGCCGCCCCACAGCTGCTCGCCTTCAGTCGTACTCACGCTCGTCCTTTCACCGCATGACGCTTGCGATATGACGGTACCGCGCAGATTCTGAATCGGCCGCCCGGTGGGCTTGACGGGGTTTCCTAATAGTGTTAGGTTATTTCCTAATAGTCATAGACCCTGTCCAACTGAACGGAAATTTTGCGATGAAGCACACACAGCTCACCGAGAACCTCACGCAGCTGACGAAGCTCGGATTGATGAACGCCTACCTCGTGCGCGAGGATGACGGCCTGACGCTCGTCGACACGACGATGGGCGCCGCCGACGCGCTGATCGCGGCCGCACAGCAGCTCGGCGTCCCGATCCGCCGGATCGCACTCACCCACGGCCACGGTGACCATGTCGGATCGGTCGACGCGCTGCGCGAGAAGCTGGGCAGCGATGTCCCTGTCCTGATCTCCGGGATCGATGCGCGCGTGCTGGCCGGCGAAGACGTCGACTTCGGCGAGAAGAAGCGCGGCGGCTGGCCGAAGATCAGCACCAAGCCCGACGTGCTGCTCGCGCCCGGCGACCGTGTCGGCAGTCTCGAGGTGGTCGCCAGCCCGGGGCATACTCCGGGTCACGTGGCCTTCCTCGACACCCGTGACCGCAGCCTGATCGCCGGCGACGCGTTCAGCTCGGTCGGCTCGCTGTCCGTCCCGAGCCACCCCAACTGGCGCTTCCCGCTGCCGTGGTACGCGACCTGTGACCGACCGACGGCACTCGACTCGGCCGTCGCACTGCGAGCACTCGATCCGACGCTGCTGGTGCTCGGCCACGGTCGCGCCGTGAACTCGCCCGCCGCGGCAATCGACATGGCGATCACGCGCGCGCGGCGGGGGGCCTGATGCCGCGCGCCGGGTTGGACAGCGCCGTGGTGGTTGAGGCGGCGGCGGCGATCGCCGACGCCGACGGGCTCGACGCCGTGACGCTGAGCTCGGTCGCCGCGCGGCTCGGTGTAAAGCCGCCGTCGCTGTACGCGCACGTCGGCGGACTGCCGGACCTCAAGCAGCGGCTCGCCGGGCTCGCGGCCGCCGAGCTGGCCGAGGCGTTGACGCCGGCTGTCGCCGGACGCGCCGCGGGCGATGCATTGCGCGAGGCCGGCCGCGCCTACCGTCGCTGGGCGCTCGCCCACCCGGGGCGGCACGCGGCACTGCAGTTCGTTCGCGTCGATGACAACCCGGCGGCCGAGCGCGCGGTCGAGTTGATGGTCTCGGTGATGCGCGGCTACGCGCTCGAGGGCGACGCCGCGATCCACGCGGTGCGTGCGATGCGCGCGGCGATCTACGGCTTCGTCACGCTCGAGGCGGGTGGTGGCTTCGGGATTCCGCTCGATACCGACGAGTCGTTCGAGTGGCTGCTGACGCTGCTGGACCGCGGACTCGCAGATCAGGCGCCGTGAGCCGGCCAGGGCAGCGCGATCAGCGGCTTCCAGCGGTAGATCGCGAACGGGCGCGAGTAGGGCGTGAGGCTCATGGCGGCTGACTATCGCACCGGATCCGGGAAGAGTTTTGGGTCCTGGGGACCCAAAACCCTTCCCCGAGGCGGTGCAGGTCTGTACGCGGGACGCGTTTCGCCGCCCCACGCTCGGCAAAAACGGCTCCCGGGCGCGGCGCAGGCCCGACCCGGCGGCGCAGGCCCGACCGCGCGGCGGGCGAGCCGCGCGACTCAGCCGCAGAAGCTGATCAGCTCGCGGGCGAGCACGACCGGATCGTCGTAGGCAACGAGGAAGCCGGCGCCCGGAATCGTGCGCAGCTGCGCACCCGGGATCAGGTCGAGCGCCTCCTGGGCCCACTCGAGCGGCGCCGCGGGGTCCTCCTCGGCCCACAGCAGCAGCACCGGTAGCGCCAGCGACGGGAACGCGTCGAGCAGGTCGCGCTGGGCCGCGAACGGCCAGCGCCGCGAGAACTTCGCCCATGAACGTGCGCGGTTGGTGTTGCCACCGACGTCGGCAAACGCGTGGCGCACGAGGTCGCGGCTCTCGGGGTTGCGCTGCGCGCTGAGGTGCTCGCCGAAGCGCGGCCGGAACAGCATCGGCGCCGCGTGCGAGAGCGCGAGGTCGAAACCGGGCAGCGTCGCCATCCCGGTCACCAGCCGCCACATCGAGCGGCGGCCGCCGAACGGCGCGGGACGGTGCAGGCGGTTGCTCATCAGCACCAGTCGCGCCGGCGCGTAGCCACCGTCGATGATCATCCGCAGCGCCAGCTCGGCGCCGAAGTCATGCCCGACGACCGCCGCCCGCGGACCGCCGACGTCGGCGCAGAATCCGGCCATCACCTCGGTCAGCCAGTCGCGGGTGTAGGGGTGGCGCGGGCGGTCTTCGGAGTCACCGTGCAGCGGCAGGTCGGGCAACACAACGCGAAACCGCGCCGAGAGCGCGCCGACGATCGGCGCCCACTCACGGTGTGACAGTCCCAGCGAATGCAGCAGCACGATCACCGGCCCGGTGCCGGTCTCCCAGTACGCGACCCGTGCACCGTCGCGATGGTGGTAGAGACGCAGGCGCATAGCGGGAGTATCGTCGCTCCATCTCAACGTGGGATGACGTCCGGCGCCTGGCCCTCTCGCTCCCGGAGACGAGCGAGCAGCCGCTGCACGGCCTGATGAGCTGGCGCGTGCGCGAAAAGCTGTTCGTCTGGGAGCGACCGCTGCGCCAGACCGATCTGAGGGCGCTCGGCGACGAGGCTCCCAGCGGTGAGATCCTCGGCGCGCGCGTCGCGCATGAGGGCGCCAAGCTCGCGCTGATCGAGTCCGATCCAGAGGTCTACTTCACGATCCCGCACTTCGACGGGTACTCGGCGATCCTGGTGCTGCTCGAGCGGATCGGTGCCGACGAGCTCCAGGAGCTGATCGTCGAGGCCTGGCTGCTGCGGGCGCCGAAGCGTGTGGTCACCGGCTACCTCGCGTCTCGCGACGGCTGACCGCGCGCCCGCCTGCCACCGGCCCGCGGGCGCGCGGCGGGCGCCGCCTAGAATCCGGCGTCCCATGGCCAGCCACCGCCCGGTAGACCCACGCCCATCGTTCCCGGCACTCGAGGAGGCCGTGCTCGAGCGCTGGCGCGAGCACGACGTCTTCAGACAGTCGGTCGAGCGCCGCCGCGGCGGTCCGCGCTGGGGCTTCTTCGAGGGCCCGCCGACGGCCAACGGCGCCCCCGGTTCGCACCACGTGCTGGCGCGCGTGTTCAAGGACATCTTCACCCGCTACCGCACGATGTGCGGCTACGAGGTCGAACGCAAGGGCGGCTGGGACTGTCACGGCCTGCCGGTCGAGCTCGCGGTCGAACGCGAGCTCGGGATGAAGCAGAAGGCCGACATCGAGGAGTACGGCATCGACCGCTTCAACGCGCGCTGCCGCGAGATCGTGCTCAGCCACATCGACGACTGGACGCGGCTGACGGAACGGATCGGCTTCTGGGTCGACACCGAGCACGCCTATAAGACGCTCGACACCAGCTATGTCGAGTCGGTCTGGTGGGCGCTGAAGACGATCTACGAGAAGGATCTGCTGTTCGAGCGGCTCAAGGTCGTGCCCTACTGCCCGCGCTGCGGCACCGCGCTCTCGAGCCACGAGCTGGGCCAGCCCGGCGTCTACCAGGACGTCGAGGACCTGTCGGCCTACGTGCTGCTGCCGAGCGCCCGCGGCAAGCTCGTCGTCTGGACCACGACCCCCTGGACGCTGGTCTCGAACGCCGCCGTCGCGGTCGACCCCGAGCTGATCTACGTCCGCACCGCCGACGATTACATCGTCGCGGAGGCGCTCGCCGCGAAGCTGTTCGGTGAGGGGGTGGAGATCGCCGAGCGCTTCCCCGGCGCCGAGCTCGTCGGCCTGAGCTACGAGCCGCCGTTCGACTTCATCGCAAGTGCCGAGTACGGCGAGCTCGGCCACACCGTGCTGGCTGCCGATTTCGTCACCGCCGAGGACGGCACCGGCCTCGTGCACACCGCGATCGCGTTCGGCGAGGACGACTTCCGCCTCGGCGAGGCCAACGGCCTCAAGCCGATCAACCCGGTGCTGCCCGACGGCAGCTACGACAAGCGCATCGCGCCTTACGCCGGCCGCAGGGTCAAGGACTGCGACGCGGACATCGTCGAGGATCTGCGCAGCCGCGGCAGGCTGCTCAAGGCCGAGCCGTACGAGCACTCCTATCCGCACTGCTGGCGCTGCAACACGGCGCTGCTCTACTACGCCAAGCCGTCCTGGTACATCGCAACCAGCCAGATCAAGGATCAGCTGCTGGCCGCCAACGAGACGATCAACTGGCAGCCGCCGCACGTCAAGCATGGGCGCTTCGGCAACTGGCTCGAGGGCAACGTCGACTGGGCGCTGTCGCGCGAGCGCTACTGGGGTACGCCTCTGCCTGTGTGGAGGTGTCCCGCTGGACACCTCCACGTGGTCGGCTCACTGGCCGAGCTCGAGAGCGTGTCGGGGGTCGCGCTCGACGATCCGCACCGCCCGTTCGTCGACGATGTGACCTTCGCCTGCCGTGAATCCGGCTGTGAGGAGCAGATGCGGCGCGTGCCCGAGGTGATCGACGTGTGGTTCGACTCGGGCTCGATGCCGTTCGCGTCGTACGGGTCACCGCACGCCGGCACCGCCGAGTTCGAGGCGCATTTCCCCGCCGACTACATCTGCGAGGCGCTCGACCAGACGCGCGGCTGGTTCTATTCGATGCTGGCGGTGTCGACGTTGCTGTTCGGCGAGAGCTCGTACCGCAACGTCGTCTGCCTGGGCCTGCTGCTCGACGAGAACGGCCGCAAGATGAGCAAGTCGGAGGGCAACATCGTCGAGCCCTGGGACGTGCTCAACAGCTACGGGGCCGACGCCTTCCGCTGGTATTTCTTCACCTCCAAGTACCCCTGGGACGGCTACCGCTTCTCGCTGGAGTCGCTGGGCGAAGCGGTGCGCCAGTTCATGCTGCAGCTGTGGAACACATACGGCTTCTACGTGCTCTACGCAAACGCCAACGGCGTCGCCGCCGAGTCGTTGTCAGTCGACTCGTTGGCGCTCACCGATCTCGACCGCTGGGCGCTCTCGCGCCTGGACGCGACCGTCGAGACGGTCGGCCGCGGACTCGACGACTTCGACGCGACCGGCTCGGGACGCGCGATCGCGGAGTTCGTCGATGACCTCTCCAACTGGTACGTGCGCCGCTCCCGTCGCCGCTTCTGGGAGGGCGACACGGCCGCGATGGCGACGCTGCACCACGCGCTGGTCACGGTCGCGAAGCTGCTGGCGCCGTTCACGCCGTTCGTCGCCGACGAGATCTACGGGAACCTCGACGGCACCGAGCCGAGCGTGCACCTCTGCGACTTCCCCGAGGTCGGCTCGCGCGACGCCGCGCTCGAGCAGGCGATGGCGGTTGCGCGTGAGACCGTGCGGCTCGGCCTCGCGGCGCGCAGCCAGGCCAAGATCAAGCTGCGCCAGCCACTGCACGCGGCGGTCGTCGTCGCCGCGGGCGCCGAGCGTGAGGCGATCGAGCGCCTCGCTGACATCGTCCGCGAGGAGCTCAACGTGCGCGAGCTGCGCTTCGTGTCCGAGGCCGACGAGCTCGGCGAGGTCGAGATCAAGCCCAACTACCGCACACTCGGCCCGCGCTTCGGCGCACAGATGCCGATCGTCGCGGCCGCGGTTGCCGGTCTCGACGCCGCCCACGCGGCGGCGACACTGCGCGACGGCGGCACCGTGTCGATGGGTGTCGGCGGCAGCGAGCATGCGCTGAGCGCGGAGGACCTGCTGGTCTCGATGAAGCCGCTCGAGGGGTACCAGGTCGAACGTGAGGGCTCGCATGCCGTCGCGCTCGAGCTCGAGATCGACGAGTCGCTGCGGGTCGAGGGCTGGGCACGGGAGATCGTGCATGCGATCCAGGGCGTCCGCCGCGACTCCGAGTTCGACATCTCCGACCGCATCACGCTGACACTCGACGGCGCCGAGCAACTGCTGGCCGCGGCCCGCGAGCACGAGCAGTACATCGCCGGTGAAACGCTCGCGGTCGAGGTCCGGTACAGCGCACTGAGCGTGGCCCCGGTGCTGATCGACGGGCTCGAACTGCGGATCGGGGTCCGCAAGGCCTAGGGCTCCTTGCCGGCGCCGCTGATCGATCTCAACGCGGACGTCGGCGAGCGACAGGGCGCCGACGGCATCGCCGCGGACGCCGAGATCATCGGCGCGTTCTCGAGCCTCAACGTGGCCTGCGGCTTTCACGCCGGCGACGCCGCGACGATGCGGGCCGTCTGCGCCGAGGCCGTGTTGCGACACAAGCGCATCGGCGCCCACGTCTCGTACATGGACAGGGAGGGCTTCGGGCGGCGCGACGTCGAGATCGAGCCGCACGATCTGCGTCAGATCGTCGTGCAGCAGATCTCGGCGCTGCGGACGATGGCAGGGTTCGAACACGGTCGCGTCGGCTACGTCAAGCCACACGGCGCGCTCTACAACAGGGCAGCCGTCGACCGCGTCTACGCCGATGCCGTTGTTTCGGCGATCACCGCCGTGGACCGCCAGCTCAAACTGCTCGCGCCGCCCGACTCGGAGCTGCTGCGTGCCGCGGAGGCGCACGGGATCGGGGGTGTCGCCGAGGGCTTCGCCGACCGCGCCTACCGCGACGATGGCACGCTGGCACCGCGCGATGAGATCGGGGCCGTGCTGACCGACACCGACGCCGTCGTCGCCCACGCCGAGCAGCTCGCAGCCAGCGGCCGCTTCCGCTCGCTGTGCCTGCACAGCGACACGCCCGGCGCCGCCGAGCTCGCCGTGGCGGTCCGCAACCGCCTGATCGGTTCCGGTTTCGAGGTCCGCCCGTTCGCGTGAGACCGGTCGGCGACCACGCGGTGCTGCTGGAGCTGGACGACAACGCTTCGGTTCATGCAGCTGCGCGGATCGCTCGCGCGCGTCTGGGACATCAGCTCTCTGAAATCGTTCCCGGCGACCGAACGTTGCTGCTGGTCTGGCCTGACGGGAGCACCGTCTCCGATATTTCGGAACTGGCACTCGAGCGTGCGAGTTCCGAAATATCGGATGACGATGCAGCCCGCCCGGAGGCCGTTGTCATCCCGGTGCGATACGACGGAGCGGATTTGGAGGCGGTCGCGGCGCAGCTCGCTCTGAGCAGCAAGGGCGTGGTGGAGTTGCATAGCGGAACGGTGTATTCGGTGGCGTTCGTTGGGTTCTCGCCCGGGTTTCCTTATCTCGTAGCCGACGCCGGGGATGAGGCCTTGCGGTTACTGGAGTTGCCGCGGCTGGCGACGCCGCGGACGGAGGTCCCGGTGGGGTCGGTGGCGGTGGCGGCGGGGTACTGCGGGATCTATCCGCGCAGCTCACCCGGGGGCTGGAATCTGCTGGGGCGCACCGACGTGGTGCTGTTCGACGCGGAGCGGGCGGCGCCCGCCCTGCTCGAACCCGGCGCGCGTGTGCGCTTCGAGGCGGTGTGAGATGTCGAGTGTCGAGGTGCTGGCGCCGGGGGCGCTGACGACGATTCAGGACCTCGGGCGGCCCGGGTGGGCGCACATCGGGGTGCCGAGGTCGGGCGCGGCCGACCGGCCCGCGCTGGTGCTGGCAAACCGACTCGTCGGTAACAGCGACGGCGCCGCTGCGCTCGAGACGACGCTCGCCGGGCCGCGGCTGCGGTTCGCTCGCGGCGCCGAGATCGCGCTCACGGGGGCGCCCGTGCGGGCCCGCGTCGGCGACACGGCGGTGCCGATGAACGAGGCGTTTGCGGTCACCGCCGGCGATGAGCTCAGGGTCGGCAACGCGAGCGTGGGATTGCGCACCTACGTCGCTTTTCACGGTGGGATCGAGGTCCCGACGGCGCTCGGCAGCGCGGCCACGGATCTGCTTACGGGACTCGGACCGGCGGCGCTCGCCCGCGGCGATCTCCTCACGCTCGCGGCGGTTACTGGGGGCGGGCGGACCATCCGGCCGCCCGCCCCGGGACCGCCCCCGTTGAGGGAACTACCCAAATCCGTCGTATTGCGATACATCGTCGGTCCGCGAAGCGACTGGTTCACCGAAGACTCGATCGAACGACTGAGCAGCGCGTCCTTCACGGTCGATCAGGCGTCCAACCGGATCGGCCTGCGCCTGCGGGGAGCGCCGTTCGAGCGTTCGCGGCCTGGGGAGCTGCCCTCCGAGGGACTCGTCCCCGGCGCCATCCAGGTGCCCGCGGACGGCCGGCCGATCCTGCTGCTCGCCGATCATCCGACGACGGGGGGCTATCCGGTCATCGCCGTAATCCACAGTGAAGACATGCCGCTGGCCGCCCAACTGCGGCCCGGGCAGGAGCTCGGCTTCGTTCGCAGCGGCGTCAGCCGCTCTCCGCCGCTCAATTAGAAGCGACCCGGAGAAGCGCTACACGGCGCTCGAGGAGCGGGCTAACGCCCCGTCCTCAAGCCAGTCGGGGCGTACTGGGACTCGAGCGCTAAGCGAGCGCCGGCTCGATCTCAGCCTCGAGCTTCTTCTTGGGGTACGCGCCCGTCACTCGCTTGACCTCCTGGCCGTTCTTGAAGACGATCAGGGTCGGGATCGAAAGCACGTTGTACTGAATCGCCGTCTGCTGGCTCTCGTCGGTATTGAGCTTCGCGACCTTGAGCTGGCCGGCCTTCTCGTTGGCGATCTCCTCAACCACGGGAGCGACCGCTCGGCATGGACCGCACCAGGGAGCCCAGAAGTCGACCAGTACCGGCACGTCGGACTCGAGCACCTCTGCCTGGAAGTTGTTGTCTGTTACCTCGGAAACGTTGCCCGCCATTGCGGCTCCTCTGACGATGAATTTGGTACTTCAAAAAGTATAGCGCCGCCGTTCTGTGGTTTCGCCGCATGCGGGGCGCGCAGGCGTCATCCTGTCACCGTGCCCGGCTCGACCGCTCCACCAGCAGGAATCGTCAGCGTCTCGGACCGCGAGGTGCGCACTCACGGTGGACGTTCGCTGTGGCTGCAGCAGGCGCTCGAGACCGCCGGTTCGCACGAGCATCAGAGCTTCGCGGGACACGCCAACACCGACGTCTGCATCGTCGGCGGCGGCTTCACCGGACTGTGGAC
>DATASU010000025.1:0-3312 GCA_036269095.1 Solirubrobacteraceae bacterium
GGCAGGAAGCGGTCGGAGATGTAGCGGTCGGCGAGATCGGCCGCGGCAACGAGCGCCTCGTCGGTGATGTTCACCTTGTGGTGCTGCTCGTAGCGGTCGCGCAGGCCCTTGAGGATCTGCACGGTCTCGTCCTTGGAGGGCTGGTCGACGACGATCTTCTGGAAGCGCCGCTCGAGCGCCGAGTCGCGCTCCAGGTACTTGCGGAACTCCTCGAGCGTGGTCGCGCCGATCGTCTGCAGCTCACCGCGGGCGAGCGCCGGCTTGAGGATCGAAGCGGCGTCGATCGCGCCCTCGGCCGCACCCGCGCCGACGAGGTTGTGCAGCTCGTCGATGAACAGGATGATGTCGCCGCGCTGGGTGATCTCCTTCATCACCTTCTTGAGGCGCTCCTCGAACTCGCCGCGGTACTTGGAGCCCGCGACCAGGGCGGCGAGGTCCAGTGTGTAGATCTGCTTGCCCTTGAGCAGTTCGGGGACGTCGGCGTTGGTAATCCGCTGCGCAAGGCCCTCGACGACCGCGGTCTTGCCCACGCCGGGCTCACCGACCAGCACCGGGTTGTTCTTGGTGCGGCGGCTGAGGATCTGCATGATCCGCTCGATCTCGGTCTCACGACCGACGACCGGATCGAGCTTGCCGTCGGAGGCCAGCTTCGTCAGGTTGCGCCCGAACTGGTCGAGCAGCTTCGAGGACTTCTTGCCCTCGCCGGTCGCGCCGGCGCCGGCTGCGGCACCGCCACCACCACTGCCGGAGCCGCTGCGCTGGCGGCCGCCGGGGCCGGAGAGCATGCGGATGACCTCGTTGCGGATCTTCTCTGAGTCGGCATCGAAATCGAGCAGGATGCGGGCGGCGACACCCTCGTTCTCACGCACCAGCCCGAGCAGGATGTGCTCGGTGCCGATGTAGTTGTGGCCAAGGCTCAGCGCCTCGCGCAGGGCGAGCTCGAGCACCTTCTTGGCCCGGGGGGTGAACGGGATCTGCCCGGAAGTGACTTCCTCACCGGAGCCGACGATGCGCACCACCTGGGCGCGCACTCGCTCGACGGTGATCTCCAGCGACTCGAGTACGCGCGCGGCGAGACCTTCCTCCTCACGGAGCAGGCCAAGCAGGATGTGCTCGGTGCCGATGTAGTTGTGCTTGAGCGTCCGTGCCTCTTCCTGTGCAAGGACGACCACTTGGCGGGCGCGTTCTGTAAATCGCTCGAACATTTCTAAATCTTTCCGTCGCGGGACAAGAGCTCCTGACGAGATGATCGGTACATGTCGTTAGGTGCTCGGATGCGGGTCGGTCGATTCGTTGTCCTGGACTGTCGGCTGACTACCCATACTAGTAGTCGACCATGAGGCCAAAAATCGGAGCCTGCCGCGCTCGGAGCGGAGCGTGGAAAGGCTCTTCTGCGACAGATGCGTACGAGATGAGGCCATGCCCCAGTCTAACATCCGGTGTGCGCCATTCTCTGTGTCCATCCTGCTCCGCCTAACCGCCGGTGGCGAGGCTCGTGGGACGCGTTTTCTCCGGCCGGTGGCCCGCTGGCCACCGCCCTACCGGGCCCTCGCGGAGGGACGCCCAGACACAGATCGCGGTGACGCTCCAGGCCAGCAGCTCCTCCCATCCGTGGACCGGTTGCCGCGGCGGCATCGGCCACATCAGCAGTCCGATCCCCCAGAGCGGGCTCAGGCGCGGACGGCTGAAGGCGAGCGGGATCAGCAGCAGTGAGAAGTAGTGGGCCCACAGCAGCGGCGATGCGAGCAGCATCAGCAGCACCGACATCACCAGCGCGTCGCGCTCGCGTCGTCTGACCGTGCCGAGGTAGATGACGGCCGCCACGGCCGCCGCCGAGGTCACGAGCAGCAGGCCCTCGCCGGTCGCGCGACCGAGGCCGAGGTGCCCCGCGACCGAGACCATGCTGTAGCCGCCCCGCCAGAGCGCGTCGGTGACCGCGGACGAGAGCCGCAGATAGGTGTGGATCTCGTTGAAGCCGACGATCGCCCAGACCACGAGGTTGATCGCCAGCCCGGAGCCGAGCGCCCAAGCCGCTGCCCGCCAGCGCCGGGTGACCAGCAGCCAGAGCCCGAGCGGCCAGACGAACGGCTTGAGGCTGATGGCGAGCGCGGTGAGCACGCCCGCGACGACCGCCCGCTCGCGGTAACGCCAGATCAGTGCTGTCAGCAACGTCAGCGGCAGCGTGACGTTTCCGCTCTGCCAGCCGTCGAAGACCGGCAGCCAGAGCATCACCAGGCCGTAAATCCGCCAGTCGCGGACATTCAGCACCCGCAGGATCGCGGGGATGCAGGCGACGCAGACGAGCATGTAGAGCACCTGCGCGACCCCGTTGCCGACGAGCGCGAACGGGGCGAACACGACCGCCGAGAGCGCGGGATACACGAACGCCGTGCCGGCGACGATCTGCGCGTGACTGACCGCATACGGGCTCAGGCCGTGCAACAGACGGCTGGCGGCCGGCCAGTACGCGACCCGAAAGTCGAGCGCCACCGCATTGATCTTGAACTGGAAGGCCAGCAGCGCGAGCGTCGCGGCCACCGGGCCGAAGCCGAACAGCCCATGCTCGAGCGCACGCTTGAGATCGGCCTTGCGCTGCGAGCGCCCGCGACGTGATCGCGGCAGGCCTAGCGGCGTCGCGCTCACGAGCTCGCTGGGAACGCGTGCGTGGCGATGATCACCTTGTGGCTGCGGCTGATCACCCTGACGCCGGGACGGCGTAGCAGCGCCCTGTTGGTGCTGTGGTTGCTGGGAGCCAGCACCCAGATCGGGTAGCGATCAACCGTGTCGCGCGCGTCGGTCGTGCGGGCCGAGAGGTCGCCGATCGCCTCGAGCTGCGAGCTGCTGAGCAGTTCGAAGCTCGTGTCATAGGCGACCCGCCCACTGAATGTCCGCGGGTCCTCCCAGATCAGCCAATCGGCGTAGCGAACGTCGGCGAGGATCTTGGCGCTGGGGTCACGCGCAACCAGGCGCCGCAACGTCGGGATCGCGTTCTTGGGATAGGTGCTGCTGAACCAGGCGGTGGGCCGGGCGAGGACCGCAACCGTGACGATCGCCGTGAGCAGGATCGTCGCGCTCGCGAGGATCATGTTCACGCGCGCGCGCCGCAGCGGCGCAGGCTTGCCGCCCGTGCGCTGTGTGAGCAGCGCCGGCAACAGGATCACCAGCGCGAGGCCGAACCAGGTCACGTTGCGTACCGCCATGACCGCGCCGAGCGCCAGCACCGCCAGCACGAGCACGTCAAAGAGCTGAGGCTGGAGCCGAACTTCCACCGGGGCCGCGGCCGGGCCGCTCGCGCCAAGTTCGCCGCGGCCA
>DATASU010000026.1:0-56387 GCA_036269095.1 Solirubrobacteraceae bacterium
CGCGCATCATCTTCGTCGACACCGAGGCCTCGAACTGGACCTGGGACCCGGTCGCCGGCCAGTACTACTGGCACCGTTTCTTCTCGCACCAGCCCGACCTCAACTACGACAACCCCGAGGTCCGGGACGCGATGATCGAGGTGCTGCGCTTCTGGCTCGATATGGGGCTCGACGGCTTCCGCCTCGATGCCGTGCCCTACCTGTTCGAGCGCGAGGGCACCAACTGCGAGAACCTCCCCGAGACGCACGACTACCTCAAGCGCGTGCGCCACGAGATCGAGACCAACTACCCCGACAAGGTGCTGCTGGCCGAGGCCAACCAGTGGCCCGAGGACGTCGTCGAGTACTTCGGCGCCGGAGACGGCGACGAGTGCCACATGGCCTTCCACTTCCCGGTGATGCCACGCATGTTCATGGCGGTGCGGCGGGAGCAGGCGACACCGATCTACGAGATCCTCGACCGCACCCCCGCGATTCCCGACAAGGCACAGTGGGGCCTGTTCCTGCGCAACCACGACGAGCTGACGCTCGAGATGGTCACCGACGAGGAGCGCGACTACATGTACACGGAGTACGCCAAGGACCCGCGCATGAAGCTCAACGTCGGGATCCGACGCCGGCTCGCGCCGCTGCTCGACAACGGCCGCGACGAGATCGAGCTGATGACCGCGATCCTGTTCTCGTTGCCGGGCTCACCGGTGCTGTACTACGGCGACGAGATCGCGATGGGCGACAACGTGTTCCTCGGCGACCGCGACGGCGTGCGGACGCCGATGCAGTGGAGCGTCGACCGCAACGGCGGCTTCTCGCGGGCGGACTTCGCGCAGCTCTACTCGCCGCCGCTGATGGACCCGGTCTACGGGTACCAGGCCGTCAACGTCGAGGCCGGGCTGCGCACGCCGACCTCACTGCTGCGCTGGATGCACCGCTTCATCGACCTGCGCAAGCAGCATCCGGTGTTCGGCTTCGGCGATTACGAGCCGATTCACACGACCAATCCCCGCATCTTCGCGCTGATCCGCCGGCTCCAGGAGGACATCGTGCTGTGCGTCCACAATCTGGCGCGCTCGGCCCAGGCGGTGGAGCTCGACCTGACCGCCTATCAGGGGCACACACCGATCGAGATGCTCGGTGACTCACACTTCCCTCGCATCGGCGAGCTACCGTACCTGCTCACCTTCCAGCCACGGGGTTACTACTGGTTCTCCCTGGTGGACGAGCGAAAGGACCCATCCGATGGCTGAGCCGCCGGAGACCGAGCCCGGACCGATTGCGCAGCGCCTCGATCACGACCAGCTGCTCGGCTGGCTGCGCGAGCAGCGCTGGTTCGCGTCCAAGAGCCAGTCGCTCTCAGGCGTTGACGTCGTCGAGGAGGCGGCGATCGACGACGAGCTGGCGCTGGCGCTGGTCCAGGTCCACTTCGCGACCGGCTCGCACGAGCTCTACCAGCTGGTGCTCGGCAACGACCCGGACAACTTCGACGTGCTCGGCGAGGGCCGGCAGGCCCACCATCTGCTGGCCGCGATCGACGACGCGCGCGAGATCCAGGGCCGCCACGGTTGCTTCTGCTTCCGCCACGTCGAGCACCCGGCCGGCGACCCGGCGAACGAGCCGGTGCGGCCGATGGGCGCCGAGCAGTCCAACAGCTCGGTGGTGTTCGGCGAGCGCCTCGCGCTCAAGCTGTTCCGCAAGCTCGAGCCGGGGATCAACCCCGAGCTTGAGATGCTGCGCTTCCTGACCGCGCACGAGTTCCCGAACATCGCGCCGCTCTACGGATGGTACGAGTACGAGGGCGGCGCGCTGGCGGCGACACTCGCCGTTGCCCAGCAGTTCATCGTCGACGGCAGCGACGGCTGGGAGCTGGCGCTCGACGAGATCGCGACCGCGCCCGACACCTTCCTCGCGCGCGTCGTCACGCTCGGCAGCGCCACGGCGCAGCTGCACTCGACGCTCGCCACCGACTCCGGCGACCCCGCGTTCTCACCGCAGGACCCGAGCAGCGAGTTCCTCAACCTGCTCAAGGCGACGCTCGACGACCAGCTCGAAAAGGTCTTCGGCCACCTGCCCGACAGTGAGGGCGTCGCGCCGATCATCGGCCTCGAGCAGGAGGTGCGCGAGAGGATCACGCTGCCCTCACAGGGCCCGATCGGCGGCAAGAGCATCCGCATCCACGGCGACTACCACCTCGGTCAGACCCTCTACACCAACAACGGCTGGACGCTGCTGGACTTCGAGGGCGAGCCCGCCCGTCCGCTCAACGCCCGCCGCCAGAAGCGCTCACCGCTGCGCGACGTGGCGAGCATGCTGCGCTCGTTCTCCTACGCGACCTGGGCGGTCAAGCTGCAGCGCGGCCGCGAGGCCCCGGCCGACTTCGAGGAGCGCGCGCGCACGGCCTTCCTCGATGCCTACTTCGCCGGTGTCGATCAGGCGCTGCTTCCCAGCGGCGGGCAGCCACAGATCGACAGCCTGCTCAAGACCTTCGAGCTCGAGAAGGCGCTCTACGAGCTCCAGTATGAGCTCGACAACCGTCCCGACTGGGTGCCGATCCCCGTCGCCGGGATCCTCCGCACCGTGGAATCCGGGTAGTGGGCGGGTAGGCCAGGCACGATGACCCCTCGCACGCAACCAAAACGCGACGCCGATCTCGACGCGCTCGCGCACCGCGAACATCCGAGCCCGCACTCGGTGCTCGGTGCGCACCCCAAGCGCAGCGGCGTCGTGATCCGCGCGCTGCGGCCGGGCGCGACCGCGGTCGCGGCGCTGCTCGACGCGCCCGGCCCCGATCAGGCGGAGCGCATCGAGCTGAAAGCTGTGCATCCCGTGGGCCTGTTTCAGGGCACCGTCAAGGGCGCGAAGCTGCCGCTGCACTACCGCGTCGAGGCGACCTACGGCGACCAGGCCACGCACACGCAGGTCGACCCCTACGTGTTCCTGCCGACGCTCGGCGAGCTCGACCTGTATCTGATCGGCGAGGGTCGCCACGAGCGCATCTACGAGCTGCTCGGCGCGCACCCGCGCATCCATCAGGACGTTCGGGGCACGGCGTTTGCGGTGTGGGCGCCCGGTGCGCGCAGCGTCAGCGTCGTCGGCGACTTCAACTTCTGGAACGGCCAGGCGCACCCGATGCGCTCGCTCGGCTCGAGCGGCGTCTGGGAGCTGTTCATCCCCGGCGTCGAGGACGGCGGCCGCTACAAGTTCGAGATCCTCACGCCGACCGGCGAGCTGCGCTCGAAGGCCGACCCCTACGCGCAGGAGACCGAGATGCCGCCGCAGACCGCGTCGGTGATCACCCGCAGCCGCCACGAGTGGGGCCCGCAGGAGCAGCAGTGGCTGGACCGCCGTGCCGCCGCGGCCTCGCTGGCCGAGCCGGTCTCGATCTACGAGGTGCACCTCGGGTCATGGCGCCGAAGCACCGGCGAGGCGCCATCCACATACGCCGAGCTCGCCGACGAGCTGTCCGCCTACGCGCTCGACATGGGCTTCACGCACGTCGAGCTGCTGCCGGTGATGGCCCATCCGTTCGAGGGCTCGTGGGGCTACCAGGTCACCGGCTACTACGCGCCGACCCCGCGCTACGGCTCCCCCGACGAGTTCCGCCAGTTCGTCGAGACGCTGCACGAGCGTGGCGTCGGGGTGATCCTCGACTGGGTGCCGGCGCACTTCCCGCGCGACGACTGGGCGCTCGCGCGCTTCGACGGCACCGCGCTCTACGAGCACGCCGATCCGCGCCGCGGAGCGCATCCGGACTGGGGCACGCTGGTCTTCAACTTCGGCCGCCACGAGGTCCGCAACTTCCTCACCGCCAACGCGCTCTACTGGCTGCGCGACTACCACGTCGACGGTCTGCGCGTCGACGCGGTCGCCTCGATGCTGTACCTCGACTACTCGCGCAAGGCCGGCGAATGGGTCCCCAATCAGTTCGGCGGCCGCGAGGACCTCGAGGCGGTCTCGTTCCTCAAGGAGCTCAACGAGATGATCCACGGCCGCGAGCCGGGCGTGATCTCGGCGGCCGAGGAGTCGACCGCCTGGCCGGGCGTCTCGCGCCCGACCTACCTCGGCGGGCTCGGCTTCGGGTTCAAGTGGAACATGGGCTGGATGCACGACACGCTCGCCTACATGCAGCAGGACCCGGTCTACCGCCGCTACCACCACAACGAGCTGACCTTCAGCTTCGTCTACGCGTTCACCGAGAACTTCATCCTGCCGCTGTCCCACGACGAGGTCGTTCACGGCAAGGGCTCGCTGTACCAGAAGATGGCCGGCGATCACTGGCAGAAGCTCGCCAACCTGCGCACGCTCTACGGCTACATGTGGGCGCACCCCGGCAAGAAGCTGCTGTTCATGGGCGGCGAGCTCGCGCAGAAGCACGAGTGGGATGCGACCGCGTCGCTGCCCTGGGACCTGCTCGAGTCGCCCGAGCACGCCGGCGTGCAGTCGCTGGTGCGCGACCTCAACCGCGCCTACAGGGAGCAGCCGGCGCTGTGGGCGCTCGACTTCGAGCCCGACGGCTTCTTCTGGCTCGAGCCCAACGACGCCGACGCCAACATCGTCGCGTTCGCGCGGCAGTCCCGTGGCGCCGAGGACGTGCTCGTGTTCATCGGTAACTTCTCACCGGTGCCGCGCTCGAGTTACCGCGTTGGGCTGCCGCGAGCGGGCCGCTGGCGCGAGGCCGTCAACACCGACTCGCGCTTCTACGGCGGCAGCGATCAGGGCAACTTCGGCGGGATCGAGGCCGAGCCGGTGCCGTGGCACGGCCAGCCGTACTCGGCCGAGCTCACGATCCCGCCGCTGGCAGCACTGTGGCTGGTCCCGGAGTCTTGAGCGAATACCCCTGGGAGCGCCCGCTCGGAGCGACCCCGCTCGATGATCGCCGCACGCAGTTCCGCGTCTGGTCGCCGCGCAGCGAACCGACACTTTTATTGGGTCCCGGCCGCCACCCCGGCAACTCGGGACGCAAGCCTTCCGGCGCGGTCCCGCTGGACCACGCCGGGAACGGGATCTATGAGGTTGTCGCCGAGGCTCCGCCGGGGACCGACTACCGCTACCTGATCCGCAACCGCCGGCTGCCCGATCCGGCGTCGCGCTGGCAGCCGCGGGGGCTGCGCGGACCCTCGCGCGTTTACGCGCCGTCGAGCCCGCGGCCGTTCACGGCCAAGCCGCTGGCCGAGCAGGTGATCTACGAGCTGCACATCGGCACGTTCAGCGCCGAGGGCACGTTCAGCGCGGCGATCCCGTACCTGCCGGCTCTGGCCGAGCTCGGTGTGACCGCGATCGAGATCATGCCGGTGGCCGAGTTCCCGGGCGCGCGCGGCTGGGGCTACGACGGCGTCTACCTGAGCGCGGCGCAGTCCTCCTACGGCGGGCCCGCGGGGCTGCAGCAGCTGATCGACGCCGCCCACGGCGCCGGGCTGGCGGTGATCCTCGACGTCGTCTACAACCACGTCGGCGCCTCCGGCAATACCGCGCTCGACCTGTTCGGGCCGTACTTCACGAACAAGTACGAGACCTTCTGGGGCCGTGCGATCAACTACGACGACGCCGACTGCGACCCGGTGCGCGAGTGGGTGCTGCAATCGGCCGAGGGCTGGATTCGCGACTTCGGCATCGACGGTCTGCGGCTCGACGCGATCCACGCGATCTTCGATTCGAGCGTCGAGCACATCGTCGCGGCGGTCTCGCGTCGCGTCCATGCGCTCGGGCGCCACCGGCTCGTGATCGCCGAGAGCGGTCTCAACGACCCGCGCGTGATGCGCTCGAGCGCGCGTGGCGGCTATGGTTGCGACGCTGCCTGGGCAGATGATTTTCACCATGCGCTGCGAACCCTCATCACGGACGAACACGACGGCTACTACTCCGAGTTCGGACGCGTCGGCCAGCTGGCAAAGGCGTTTCAGCGTCCTCACGTCTACGACGGCGACTACTCGCCGGTGCGCAGGCGCCGCTTCGGCGCAGCCGCCGGCGACATCTCGCCGCGCGGCTTCGTCGTCTTCTGCCAGGACCACGACCAGGTCGGAAACCGCGCCTTCGGCGACCGGCTGCCGCCCGCGGCACGACCGCTCGGCGCCTTCTGCGTGCTGCTCTCGCCGTTCACCCCGATGCTGTTCATGGGTGAGGAGTACGGCGAGGACGCGCCCTTCCAGTTCTTCTCCGACCACATCGACAAGCGCATCGCCGATGCGACCCGCAAGGGCCGGCGGGCCGAGTTCGCCGCCTTCGCCTCGTTCGGTCACGAGGTCCCGGACCCGCAGGATGCCGCGACCTTCGAGGTCTCGAAGCTCACGCGCGCGGCCGACCCCGAGCTCGCGGCGCTCTACGCCGAGCTGCTGCGCGCGCGTCGCGAGCTGCCGGCCGGGGATGCCGATGCGATCGAGTTCGACGAGCACGGGCGCTGGCTGCGCGTGCGCCGCGGCGACTGCGAGCTCGTCTGCAACTTCGGCGACGGTGACTATTCGCTGCGGCGGCCGGAGGCGCGGTTGAGGCTGGGCACACATACCGGGGTCACGCTGCGGCGCGGCCGGCTGACCCTGCCCCCGCTGAGCGGCGCGCTGCTCATGCCCCGGGACCGGGTCGGCTGATGGAGATCTGGCCCGGCCGCCCATTCCCGCTGGGAGCCACCTGCGACGGTGACGGCACCAACTTCTCGCTGTTCTCGGAGCACGCCGAGTCGGTCGAGCTCTGCCTGTTCGACGACGACGACAACGAGCAGCGCGTCCCGGTCACCCAGCGCCAGGCGCAGAACTGGCATTGCTACGTCCCCGGCGTCGGCGCCGGCCAGCGCTACGGCTACCGCGTGCACGGGCCGTACGACCCCGCCAACGGCCACCGCTTCAACCCGGCGAAGCTGCTGATCGACCCGTACGCGAAGGCGATCGAGGGCGTCGTCGACTTCAAGACCGATGCCAACATCCTGCCCTACGTCCCCGACGGCGGCAGCGACGGTGACGACATGGAGCGCGACGACGAGGACGATTCGGCCGCGATCCCGAAGTCGGTCGTGGTCGACGGCGTGTTCGACTGGGAGGGCGACGTGCCGCTGCGGACCCCGTTTGCCGACACCGTGATCTACGAGACGCACGTGCGCGGCTTCACGATGACCCATCCCGAGATCCGTGATGACCTGCGCGGTACCTATGCCGGCCTCGCCTCCGAGCCGGCGCTCGCCTACCTCAAGGGGCTCGGCGTCACGGCCGTCGAGCTGCTGCCGATCCACCACATCTCGAGCGAGTCGTTCCTCGCCGACCGCGACCTGTCGAACTACTGGGGCTACAGCACGATCGGCTACCTCGCGCCGCACTCCGAGTACGCCGCCACCGGCCGCCGCGGCGAGCAGGTGCGCGAGTTCAAGGGCATGGTCAAGGCGCTGCACCGCGCCGGCATCGAGGTGATCCTCGACGTCGTCTACAACCACACCGCGGAGGGCAACCACCTCGGCCCGATGCTGTCGTTCAAGGGTGTCGACAACGTCGCCTACTACCGCCTGGTGCCCGACGACAAGCATCACTACATGGACTTCACGGGCACCGGCAACTCGCTCAACCCGCTGCATCCGAGCGTTCTGCGGCTGATCATGGACTCGCTGCGCTACTGGGCGACCGAGTGCCACGTCGACGGCTTCCGCTTCGACCTCGCCTCGGCGCTCGCACGCGAGTTCTTCGACGTCGACCGGCTGTCGTCGTTCTTCGACATCATCCACCAGGACCCGGTGCTGTCACAGGTCAAGCTGATCGCCGAGCCCTGGGACGTCGGCCCCGGCGGCTACCAGGTCGGCAACTTCCCGATCCTGTGGTCGGAGTGGAACGGGATCTACCGCGACACGATGCGCGACTTCTGGCGCGGCGAGGGCAACTGCGGCGAGTTCGCCTCGCGGCTGTCAGGCTCCTCGGATCTCTACCAGAGCGACGGCCGCGACCCGTTCGCCTCGATCAACTTCATCACCGCGCACGACGGCTTCACGCTCGCCGACCTCGTCTCCTACAACGGCAAGCACAACGACGCCAACGGCGAGGACAACCGCGACGGCACCGATGACAACCGCTCCTGGAACTGCGGTGCCGAGGGCCCGAGCGACGACCCGGCGGTGATCGAGCTGCGCGACCGCCAGCGCCGCAACTTCCTGACGACGCTGCTGCTCTCGCAGGGCACGCCGATGCTGCTCGGCGGCGACGAGCTCGGCCGCACCCAGGGCGGCAACAACAACGCCTGGTGCCAGGACAACGAGACCTCCTGGTACGACTGGGTGCGCACCGACGCGTCCAAGCAGATGCGCTCGTTCACAAAACGCCTGATCGCGCTGCGGCGCGACCATCCGGTGTTCCGGCGCGAGAGCTTCCTCGAGGGCGCCGTCGACGGTGAGGCGCTGCCCGACGCCTGGTGGTTCCGGCCCGACGGACACAAGATGACGCAGAAGGACTGGGGCGGCAGCGGCTGTGCACTCGGTCTGTTCCTCAACGGCGAGGCGATCCCGAACCTCGGGCCGCATGGTGAGGAGATCAAGGACGACTCGTTCCTGCTGCTGTTCAACGCCTCCGGGGATGACTGCGAGTTCATGCTGCCGCGCAAGTACATGGGCGCGAGCTGGGGGCTTGAGTTGAGCACCGCCGAGCCGGAGGCCGAGCCCGGCAGCGCGCATTACCAGCAGCACAGCGGGGTGACGGTCTCGGCGCACTCGTTGCTGGTCCTCAAGCGAGACGTATGAGCGCGCAGCTGCGTGCCACCTACCGGCTGCAGCTGACCCCCGACTTCGGTTTCGCGGCGGCCGCCGAGCTGATCCCGTACCTGCGGGACCTCGGAGTCTCCCACCTCTATCTGAGCCCGTCGCTGCAGGCGCGCGCCGGCTCGACCCACGGCTACGACGTCGTCGATCCGACGCGGATCTCCGACGCGCTCGGCGGTGAGGACGGCTTGCGCGCGCTCGCCGACGCGGTGCACGGTGACGGCATGGGGATCGTGCTCGACGTCGTGCCCAATCACATGGCGACCGATCCCGCGAACCGCTTCTGGCGCGACCCGCAGCTGCGCGAGCGCTTCTTCGACGTCGATCCGGTCAGCGGACGGCACCGCCGCTTCTTCGACATCGACGACCTCGCCGGGGTGCGCGTCGAGCTCGAGGATGTGTTCGACACGACCCACGGGCTGGCGCTGCGGCTGCTGCGGGAGGGGGTGATCGACGGACTGCGGATCGACCATCCCGACGGGCTCGCCGATCCGGCCGGTTACCTGCGGCGGCTGCGCGACGGTGGCGCGCGCCATGTCTGGGTCGAGAAGATCCTCGCCTCGAGCGAGCGGCTGCCCGCCGACTGGCCGGTGTCGGGCACCGTCGGCTACGAGTTCCTCAACGACGCCTGCGGGCTGTTCGTCGACCCGGCCGGCGAGGCCGTGCTGACCGAGCTGTGGAACGAGCTCAGCGGTGATACGCGGCCGTTCGGCGCCTACGCGCTCGAGGCCAAGCTCGAGCAGGCGCGGGGGGTGTTCACGCCCGAGGTCGAGCGGCTTGGGCGCGAGGCCACCACCCGCCCCTCCGAGGACATATGCACATATCCACATATGTCCGAAGCTCCATCCGTGGAGGCGCTGGCATGGGCCGTCTCGTCGCTGCCGGTCTACCGCACCTACGACCCGCTCAGCGCCGGGCCGTTCATCACGCGCTTTCAGCAGACGACCCCGGCGATCATGGCCAAGGGCGTCGAGGACACGGCCTTCTACCGCTACTCGCGGCTGCTCGCGCTCAACGACGTCGGCGGTGATCCCGGGCGCTTCGGGATCGCGGTCGACGACTTTCACGAGGGCAACGCCGCGCGCGCGCAGCGCCACCCCGAGGCGCTGCTGTCGGTGATGACCCACGACGCCAAGCGCTCGCTCGATACCCGCGCGCGGATGGCGGTGCTGTCGCAGATCCCCGAGCGCTGGGAGAGCGTCGCGCGCGGCTGGCTCGATCTCTCCGAGCGGCACTGCTCGGAGGTCGACGGGCGCACCGCACCAGATCGCTCGGAGCGCTACTTCATCCTGCAGACGCTCGTGGGCGTGTGGCCGATCGAGCCCGAGCGGCTCGACGGCTACCTCGAGAAGGCGCTGCGCGAGGCCAAGCGCAACAGCAACTGGGTCGATCAGAACGCACCCTACGAGCAGGCCGTCAAGCGCTACGCGCGCGAGCTCGCCGCCGACGCGGCGTTCCGCGCGTCGCTCGAGGGCTTCCTCGATGAGATCGCGTCGCGCACGCTGCGCACGACGCTCGGGCAGCTCGTGCTGAAGCTGACGGTTCCGGGAGTGCCCGACACCTATCAGGGTGACGAGTACGAGCTCCGCGCGCTGGTCGACCCCGACAACCGCCGGCCGGTCGATTGGCAGCTGCGGCGCGAGCGGCTCGCGCATCTGCTCGGTGGCGGCGCCCCGGGTGACGCGCTCGGTGATCGCAAGCTGTGGGTGACCGCGCGGCTGCTCGGGCTGCGCGCCCGGCGCCCGGCGATCTTCAGCGGCGCCTACACCCCGCTCGAGGCCGGGCCGGCGGCATGTGTGTTCCTGCGCGGCGACGAGCTGCTGGTCGCGGCCGCGCTGCCGCGCGCCGGTGAGCATGCAGACCCTGTCGTGAGCAGCGGTCTGCCATCAGGCGACTGGCGCGAGCTGCTGACCGCTGAGCAGCTCGCGATCGATGGCGGTCTGCCGCTCTCGCGGCTGATAGATGCCGAGACCGGCGTCGGTGTCTTCGAGCGACTGAGCCGCGACTGACCGGCTACGCCGGCAGCAGCACGAAGGGGTCGCCATCGAGCGTCTGCAGAACCCGAAAATGCCGGTGGTCCAGGGTCAGGATCCGGTCGGTTGCGTAGCGCTCGGCGAGGATCAGGAGCGAGGCGTCTGTCAGGCCGATCTTCTGGTCGGCGTAGCGCGCGACCACCGCTCGCGCAGCACGGAGATCGGCCGTCGCGAACGCCGCGAGTTCCCACGCTGGACCCGCGAGCTCGTCGATCGTTGCGAGCTCTCGTGCCAGACCCAGTCTCGTGCCGAGGAAGTGGTCGAGCTCCGCCAGTACGAGCGGCGAGACGACGAATGGTCCTGGCTCTGCCTCGATCGCGGCGGTGACGGCAGCGTGGTCGGCCTCGTCCGCGTCGAAGTAAGCCAGTAGCCCGCTCGTATCGCAGACGAGCCCGCTCACCACTCGCCGAAGCCGGGATGCTCGGCGTCGCCTTTGAGGAGCTCATCGACATTTCGAGCGAGGTTGCCGCCGCCGTGAAACAGCCCGCCCCGTGGTCGCGGCCGCGGCTCGGCGTCGACCAGCGACTGCAGCGCCACGCGGATCACCTCGGCCTCCGACTGCCCGCGCGCCGTGGCCACGCGGCTGAGCGCGAACTTCAGATCCTCGGGCAGGTAAACGGTCGTCTTCACCATGCCACGTATGGTACCAGCGGTGGCACCACCCGCCGCTTCGGGGGTGGGCTCAGTCGAGCCGGAAGATCTGCTGCAGTGCCGGCGGCCCGGCGTCGGGCACGCGCTCGCTCAACAGCGGCGCCATCGTGTCCTGCCAGCGGGCGCTGACCGGTTGTGCGGCCATGTGTGCCGCTGCGGCGTCGAGGTCGTCTGACTCGAAGTAACCGAAGACGTCGGTGCCGGCACGGAAGATCGAATAGTTGCGGATCCCGGCCGCGGTGAGCGCCGCGAGCATCTCCGGCCAGACCTCGGCGTGGGCACGCACGTATTCCTCGATGCGGTCGGGACGGACATGCAGGACGAAGGCGCTGCGCTGGGTCATCCCGGCTCCTCGATCACGAGGACTACCAACTTACGTGGACCGTGGACGCCCTCGACGCGCTGAAGCTCGATGTCGGAGGTGGCCGATGGGCCCGAGATCAGGGTGATCGGTCGGCGCTCCCCCTGGGTGATCACCGCGAGTTGCGTGATCGCTTCTGGGACACTGCCGACGATCTGTTGGCTGTGAACGATGCAGATGTGCAGATCTGGAACGAGGCTCAGGACGCGCCGGCCCTCGTGTGGCGCGGCTGTGAGGGCGATCGTGCCGGTCTCCGCGACCGCACTGCTGCAGCCGGTGATCACCCCGTCGCAGCCGTCGAGCGCGCGTGCGGTGAGAGTGTCATCGGGGATCAGCTCGAGGCCGTGCGGTTGCCAGTCGTCGGGGAGCTGCCATGGGATCGCGAGGCGCCGGGCGTGATGGCGCGCGGCCACCGCGGCGATCGTGTCTGGCAGTTGGTCGGCGGCGACGCGCTGGACTTCGGCCCGGTAGTCGCCGACGCGCTCGCAGAACAGCGCGACCAGCTCGTCATGCGGGCGTGTGTCGCTGTGGCGGTAATCGCGCGGGGTCGGGGGATGCTGGTCCGGCGTGCGCGTTGCGCCCTTGGCCGCGCGTACGCGCGCGAGGATCTCGTCCCGGGAGCTGCTGTTCACTCGGGCCGCTCCCTCTCGGCCGACGCCTGCTCGACGAAGCCGTGAGCGGCGACCGGGCGCATGTCGCGAGTGTCGGTCCAGCCCGACAGCGGTGGCGGCAGCCGGTGGATCACTCCCGACCTGACCAGCGGCCGTTGCGCGATGCGGGCGAGGCGCTGGGCCAGGCGCAGGCGTCCGGCGCTGGCGAACACCCAGGCCAGTGCGCGCATCGCTGCGCGCTCGCTGCGCTTGCCGGTTGCCAGCACCGCCTGCTCGCGCAGGTGCAGCAGCACGCGTGGGATGTCGATCTTCACCGGGCAGGCGTCGTAGCAGGCGCCGCAGAGGCTCGAGGCGAACGGCAACGTCGGCGCGTTCTCGATGCCGATCAGCTGGGGGGTCAGGATCGCGCCGATCGGGCCGGGATAGACCGAACCGTAGGCGTGCCCGCCGGTCCGCGAGTACACCGGGCAGACGTTGAGACAGGCGCTGCAGCGGATGCAGTGCAGCGCCTGGCGGCCGATCTCGTCCTTCAGGACGCGGGTGCGGCCATTGTCGAGCAGCACCACGTGCAGCTCCTGCGGACCGTCGGCGTCGGTCACCCCGGTCCACAGCGACGTGTAGGGGTTCATGCGCTCACCGGTCGAGGAGCGCGGCAGCAGTTGCAGGAACACCTCGAGGTCGGCGAACGTCGGGACGAGCTTCTCGATCCCGATGATCGAGACCAGCACCGGCGGCAGCGTCGTGCACATGCGGCCGTTGCCCTCGGACTCGACGACGCACAGCGTGCCGGTCTCGGCGACGCCGAAGTTCGCGCCGCTGACACCGACCTTGGCGTCGAGGAAGCGCTCACGCAGGTACAGTCGCGCGGCCTCGGCGAGCACCGCGGGCTCATCGGATGCGATCTCCGGCGCGATCGTGCGCTTGAACAGGTCGCGGATCTCGGTGCGGTTGCGGTGGATCGCGGGCACCAGGATGTGGGAGGACCAGTCACCGTCGAGCTGCAGGATCAGCTCGGCGAAGTCGGTCTCGAGCGCGTGGATGCCCTGTTGCGCGAGCGTCGCGTTGAGCTCGATCTCGTCGGTCGTCAGCGATTTGACCTTGACGACCTCGGTGGCGTTGTGTGCGCGTGCGACCTGCGCCACGACGGCGCAGGCCTCGGCGCCGTCGCGCGCCCAGTGCACGGTCGCGCCCGCCGCCCGGAGGGCCTGCTCGAACTGCAGCAGGTAGCCATCGAGGTCGGCCATCACCTCGGCCTTGATCGCGCTGCCGGCGTCGCGGAGCTGCTCCCAGTCGGGCAGTTCGTCGACGACGCGTGCGCGCTTGTCGCGGATCGTGGCGGTCGCGTTGCCGAGGTTCGCGCGCAGCTGCGCGTCGCCGAGCTCGCGCGCGGCCGCCTGCGGAAATGTCTCGTCTGGGCCTCTCATGTCTGCGGGTTAGCGGTCACGTGCTCGCGAGGATCTCGGCGAGGTGGACCGCCCTGACGCGGTCACCGCGGCGTGACAGCCCGCCGCCGATCTGCAGCAGACACGAGCCGTCGACCGCCGTGCACACGTCGGCGTCCGTCGATTCGATCGCGCTGCATTTGTCGGCGAGGATCGCGCTCGATGTGCCGGCGTTCTTGATCGAGAAGGTCCCGCCGAAGCCGCAGCACTCGGTCGCGTCCGGCAGCTCGACGAGCTCGAGCCCTTTGACGTTGCGCAGCAGCCGCAGCGGCGCGTCGCCGATCCGGGTCACGCGCAGCGAGTGGCAGGTCGGGTGATAGGTCACCCGATGCGGGTAGCTGGCGCCGACATCCTCGACCCCGAGCCGATGCACGAGGAACTCGGACAGCTCCATCGTGCGCTGCAGCAGCGGGGGGTCGATCGCGAGCAATTGCGGATACAGCTCACGAATCGCGCCGACGCACGACGATGACGGTGAGACCACGGCGTCGAACTCGCCGAACGTCGCGACGAAGCGTTCAGCCAGTGGCAGCGCCTCACTGCGGTAGCCGGCGTTCATATGCATCTGACCGCAGCACGTCTGCTCGCGCGGAACGACGACCTCGTGCCCGAGCCGCTCGAGGATCATTGCCGTCGCGCGCGCGGCATCGGGGAACATCGTGTCGGCGACACAGGTCGCGAACAGGCCAACCCTCATGCCGAGGGAGTTTGCCGCATTTGTCTCACAATTACGAATGGCTTTCGAAAGCCTTCGTTAGCGTTTTGCAAACGTCGTTTGACTTTCGATTGAGGGGTTGAGTAGATTGCGCGACGGGATGGATGAGCGAGAGGTAGTACCCAACTTTTCCCAGCAGGACCGGATGGATGCCGTCCTGCGGCTGCTCGAGGCGCGCGATTCTGTACAGGTTGCGGAACTTGCGGAGTTGTTTTCGATTTCTGAGGTCACGGTCCGCAGCGACCTCACCACGCTGGCCAAGCAGGGCCTCGTCGCCCGCGTGCGCGGCGGTGTGCGCGCGATCCGCCAGGGCAACGCCGAGGTCGGTTTCGATCTGCGCCTGCGGCTCGAGGTCGAGCGCAAGCGCGCGATCGCCCGCGCCGCCGCGGCAATGGTCGAGGAGGGTGACGCCGTCGCGCTCGACTCGAGCACCACGGCCTACTACCTCGCACTCGAGCTGCGCGCCAAGCGCGAGCTCGTGGTCGTCACCAACGGCCTGCTGGTCGCGACCGCGCTGGCCGACGCGCCCGGCATCACGGTGCTCGTGACCGGCGGCCTGCTGCGCCTCTCGGCGATGTCGCTCGTCGGCGACCTCGGCACCGACGTCCTGCGCACCACGCGCATCAACAAGGGCTTCCTCGGTGCGCGCGGGATCAGCCTCGAGCGCGGGCTGATGGACCTGAGCCCCGACGAGGTCCGGATCAAACAGGAGATGGCCGATGCCTGCGAACAGGTCTACGGGATCTTCGACGGCAGCAAGTGGCACCGCAGCGCGCTGCTGGCGTTCGTGATGGCCGAGGACCTCGCGGGGATCATCACCGACTCCAGTGCCCCAACCGCGGAGGTTGAGGCATGGCGCGAGGCCGGCGTCGAGGTGATGCTGGTCGATCCCGGCCCGCGTGAGCCGCTGCCGATGCGGCCACGCGATTTGCGACGTTCAGTCCGAAACGATGAGGCGGTTGGTTGATGAGTGGAATTGCCAGGGTGCTGGACGGGATTCCGGCTCCGGTCAGCAGGTGGGACGACGGGGCAGCGGACGGGCTCGACCTGCTCGGCGGACTCGTCTACCGCTCGAACCTGCTCGGCTCCGACCGCGCGCTCGCGAACCAGGGCGGCGGCAACACGTCCGCCAAGATGACGGTCGTCGACCACACCGGGCGCAGCGTCCGCGCGCTGTTCGTGAAGGGTTCCGGCACCGACCTGGCGTCGATCACCGCCGTTGGTTTCCCGGGGTTGCGCCTCGACGATCTGCTGCCACTGCGCGAGCGCACCGCAATGGAAGACGCCGAGATGGTCGACTACCTGTTGCGCAGCGCGCTCAGGCCCGACCAGCCGCGCCCGTCGATCGAGACGTTGCTGCACGCGTTCGTGCCTGCCGACCACGTCGATCACGCGCATCCGGACGCGGTCATCGCGCTGACCTCGAACCCGCGCGGCCGTGAGCTCGCCGAGGAGGAGTTCGGCGAAGAGGCCGTCTGGCTCGATTACGAGCGTCCCGGTTTCACGATGTCACGCAAGATCGCGCTGTTGCTCGAGCAGCATCCGCAGGCGCGCGCCGTGCTTCTCGAGAAGCACGGGCTCGTGACCTGGGGTGCCACCGGGTTTGAGAGCTACACCGGCACGATCGAGTTCACGGCGCGTGCCGCCGAGGCGCTGGCTCGCGCCGGCGCCGGGCGCTTCGGCCTCGGCGGCCCGCGGGTCAAGGCGCTCAGCGATGAGACTGCCGAGGATCTGCTCGCGGCGACGCTGCCGACGCTGCGCGGCGCGCTGCTGCAGGACACCGATCAGATGATCCTGCAGGTCGACCGCAGCCCCGAGGCGGTGGAGTTCGCCTCGTCGCTGCGCGCACCGGAGACCAGCCAGGTCGGCGCGCCCTGCCCCGACCACCTGATCATGACCAAGCACAAGCCGTTGATGGTCGACTTCGATCCCGAAACCGGTGGCGCCGCCGAACTGCGCGCGGCATTCAGGGCCGGTGTCAGCGAGTATTCGGACTGGTACCGCGGCTACTACGAGCGCAACGTCGACGATGAGACGCGTCCGTTCGCGTGCGACCCGGCCGGGCCGCGCGTCGTGCTGATTCCCGGTGTCGGGATCGTCACCGCCGGGCCCGAGCGCAAGCGCACCCAGTTCGCGCGTGATCTCTACCACCGGGCGATCGCGGTCGAGGATGCGGCCGACGCACTCGGCGGCTTCCGCTCGCTCAGCGAGGCCGAGGCGTTCAAGATCGAATACTGGCCGCTCGAGCGATACAAGCTGGCGCAGGCCCCGAAGCCACGCGAGTTGTCCGGGCGCATCGTCCTGATCACCGGTGGTGGTAGCGGCATCGGCCGCGCGACCGCACGGCTGATGGCCGAGCTCGGCGCGCATGTCGCCGTCGCCGATCTCAATTTCGAGGGCGCGACCGAGGTCGCCGAAGAGCTGGTCAAGACTCACGGCGCCGGCCGCGCGATCGCGCTTCCGGTCGACGTCACGAGCGAGGACGCGGTCGAGGCGATGGTGCGCCGCGCGGTGCTCGAGTACGGCGGGCTCGACATCCTCGTCGCGTCGGCCGGACTCGCCTCGAGCGCGCCGGTGATCGAGACGACGCTCGCCGACTGGGAGCGCAACTACGCGGTGCTGGCGCGCGGCACGTTCCTCTGCGCACGCGACGCATTCCGCGTGCTGATGCAGCAGGACAGCGGCGGATCGGTCGTGTTCGTCGCCTCCAAGAACGCACTTGTCGCGGGCGCGAACGCGTCCGCTTATTCGTCGGCCAAGGCCGCGTCGCTGCATCTTGCGCGCTGTCTTGCCGAGGAGGGCGGTCCGCACGGGATCCGTGTGAACACCGTCAATCCGGACGCCGTGATCGAGGGTTCGGCGATCTGGTCCTCCGACTGGAAGGCCGAGCGCGCCGGCACCTACGGACTCGAGGAGGACGACCTCCAGAAGTTCTACCGGGGCCGGACCAAGCTCGGCGTCGAGGTCTTGCCCGAGGACGTGGCCGAGGCGATCGCCTACATGGCCGGTCCGCGGTCGAGCAAGTCAACCGGGAACGTGATCAACGTCGACGGTGGAGTCACGGCCGCCTATCCAAGGTGAGCCGGCGGCCGAGGGGCCGCGATGCAGCAACAACAGATAGGAGAGGGTGTCTAATGCAGGTATTTGGGGATCGGTTCCGTTCAGGGAACCGCGGGTCTCGGCGCACCCGAGGCCTCCTGGCGATGCTCGGCGTGGCCGCGCTTGCGGCGTTCGCGCTTGCGAGCATCGCCTCCGCCAGCACGGCGCACAAGCGCGTCGCCACGGCCGCCGGTGGTCTCAAGACCGGCCTTCAGGTGTACGTGATCCCGAAGCAGCTCGGTAACTCGTACTTCACGGTTTCCGACAGCGTGAAGAGCGGTGGCGCACTGGCCGCGCTCAAGACGCTCGGCGAAACCGGCAGTGAGACCAGCGGCAGCACCGACACGCCGGCATCGCAGCTGCCTGTGATCCAGGCCGACATCGCCAAGGGCGCGAAGGCGCTGATCATCTCGGCGACCGACCCGACGGCACTGTGCCCGACGCTCAAGCGCGCGATGGCCAGCGGCATCGCCGTCGTGACCTATGACTCGGATGCGCCGACCTGCCGCAACGTGTTCATCAACCAGGCATCGACCTCGGCGATCGGTGAGAGTGAAGTCGACGTCATCGCCAAGGAGATGCACAACAAGGGTCAGCTCGGGATCGTCTCGGCTGCCGCTTCTGCGACCAACCAGAACGCCTGGATCGGGTACATGAAGAAGGAGCTCAAGAAGTACCCGAAGATCAAGCTCGTCGACACCGTCTACGGTAACGACGACCCGACGACGGCCACTCAGGTGACCGAGGGCATGCTGCAGAAGTACCCGGACCTGGGCGGGATCATCTCGCCGACGACCGTCGGCATCGTCGCCGCGGCCGGCGTGCTCGACACCAAGCAGTACCGCGGCAAGGTCATGCTGACCGGCCTCGGTACTCCGCTCTCGATGAAGAAGTACGTCGAGGACGGAACGGTCAAGGCGTTCGAGCTGTGGAACCCGGCCAACCTGGGTTACCTGGCCGCCTACGCGGCCGTCAACGAAGCCTCCGGGAAGATCTCCGGCAAGACCGGCCAGAAGTTCTCGGCCGGCAAGCTCGGCAACTACAAGATCGGCGCCAAGGGCACCGTGCTGCTCGGCCCGCCGACCGTCTTCGACAAGGCGAACATCAGCAAGTTCCACTTCTAGGAACCAATCCTCCTCCTCGACAGGACCCTGGGGTGCCGGTAACAACCGGCACCCCAGGGTGTCGAGGTGGGAGAGTGTGAACCGACGTGGATTCTTCGAACCGACCCGAAATGCAACACCCGCTGCTCGCCGCCCGGCATGTCAGCAAGTCCTACGGTGGCGTCGCGGCGCTCACCGACGTCTCGCTCGAGCTGTTCGCCGGCGAGGCGCACGCACTGATCGGTGAGAACGGTGCCGGCAAGTCGACCCTCGTCAAGATGCTCGGCGGCGTCCTGCTGCCCGACTCGGGCCTGCTCGAGATCAGTGGCGAGGGCGTCGTGCTCGCAAGCACGGCCGACGCGCGCGACCGCGGCATCGCGGTGATCTACCAGGAGCCGACGCTGTTCCCCGATCTCACGGTCGCGGAGAACGTGTTCATCGGCCGTCAGCCGCTGCGCAGCGGCCGCCGCATCGACTTCCGCGCGATGGACCGTGCGGTCAACGAGATCTTTGCCAGGCTCGGCGTGCGCCTCGATCCGGACCGGATCGCGCGCGGCCTCTCGATCGCCGAACAGCAGCTCGTCGAGATCGCGAAGGCGCTCTCGCTCGATGCGAAGGTCGTGATCATGGACGAGCCGACGGCATCGCTGTCACCGGTCGAGGTCGAGCGCCTGTTCCGGGTGGTCCAGACGTTGCGCTCGCACGGCACCGCGGTGCTGTTCATCTCGCACCGGCTCGAGGAGGCGTTCGCGCTCTGCCAGCGGGTCACCGTGCTGCGCGACGGAACCTTCGTGATGTCGCAGGAGCTCGAGGGCCTCACCGCCGAGGACCTGATCCGCGCGATGGTCGGTCGCGACGTGCTCGCCCGCGAGCACACCAGCGGCACTCACGGCCGGACGGTGCTGCAGGTCGAGCACCTGACGCGTGAGGGCGTGTTCGTTGACGTGTCCTTCGAGGTCCGGGCCGGTGAGGTGGTCGCGCTCGCCGGGCTGGTCGGCGCCGGCCGGACCGAGGTCGCGCGCGCCGTATTCGGCATCGACCGCTACGACGCCGGCACGGTCACGGTGGCGGGGACCGCGCTGACGCGCGGTTCGCCGACCGCGGCGATGGCCGCGGGTATCGGGCTTGTACCCGAGGACCGCCGCCAGCAGGGCCTGGTCATGGACATGTCGATCGCGGACAACATCTCGCTCGCATCGCTGCCGCGGCTGCGCCGCCGCGGCCTGCTGTTCTCGAGCGTCGAGCGCGCGTTCGCCGCCGACTGGGCGACGCGGCTGCAGGTCAAATACGGGCGCATGTCCAACGCCGTCAGCTCACTGTCGGGCGGCAACCAGCAGAAGGTCGTGCTCGCCAAATGGCTTTCACGCAGGCCCTCGGTGCTGATCGTCGACGAACCGACGCGCGGGATCGACATCGGCACCAAGGTCGAGGTGCACCGGCTGCTCGCCGAGCTGGCGGCGGACGGGGTCGCGGTGCTCGTCATCTCCTCAGAGCTGCCCGAGGTGCTGACGCTCGCCGACCGCATCCTCGTGATGCGTGAGGGACGTCTGGCGGCCACGCTCAACCGCGAGGACGCGACCGAGGAGCGGATCATTGCGGCCGGCACCGGCCAACTGCGAGACAACGCCGACACGGAGGTGGCCGCGTCGTGACGACCGCGGTGCAGGAACAGAAGCAGCCGGTCGATGAGGCCGCCGACCAGCGGCGCGTGGTCGACATCGTGCTGCGCGCGCGCACGTTCGGGATCGTCGGCGTGCTGGCGCTGTTCGTGCTGATCACGACCGTGATTCAGTCGCGCTTCCTCGACGGCTCCAACATCCGCTTCGTGCTGGCCGAGTCCGCCGTGTATGTGGTGGTCGCGATCGGTGAGACCTGCGTGATCCTGACCCGCAACGTCGATCTCTCGGTCGGCTCGGTGGTCGGACTCTCGGCCTACCTCTCGGCCAACCTGTTCCAGGCACATCACGGGATCGCGATCCCGCTGGTGTTCCTGGTTGGGATCGGGATCGGGACCGCCTGCGGGCTGGTGACCGGAATCATCACCGCGCTCTGCCGGGTGCCGAGCCTCGTCGTCACGCTGGCGATGCTCTACATCGTGCGCGGCGTCGACACGATGCTCGCCGGCAGCAACGAGGTCGTCGCCAGCTCGCTCCCGAACTCGTTCATCAACATCTTCAACAACACCGTGCTCGGCGTTCCCGACCTCGCGATCGCGGCGATCGTGATGGTCGCGCTGGCCGCCTACTACCTGCGGTATTTCCGCTCCGGCCGCGATCTCTACGCGATCGGATCGGACCCGGAGGCGGCCGAGCGCGCCGGCATTCCGATCGCCCGCCGGCTGCTGACCGCGTTCGTGCTCAGCGGCGCGCTCGCCGGGCTCGGCGGGGTGATCTGGGCGACGCAGTACAACACGATCAATTCGACGGCGGCGACCGGCCTCGAGCTCCAGATCGTCGCCGCCGTGGTCGTCGGCGGTGTCGCGATCTTCGGCGGCAGCGGCAGCGTGATCGGCGCCGCGCTCGGGGCGCTGCTGCTGCAGACGATCACATCGGCGCTCAACGTGCTCGGCGTCGCGTCGCTGTGGACCGAGGCGATCGCCGGTCTGCTGCTGATCGTCGCGATCACGCTCGACCGCGGCATTCAGCTGCGCCTTGCCACCGCTCTGCAGAGACGAAAGGTGCGCCTCGGTGCCTGAACAGATCGAAACCCCGTCCGTCGCCGCCGCGGGCAGCACGCGCGAGCGTGTGTCCGGACTGCTGCGCTGGGAGACGGCGCTGGTCGTCGGACTCGTCGCCGTCGTGATCTTCGGCAGCTCGATCAGCCCGGAGTTCTTCGGCAGTTATAACGTCTTCACGCTCTGCACCAACATCGGCGACCTCGCGATCATGGCGCTGCCGATGACGCTGATCATCCTCACCGGCGAGATCGATCTGTCGGTCGCCTCGATCCTCGCGATCTCGGCGGAGACGATGGGCGTGCTGATCCAGCACGGTTGGTCGATGGGGCCGATCTTCGTCGTCGTGATCGCGATCGGGATCGTCTGCGGCCTGATCAACGGCCTGCTCGTCACCCGCGTCGGGCTGCCATCGCTGGCGGTGACGATCGGCACGCTGACGTTGTTCCGCGGCCTCGCGAACGTGATCCTCGGCCCCAACACGGTCTCGAGCTTCCCGGCGCCGTACAACGAGCTCGGGGTCAACGGCTTCTTCGGGATCAGCTGGCTCTCATGGTCGGTGGCGATCTTCCTGGTGCTCGCGGTGATCACCGCGGGCGTGCTGCGAATGACCCCGTTCGGCCGCTCGCTCTACGCGATCGGGCTCAACCAGGAGGCGGCGTTCCACGCCGGCATCCGCGTCAAGCGGATCAAGCTCGGGCTCTACGTCCTGTCCGGTGTCGTCTGCGCGCTGGTCGGCATGCTCTATGCGTTCGAGCTCTCGTCGGCGGGCGAGAACATCGGGATCGGGTTCGAGCTCCAGGTGATCACGATCGTGCTGCTCGGCGGTGTGTCGATCTTCGGCGGGCGTGGCACGATCCTCGGCGTCACGCTCGCGGCATTCATCTACGCGGGGTTGCGCAGCGCGCTGCTGCTCGGCACATCGATCAACGAGAACGACTACCAGGTCGTGTCCGGCGCGCTGCTGATCCTCAGCGTGCTGGTGCCCAACGCCGCCACGCTCGCGCGCCGCGCCAACGATCTGTTCAAGCTGCGCGCCCAGCGGCAGGCGGGCGCGCTGCGGGCAGACTCCGGCGGCTGACGATGGCCGCCACGCACCGCAGCTTCGCGGCGGTCGACCTCGGCGCCGAGAGCGGTCGTGTGATCGTCGGCCGGTTCGACGGTTCAACGCTGGCGCTCGAGGTGATCTCGCGCTTCGAGAGCGAGTCGCTGCAGCTGCAGGACGGTCGCCACTGGAACCTGCCGGGGATCTTCACGAACATCCTGCGCGGGCTCGGCCAGGCGGTCGCCGCGGGCGCCCCGCTCGACGGGATCGGCATCGATACCTGGGGGGTCGATTACGCGCTGCTCGACGAGCACGGACGCACACTCGGTCTGCCCTACCACTACCGCGACGCGCGCACGAGCCCCGAGGTGCTGGCCGCCACCTTCGAGCGCGTCCCGCAGCTCGAGCTGTACGGCCGCACCGGCATCCAGACGATGCCGATCAACACGATCTTCCAGCTGATGGCGGAGGCTCCCGGCCCGGCGCTCGACGCCGCCGACCGGATCGCGCTGATTCCCGACCTGCTCGGGCTGTGGCTGACCGGTGAGCTCGTCAACGAGTCGACGATCGCTTCGACCAGCGGGCTGCTCGAAGCCGGGCGTTCGGTTTGGGCTCGCGACCTGATCGAGCGCCTCGGTCTGCCCGGCCGGCCGTTTGCCGGGGAGGTCACCGAACCGGGAGTCGCGCTGGGCTCGGTGCTCGCGACGCATCGCGACCGCGCGGGCGCCGCCGCGGGCGCGCCGGTCTGGGTGGTCGCCGGTCACGACACTGCCTCGGCGTTCGTCGCCGCGCCGGTGACCGAGCCCGACGCCGCGATCCTGTCGTCGGGTACCTGGTCGCTGCTCGGCCTCGAGGTCGGCGAGCCCCAGCTGGGCTCCGACGCGGCCGCCTTCAACCTGACGAATGAGCGCGGGATCGACGGCAGCACGCGACTGCTGCGCAACGTCATGGGCCTGTGGCTGCTGCAGGAGTGCCGCCGCGAGTGGCGGCTTGCCGGCGTGGAGTATGAGTACGAGCAGTTGCAGCGCCTGGCGGCCGACGCGGACGCGGGTTGCCTGTTCGATCCGGACGACGACGTGCTGTTGCGCGGCGGTGCGATGCCGGAGCTGATCGCCGCCGCCTGCCGCGGCTGCGGGCAGCGGCCGCCGGCGTCCGCCGGTGAGCTGGCGCGCTCGATCCTCGTGTCGCTGGCGTGCAAGTACCGCTTCGTGCTCGAGCGGCTGCAGCTCGTCACCGGTCGCCGGCCGACGGTGATCAACGCCGTCGGCGGCGGGGTGCGCAACAAGCTGCTGTGCCAGCTCACCGCCGACATCACGGGCCTGCCGCTGCTCGCCGGTCCCGAGGAGGCGACCGCGCTCGGCAACGTGCTCGTCCAGGCGCGGGCGCTCGGCGAGGTCGGTTCGCTGGCCGAGATGCGCGAGCTGGTGGCGCGCTCGGCCACGGTCGTGCGCTACGAGCCGCGCGGGGGCCGCCGTGACGACGAGACCTATGAGCGCTTCCTCGGGCTGACCGGACTGCGCCCAGCAACCAAGGCCGAAGCGGCCGCCTGACTCTGGAGGGAACACTTGCCTGCATCGACCGACGAATACGCGCTACTGGCCGCACGTCTCGGCGACCGTGGCCTTGACGTTGAGGCGATCGAGCGGGCGCTCGGCGTGTTCACGGTCGAGACCCCGTCGTGGGGGTATGGCGACTCGGGGACGCGCTTCGGGGTGTTTGCGCAACCGGGACGGCCGCGCGACGTGTACGAGCGCATCGAGGACGCCGCCGAGGTCAACCGCCTGACCGGCTCGGCCGCGGGCGTGGCGCTGCACTTCCCTTGGGACGCCGTCGACGACTACGCCGATCTGCGCGCGCGCATCGAGGCTGCCGGCCTCAGCGTCGGGGCTGTCAACCCCAACCTCTTTCAGGACCCCGATTACAAGCTCGGATCGGTCACCAATCCCGACTCGGGCGTCCGCGCCAAGGCGGTCGAGCATCTGCTCGAGTGCCTGCGGGTCGCGACCGCGCTCGGCTCGAGCGCGCAGTCTCTGTGGTTCGCCGACGGCACCAACTACCCGGGTCAGGACGATCTGCGCGCACGGCGCGAGCGCATGCTGAGCTGCCTGGCAGAGGTCTACGCTCAGCTCCCCGCCGAGCAGGAGCTGCTCGTCGAGTACAAGTTCTTCGAGCCGGCTTTCTACGCGACCGACATCGCCGACTGGGGATCGGCATTGCTCATCTGCCAGCAGCTCGGTGAGCGCGCCAACGTGCTGATAGACCTCGGGCACCACGCCCAGGGCGTCAACATCGAGCAGATCGTCGCGTTCCTGACCGCCGCCGGGCGGCTCGGCGGATTCCATTTCAACAACCGCAAGTACGCCGACGACGACCTGATCGTCGGCTCGGTCAACCCGCTCGAGCTGTTCCTGATCTTCACCGAGCTGGTGCGCGGACCGGCCGACCCGCTGCCGCGTCTGACGATCGATCAGTCCCACAACGTCGAGGCCAAGGTCGCGGCGATGATCATGAGCGTCACCAACCTGCAGGAGGCGTACGCCAAGGCGCTGCTGCTCGACCGCGATGCGCTCGCCGCGGCACAGCAGCAGGGTGATGTGATCGCCGGCCACGCGCTCATCCAGGAGGCGTTTGCGACCGACGTGCGCCCGCTATGTGCTCACGTCCGCGAGCGTCGCGGCGCGGCCGCCGACCCGCTCGCCGAGCTGCGGCACAGCGGCTACGTCGAGCGCGTCAGCGCCGCGCGCTCCACCTGAACGACGCGAGTCGCGACCTGAGAACGATTCCGACCGCGACGACGCTCCGGGCTTCGCTGGCGATGCGTTGACGAGACTGGTGCTCGGCTCACCTTTCGTTAGCCTAGATTCAGCCCGACTTTCGAAATGACGCCAGGAGGCCGTCCGCGATGAGTGCAACCGAAGAAGTTCTGAGCACCGGGACGCCCCCCGCGGAGGCCGACGACACCCACATCAGCCGTGCGCTGTTGGCGGTCGCGAGCGTGGTGATCCTCGGCGCGATCATGTCGATCCTCGATACGACCGTCGTCAACGTCGCGATCAACACACTGGCCGCGCGCTTCCACACGACACTGCCGACGATCCAGTGGGTCGCAACCGGCTATACGCTGGCGCTCGCGACCGTGATCCCGTTGAGTGGCTGGATCGCCGACCGCTTCGGAACCAAGCGCTTGTACATGGGCTCGATCGCGATGTTCGTGATCGGCTCCTGCCTCTCGGGCCTCGCCTGGTCCTCGGCGACGATCATTCTGTTCCGCGTGCTGCAGGGCCTCGGCGGGGGCATGATCATGCCGGCCGGCATGACGATCCTGACGCGTGCCGCCGGCCCGCAGCGGATCGGCCGCGTGATGGCGATCATGGGCGTGCCGATGTTGCTCGGCCCGATCCTCGGCCCGATCCTCGGCGGCTGGCTGGTCGCCGACGTGAGCTGGCGCTGGATCTTCTTCATCAACCTCCCGATCGGCGTGATCGCGCTGATCCTGTCGCTGCGGATCCTGCCCAAGGACGTTGCCCAGCACTCGCAGCGGCTGGACCTCGTCGACCTGCTGCTGATCTCCCCCGGGCTCGCGCTGACGATCTACGGCCTGGCGAAGTCGAGCTCGTCCGGCGGCTTCGGCTCCGACAAGGTGCTGATCCCGCTGGCCGCCGGCATCGTGCTGCTGGCCGCGTTCGTCTGGCACGCGCTGCGCACAAAAGACCCGCTGATCGATCTGCGGCTGTTCAAGAACCGCACGTTCGCGACCTCGTCGATGTCGCTGATGCTGATGTGCGTCTCCGTCTTCGGTGCGTTCCTGTTGCTGCCGCTGTACTTCCAGGCGGTGCGCGGCGAATCGCCGCTGATGGCCGGCGTGCTGCTCGCGCCCCAGGGTCTCGGCTCGATGATCACGATGCCGATCGCCGGCGCGCTTTCGGACAAGACGGGCTCTGGGAGGATCGTGCCGTTCGGTCTGCTCGGCGTGGTCGCCGCCGTGGTCTGGCTGACCCAGATCGGAGCGCACACCTCCTGGGTGGCGATCTGCATCGACCTGTTCGTGTTCGGACTCGGGATGGGCTTCGCGATGATGCCGATCTTCACCGGCGCGATGCAGTCGCTCAGCGCTGCGGCGGCGGCACGCGGCTCGACGGCGCTCAACATCATCCAGCAGACCGGCGCTTCGGTCGGGACCGCGGTGCTGTCGGTGCTGCTCGCCAGCGCGCTCGCCGATCGGCTCGGCCACGGCAGCCATGGCACGATCGGCGCGACCGCCGTCTCGGCGTCGGCGCGGGCGCACATCGCCGGTCCGATGGCGGCGGCCTTTGGGCACACCTTCGTCTGGGCCTGCGTGCTGCTCGGCGTCGCGCTGATCGGATCGCTCACGCTGCCGCGCAGCAAGCCGGTGTTCGGCGACTCCGCGGCCGCGGCCGGCGCGGTCCCGCTCTAGTTCGCGCCTTTGCTCTCGGGTTGTGGTCCGCTGACCACAACCCCGCGGATGGAGCGTCTCAGCCGAACAGCCTGGGGACGAGCGCGCGCGCGTGCTCGCCCTCGAGCCGCGCCCGCGGCTCGGCGCCGAGGAAGTCAAGCCCCGGTGCCACGTCGGGACCGTCGGGCAGCGCCAGGTAGGGCCAGTCGCTGCCGAAGACAATCTGCTCAAACGCCGCGATCTCGGCCGTGGCCTCGATCGCGACCTGGTGATTGGAGAGCCCGGTGTCGTAGTACTGACGCGCGAGGTAGGCGAGCACCCCGTCCGGGGCCGCGGTCGTCTGCGCGGGCTCGCGATCGGCGAGTGAGGCGAGCCGGTGCGCGAGGAACGGTGTGGCGCCGCCCAGGTGCGCGAACTGCCAGCGGATGTTCGGATGACGCGCGAAGGTTCCGCTGTAGATCAGGTTCGCCATCGCGCGCGTGGTCTCGAACGGGAACTCGTAGAGCCAGATCGGATGCTGCGCGAGCGGTTGCCCGTTGGGCGGGAACGTCGGATGCACGAACACGTAGGTGCCGCGGCGATCGAGCTCGGCCATCAGCGGCTCGAACATCGGATCACCGAGGTAGGCGCCGGCGATCTGGGTGACGAGCATGACGCCGTCGAGCTGGAGCACGTCGAGTGCGTGGCGCAATTCCGCAAGCGCCGCATCGACGCCGGGAAGCGGCAGGCTCGCCAGTGCCGCGAAGCGCTGCGGGGCGGCGCGGACGATCGCGGCGAGCTCCTCGTTGACGATCCGCGCGAGTTCGACGGCCTGCCCCTGATCGCCGAAGAACACACCGGGAGGCCCGTTCGAGATCACCGCGGCGTCGATCTCGTAGCGGCGCATCATCGCGTCGAGCTCCTCAACCGGGATCGGCTTGTGGGTGGCCGCGAGCTGCGGCGGGAGCCCCGCGATGTAGGGCGCGGGTAGGACGTGGGCGTGGGTGTCGATGCGTGGCATGGCCAGAGCCTACGGGCTCTGCATGCGTATGCGCAACCTGTCCCGCCAGCGCGGCCAATGCCGTGGCCAGGCCACGTGGCACTACGCCGACCGCGCGGGCGGACCGAGGCTGTGGACGTTATGCGTCATCTTTGGCGGTGAACGTCCATCGCTTCCTCGTAGAGCCCCCACCGATGCCTTGCATGCGTATGCATAACACTGTTGAATGGCGGGTGCGTCGATGAGAGGAGATGAGGGATGAGCCTGCCGTTGCCACCGATCGGACACGTCGGCTATGTCGTCGACGACATCGAGCAGGGCGTCGCCTGGGCGGTGAGCACGCTCGGCGCCGGTCCGTTCTTCGTGGTCGCGCATCTGCCGTTCGACGTCTGCACGTTCAACGGCCAGCCGGCCGCGTACGACCACTCCTCGGCGTTCGGCCAATGGGGCGAAATCATGATCGAGCTGACGGTGGTTCACACGACCACCCCGCCGCAGTTCGCCGAGGTGATCGGCGGCAAAGCGCCCAAGGTCGGGCACATCGGGATGCTCGTCGACGACCTCGACGCCGAGAGCCACGCACTCGAGGCGGCCGGCCTGCCGGTCTTCCACGCCGGCTCGAGCGGTCCGGTCTCGGCCCGCTGGCACGACGGCCGTGCGCAACTCGGCCACCACGTCGAGCTGCTGCGCCGGGGCCCCGAGATCGAAGACTTCTACGGGCTGATCCGCTCCTCGTCGCTCGGTTGGGACGGAAGCGACCCGATCCGCTCGGGCCCCGGCAGCCACTGATGGGCGCGCACGTGAGCGCACCGCTGCTCGCACTCGGCACGTGGGGCCACTGATGCGCTTCGGCGTCGTCGTCGGCGCGCCCGACCGCGCGGGTTATGTCGCGGCGGTGCGGAGGGCCGAGCAGCTCGGCTTCGACGTTGCGCTCTGCTCCGACCATCTCGAGCTCGAGGGTCGCCACTTCTCCCACTTCGCGCCGATCCCGGCGCTCACCGCGGCGGCTATGGCGACCGAACGGATCCGCATCGGCAGCTCGGTGCTCAACCAGGACTTCCGCCATCCCGCGGTGCTCGCGCGCGATGCGGCGTCACTCGACGTGCTCAGCGACGGCCGGCTCGAGCTCGGCCTCGGGATGGGCTGGAACGAGTCCGAGTACCGCATGGCCGGGATCGGCTTCGACCCGGCGCCGGAACGCCTCAGGCGCCTGACCGAGTACGTCCAGGTCGTCAAGGGCGTGATCGCGCCAGGCCCGTTCAGCTTCAGCGGTGAGTTCTTCAACATCGACGAGATGCCCGGCGAGCCGGCGCCCTTGCAGCGCCCGCACCCGCCGATCATGATCGGCGCCACGCGCCCGCGGATGCTCGCGCTGGCTGCGCGCGAGGCCGACATCGTCAGCCTCAGCATGCTGCAGGCGCCCGACCCGAGCGAGCAGTTCCTCACCGAGATGATCGCGCACGTGAAAGCGGCTGCGCCGCACAGGTTCGACGAGCTCGAGCTGCAGCTGCCGCTCGCGGCGACGATCCCTCACCCGACCGGCGGAACCGACGCCGTGCGTGCGGCGATCGCCGGTGGCGAGCATTTCATCTCGATGCTCGCCGGCAAGTTCGGCGAGCAGGCACTGTCCGACTCACCGATGGTGCTGACCGGCACGCCGACGCAGATGGCGCAGAAGCTCAGCGACCTCCGCGAGCGGTTCGGGATCGGGGCTGTGATGATCCCGATGCCGCAGATGGAGGCACTGGCGGAAGTGATTCACGAGTTGAACGGAGCCACCCCATGACCAAGATCGTCGACCTCTCCCACCTGATCGTCTCCGACCCCCCTGACCTCCCCGACTTCCTACGCAGCGAGGTCAGCTACCAGGACCACGCCAACGGCGCCGGCGAGTTCGAGCAGCTGCTCGGGATCGACCGCAGCCTGTTGCTGCGCGGCGAGGGCCCGGCCGCGGAGCGGCTCTCCGTCGGAACGCACAGCGTCACCCATCTCGATTCCCCCTATCACTACAACTCGACGATCCAGGGCCACCCGTCGCAAACGATCGACGAGCTGCCGCTCGACTGGTTCTTCGCCTCCGGTGTCGTCGTCGACGCGCTCGGGCGCGAGGACGGTGAAGCGGTCACCAGCGAGCAGATGCAGGCGGGGATCGCCGCCGCCGGGCACGAGCTCAAGGCGCTGGACATCGTGCTTGTGCATACCGGTACCGACCGCTTCTACGGCCAGCGCGACTACATGCATCACGGGCCCGGTGTCACCGCCGAGGCGACCCGCTGGCTCTGGGAGCAGGGAGTGCGGGTGGTCGGGATCGATGCCTGGGGCTGGGATGCGCCACTGCGAATGCAGGCCGATGTCGCGCGTGAGAGCAACGAGCCCGGGATCGTCTGGGCCGCGCATCAGGTCGACCTGCCCTACTCGCAGATCGAGCGGCTCACCAACCTCGCGGCGCTGCCCAAGACGGGCTTCACGGTCTCCTGCTTTCCGCTCAAGATCTCGCGCGCGAGCGCGGCTCCGGCGCGCGTCGTCGCGATCGTCGACTAGCCCCGCCGCGGAGCGGGTGAAGCACGAAGCGACCAGAGCACGGAGCGGTTAGAGCAGGTAGTCGGCGACCGCGCGCGCGAGCTCGCGCGCGAGCACCTGATCGCCGACCGGATGCTCGGACTCGAACGCCGGCCCGTGCGTGATCCGTCGCGCCGTGGTGTTGTAGACGAGCCGCCAGGCGATGTCGGCCGCGAGCTCGGGATCGTCGTGGCGGATCTCCTCGCGGTGCTCGAGGATCGCGTGCGTGAATACCTGGCAGGTCGCCTGCGATTTCACCGCGGCGCGCTCCATGATCCACGGTTCGAGCGGCGCCTGGCGCATGAACACGCGCAGCACGTCGTCGTGCGTGAGCACCTGGGTGGCGGCCTCGGTCGCGATCGCCTCGATCTGCTCGCGGGTCGTACCAGGGCGATGGGCGGCGCGCTCGAGCGGACCGGCCTGCTCCTCGGTCCACAGCATCGCGCGCTCGTAGACGGCCATGATCAGCGCCTCGCGGCTCGGCACGCGCGCGTAGATCGAACCGATCGACACGTTCGCGCGCTGGCTCACCTCCTGCAGCGTGAAGCCCTCGAAGCCGCGCTCCTGCAGCAGCTCGAAGCCCGCCTGCAGCACGCGCTCGAGCGACTCCTGGCTGCGTCGCTGCAGTGGCGGGCGGATCAGCGGCTGCGAGTAGCTCATCGTGCCAAGACTAATGCCGTCACTGCGTCCGTCCAGTCTCGCCGCCGCCGCCGGTCGCCGCCGCCACGCGCCGCTCGAGCGCGTGGATCGCGATGATCACGTCGCGGATTCCGCCCTCCGTGTGGACGTCGAGCCGGTCGAGGATCGTCTCGGTGTCCTCGAACTCCTTGACCGCGCGCGCGTCGGACGCGGCCGACTGCACCGATTGCCCGACCATGATGATCGACAGCAGCACGAGCTGCAGGAAGGTCTGTGCGATCCAGGCGACGATGATGATCACCTGTCCCGAGCTGATCGCCGCCGGGAGGCTGATCAGCGCGATCGCCGCGAACACATAGGCGCACGCCATCGTCCCGACGGTGCGCGTGATCACCAGCGCGATCTTCGCGTTGAGGCCCTCGACACCGCGGACGGTATGCCGGATCTGCTTGGGCGAGAACCGCACGACGTGCGAGAACTGTCCGCGTGAGGACAGCGCATGGTTCCTGGTGTGAGTGTCGCCGGTGGGCGCGGTCATCGGAGTACCTCCATTCGAGAAGCTCGAGCAGCGACCGGAGGTTGACATTCCGCGCGACAGGGCGGTAACTTTCAAATTAGAATCATCCTTCGCATTTAGGCCCGAGGAGAGGAACCGGAGCCATGGCTCTATCGCTGATCTCGCAGCTCGCGCACGTCGAGCTCACCACCCACAAGCCGCAGGAGTCGCTCGACTTCTGGACCAACGTGATCGGCCTCGAGGAGACCTCGCGTGAGGGCCAGTCGGTCTACCTGCGCGGCTGGGGTGATCGCTTCCATCACACGCTCAAGCTCAGCGAGGGTGAACAGCCCGGCCTCGATCACATCGGCTGGCGCACATTCGGCCCCGACGAGCTTCAGCGCGCGGTCAAGCGGCTCGAGGACGCCGGCGCCGGGCTCGGCTGGAGCGACGACGCTGTCGGCCGCGGGCCCGCGTACAGGTACCGCGCCCCCGGCGGCCACGTGCACGAGATCTTCTGGGAGGTCGAGCGCTACCAGGCCGCGGCGGGCCAGGAGTCACCGTTCCCGAACCGCCCGCAGGTGTTCATCCCGCGCGGTGTCGGCGCGCGCTGCATCGACCACGTCACGATCGCGACCGCCAACCCCGGCGGCGACGCCGAGTGGATGCGCGACACGCTCGGTCACCGCTACATGGAATACACGGTGATCCCGGACCGGCCGGACTTCGTCGTCTTCTGCATGACGACGACCTGCGAGCGCGCCCACGACCTCGGCATGGCCTGGGACCCGACGCCGGCCCGCGGTCGCATCAACCACTTCGCCTACTACGTCGAGAACACCGACAACCTGCTGCGCGCGGCCGACGTGCTGATCAACGCCGGCACCGAGATCGAGTTCGGCCCCGGCAAGCACGGCATGGGCGAGCAGGGCTACCTCTACTTCCGCGAGCCGAGCGGACTGCGGATCGAGCTCAACTCCGGCGGCTACCGCAACTACGAGCCGGACTTCGGGACCGTGCGCTTCGAGCCCGATGCCGGTTCGAACGTCTTCTACCGCAATCTCGCGATGCCCCATTCGATGCTCGAGAACTTCCCGCCGATCGAGATGTCCTCGCAGGAGGTCTCCGACGCGTCGCAGACCTCCGGTTTGTTCGTCTGAGTCAGGGAGACAGAGATGCGGATAGCCAGATACGAGCTTGACGGGAGCGTCTTCGTCGGCGCCGTCGAGGGTGACGGCGACACGACGACGCTGCGCGCGCTGCCGCCGCCGGTCGGCGTGATCGAGCTGCTCGAGCAGAGCCCCGCGCAGCGTGCCGAGCACCCGCTCGGCGAGCCGGTACCACTCAGCGAGGTGCGGCTGCTGGTGCCGCTGCAGCCGCCGAGCGTGCGTGACTTCGTCAGCTTCGAGCAGCACATCCAGGGGATGATCATGGGCGACGGGATCCCGTTCCCGGAGGCGTGGTACGGCGCGCCGGCGTTCTACTTCTCGAACCCGAACTCGGTGTACGCCACCGGCGACGACATCCCGGTGCCGCCGCGCGCGCAGCGCTACGACTACGAGCTCGAGGTCGGCGCGATCATCGGCAGGCGCGGCGCCGATCTGACGCTCGACAACGCCCGCGAGGCGATCGCCGGATACACGGTCTTCAACGACTGGTCGGCGCGCGACCTGCAGGGCGAGGACCGCAAGCTCGGGATGGGCTGGGCCAAGGGCAAGGACACGGCATCGACGCTCGGGCCGTGGATCGTGACCGCCGACGAGCTCGAGCGGTATCGCGACGGCGAGGGCCGGCTCGACCTGCGGATGACCGTCTGGCGGGGCGGCGAGCAGATGGGCAGTGACACGCTCGCGAGCACCGCCTGGACCTTCGAGCAGATGCTCGTCTACGCCTCGCGCGGGACCGCGCTCGTGCCCGGTGACGTGATCGGCTCGGGCACCTGTGGCGGCGGCTGCCTCGGCGAGCTGTGGGGGCGCGGTGACCCTCGCAACCCGTCGCCGCTAGGTCCCGGCGACGTCGTGCGGATGACGGTCGAGCACATCGGCACGATCGAGAACACGGTCGTCGCCGGCCCCGAGCCGGTCGACTACGGCAGCTCGCGCCGGCTCTAGTCAGTTGGGGGCGGCGGCGGGCTTTGCCGCCGCCCCTTTCAGAGCGGGTCGGCGGGGAGCTGGCTGCGCAGCCGGTCGTCGAAGCGACCCGCGACCAGCACGAACAGGATCCGCGCCGGTGATTGGGAACGGTTCTCCCAGGCGTGGTCGGTGCCGCGCTGCACGACGAGCTCGCCGCGGCGCACGGTCGTCGCCGAGCCGTCGTCGAGCACGAGCGTGATCTCGCCGTCGAGCACGACGCCGTAGTCGACGCTCTCGGTGCGGTGCATCGGCGAGCGTGTGCCGGGTGGCATGTCGACGATCCGCGCGCGGGTTCCGGCCGGCGGCGGGCCGAGCGGCTGGCCGTCGCGGATCGGCTCGGGCTCGGCGGCGGCGAGCGGCGCCGGTGACGCCGCGGTCACCCACAGGTCGTGGAAGGTCGCGCCGTCGGCGACCGCCCGTGAGGCGGGCGCGGGCCCGTCGCTGACGATCCGCCCGCGCCCGGCGGCGTCGTGCCCGGTGACGATCCGGCGGGGCGGCTCAGGCATCCCAGTGGCTCAGCGGCAGGCCGGCGACGGGCGAGCGGAACGACGGCAGCGCCGTGCCCATCAGGCTGCCGAGGTAGACGGTGCGCAGATCGGGGCCGCCGAAGGTGACGCTCGCCATCAGCGGCGCCAGCGTTCCGCGCCCGCCGCCAAGCACCTCCGGCGTCATCGTGCCGGCGAAGAACGCGTCGTCGAAGGCCTTGACGCCGACGGGGTCGCCGTCGTCGAGCAGCGTCAGCAGCTCGAGCTCGGGCGTCAGCGCGATCAGCCGGTCGGCGTTGACGAGCGTGATCCAGAGGTTGCCGGCGACATCGAAGGCGAAGCCGTCAGGGACGCCGCCGAGGTCGGCGGGCCCGTAGACCTCGCGGTCATAGAGCGTGCCGTCAGCGGCCACGCGCAGGCGCGAGATGTGGCGCGCGTTGGATTCGACGACGTAGAGCCACTGCTCGGCTGAATCGAAGCGGATCTCGTTGGTGCCGATGAAGCCGTCGGCGGCGATCCGCGCGCCACGCTCGTCGATCACGATGATGTAGCCGTCAGGGAGCTTGTCGTTGACCGAGATCAGCCACGGCTCCGAGCGCGTGTGGACGGTGATCCAGATCCGCCCCTTGGAATCTGTGAGTGCGAAGTTGGCCTTGCCCAGCGGCCTGCCGTCGAGCGTCTCGAGCAACGTCTCGGAGACACCGTCGCGCGTCATCCGCTCGACCGCGTTGGTACCGAAGTTGGCGATGATGAAGTCGCCGTTGCGGTCGAAGGCGAGCCCGTTCGGGAGCGTGCCCTCGAGGATGTAGCGCGAGACATCTCCGGCCTCACCCGCCGGCTCGACCACCTCCTGGGCGATCAGCCTCTGCCCGCCATCGGGATCGATCCGCATCACGCCGCCGCGCGCGTCCGCGCTCCAGAGCGTCCCGTCGGGCTCGGCCAGCACGCACTCCGGGCGCTGCAGGTCGTGGCCGACGAGGCTGATCGCGTCACGCTCAACGCGCCAGCCGCTGAGTGGATTCTCGCTCATTCAAGCGGCCCGATCAGCTCGATCAGGTTGCCGTCCGGGTCGTGGACGAAGGCCATCCGCCGCCCCGGCTCGGGTGATTGCCGCGGGCCCCAGACCTCGGCGGCACCGGCGTCGGTCGCCCGCGTGAAGTCGGCCTCGAGGTCGCTGCATTCGAAGGCGACGTGACCGAAGCCCGCGGTCAGCATCGCCGTCGGCGGGTCGGCCCAGCTCATGCCGGGGTTGCCGCCGGACACCTCGAACAGCTCGACGCGCGCGCCGCCCGGTGAACGCAGCATCGCGCCGCGCGCGCCGCCCGGTAGCTCAAAGTCGAGCTGCTGCTCGAACCCGAACGCCTCCCGGTACCAGGCCGCGGATCGCGCCAGGTCGGTCACCGTCAGGCCGACGTGGTGTGCCTTGATCGTCATTCGCATCCAGTTGACAAATGTGTATAGACTTTGCGCAGAGTACAGCAACTGAAGGGTTCGTATGCAGTTTGAGGGTGCAGTTCTCTGGAAGGGCGATGACGGCTACGAGCAGGCCCGCCAGGCCGCGGTATGGAACTTCCGCAAGCCCGAGCGCTATCCGGCGGTGATCGTCCAGGCGCAGTCCGAGCAGGACATCGTCAATGCCGTCGCGCTCGCGCGTGAGCGCGGGCTGCGCGTCAAGGCGCGCGCCGGTGGCCACGCCTGGAGCGGATCGTCGGTGCGCTCGGGGATGCTGATCGACCTCTCGCGACTGAACCAGGTGAGCTTCGACGCCGGCAGCGGCATTGCCAGCGCGCAGCCCGGCGTCAAGGGTCGCGACCTCAACGGCCTGCTGGCCGAGCACGACCTCTTCTTCCCCTCCGGGCACTGCCCCTCGGTCGGGATCGGCGGCTTCCTGCTGCAGGGGGGTTGGGGTTGGAACTCACGCGCGATCGGTCCGGCCTGCATGAGCGTCGTCGCGGTCGACGTCGTCACCGCGGCCGGTGAGCTGATCCACGCCGATGCGCAGCACAACTCGGACTACTGGTGGGCGGCGCGCGGTGCCGGCGGCGGCTACTTCGGCGTGGTCACGCGCTTCTACCTGCGCTGCCATCCGCGCCCGACCGCGACCTACACGCGCATCGACGTCTATTCGCTGCAGGACATCGACGACGTGCTCGGCTGGGCGCTCGAGTTCGAGCCGACCCAACCGCCCGAGTTCGAGTTCGCGATTCTCGGGACCACGCCGACGCTTCCGGACGGCCGCACCGTCCACGACGGCACCGCGCTGATGCTGATGTGCCAGGCGCTGATGTACGACGACGATGACGCGCGCGCCGCGCTCGCGCGGCTCGACGAGTGCCCCGCGATCGACCGTGCGCTGCACCGTGACAAGGCCACCGCGGTGTCGTTCACCGAGCTCTACGACGGACCCAACGCGGTCGAGCCGGAGGGGGTGCGCTGGAGCGCCGACGGAATGTGGACCAACGTCAAGGGCGAGGCACTGATCGAGCCGGCCAAGCAGCTGTTCGCAGACGTGCCGACGCCCGAGTCGCACGTCTTCTGGTACCCGTGGCGCCGGCAGCAGTTCGACGACGCGGCGATATCGGTTCAGGGCGATCTCTACCTCGCGGCGTTCGCGGGCTGGCACGATCCCGCGCAGGACGACCACTACGTCGCCTGGCCGACGGCGCACATGCAGCGCATGGAGTCGCTGTCGGAGGGGATCCAGCTCGCCGACGAGAACCTGCGCGAGCGCAACGCTCGCTTTCTGACCGACGAAAACGCCGCGCGGCTCGAGCAGCTGCGCGCGCAGCACGATCCCGACGGCCGCTTCCACAGCTACCTGACGGCCTCCGAGGCGAGCTGGTGAGCGACGTCACCAGCCGCACCGGCGACAACGTCGTCCAGGTCCACGACAAGCTGCGCGCGGCGATTCTCGCCGGCGACGTGCGGCCCGGAGCGAAGACCTCGCAGGCGGAGCTCGCCCGCGACCTCGATGTCGGGCGCACACCGCTGCGTGAGGCGATCCGGATGCTGCAGAGCGAGGGCCTGATCTTCACCGAGCCCAACCGCCGCGTCGTGATCGCGAGCCTCTCGATCGAGGACGCCGAGGAGCTCTACGTGCTGCGCATCACCGTCGAGGTCGCGGCCGCCAGGATCACGCTGCCACAGCTCACCGAGGGTGACTTCGCCGAGCTCGAGGGCTACATGGCGCAGATGTCGCATCTTGCCGGCGGCGTACCGGGGCCGCCGTCGCTGCAACTCTTCCGCGGACCGCATCGCGAGTTCCACCAACGCTTCGTTAGCGGCGCGGGGCAGCGGATATCGCAGTTGATCGGCGAGCTGTTCGATCACGCCGAGCGCTACCGCCGCGTCTACGGCAGCATCAGCCAGGTCGATTACGACAAGCGCGCTGTCGAGCACCGCCAGATGCTCGACGCCGCGATCGCGCGCGACGCCGATGGTCTTGCCGCGGCGCTGGCGGCGCACTACCTGGCCACGGCGCTGCTCGTCACCTCGGTACTAGATCCGAGCTACCGGCTCGACCGCCTGCGCACAACGGTTGAAGCGGTTGCCCCGGGAGCGATGTATGCGTTCGGTTAGACGGCGATTGACGCGCGCGGAAGCGCGCGCGAGCGCGTGTAGGCTCAGCCTCGGGAGCGGCCCGGCGCTGCCGGGCCAGGAGAGAGGAGCCCCGCGGTGAGTACAGCCATGCAGACCGGCGCCGAGCCGGCGAACACCGCCATCGGCGGGCCACTGCTCGAAGTCGAGTCGCTGCGGATCCAGTACGGCGGCGTGGTCGCGATCGCCGGCATCAGCTTCAAGATCCCGCGCGGCCAGGTTGTCGGCCTGATCGGTCCCAACGGCGCCGGTAAGACGTCACTCGTCGACGGGCTCACGGGGGCGCACCGCCCGAGCGGCGGCCGTGTGCGCTTTGACGGCGACGACGTCACCGGTCACGCCGCGCACCGGCTCGCGCGCCGCGGAATGACGCGAACGTTCCAGTCGGTCGAGCTGTTCGACGACATGAACGTCGAGGAGAACCTGCTGGTCGCCGCCGAACGGCCGTCACTGTGGCGCGCGCTCGGGCAGGTGCTTGCGCCGATCGAGCGCGGCGGCGCCGAGGCGGTCGCCTGGGCCGCGGAGTCGGTCGCGATCACCGACATCCTCGAGCGGCACCCACGCGAGCTCTCGCACGGCCAGCGCAAGCTCGTCGGGGTCGCCCGCGCGCTCGCCGGCCGTCCCTCGCTGCTGCTGCTCGACGAGCCGGCCGCGGGTCTCGACACCGACGAGACCGCGCTGCTCGGCAAGCGCCTGCGCGAATTGCCCCAGCGCGGCATCACGCTGCTGTTGATCGATCACGACATGAGCCTCGTGCTCGAGGTCTGCGACCACATCCTCGTGATCGACTTCGGCGAGCTGATCGCCGAGGGCTCACCCGCGGAGATCCGCACCAACCAGCGGGTGATCGACGCCTACCTCGGGCGTCAGGGTGGTCACGGTGAGGGGCAGGTGGCCCAGTGAGCGGGATGCCGGGCGCGACCCGGGAAGCTGCTGGAATGGGACCCGCCCAGCCCAGCAGTACCGCGCCCGTGCTCGAGATCAGGGAGCTGACGGCGGGGTACTTCGGGATCCCGGCGGTGCGCGAGATCTCGCTGCAGGTCGGTGCCGGCGAGGTCGTGGCGCTGCTCGGTCCCAACGGCGCCGGCAAGACCACGACGCTGTCGACGGTCGCCGGTCTGCTCAAGCCGATCGGTGGCGAGGTGCTGTTCGACGGCGAGCCGATCCACGGGCGGGCGCCGGAGCGGCTGGCCAGGGGCGGCCTGACCCTGATCCCCGAGGATCGTGCGCTGTTCTTCGATCTCACCGCGCGTGAGAACCTGCGGCTCGCCAGGCGCGGTGACAGCATGGAGGAGCGCGAGATCATCGCGATGCTGCCCGAGCTCGAGAAGTGCTTGGGGCGCCGCGCCGGTGTGCTCTCCGGCGGCGAGCAGCAGATGCTGACCCTCGCCCGCGGTCTGATGTGCCGCCCGCGGCTGCTGATGGTCGACGAGATGAGCCTCGGCCTCGCGCCGGTGATCGTCGAACGCTTGATGCCCGTGCTGCGACGGATCGCGGACGAGTTCGGGACGGCCGTGCTGTTCGTCGAGCAGCACGTCGAGCAGGCACTCGAACTGGCCGAGCGCGCGTATGTGCTCGTCAACGGCCGGATCGTGCTGCAGGGCACGGCCGAGGAGTTGGGCAATCGTCGCGATCTGCTCGAGGCCAGCTACCTCGGCGACCGTGCCGCGGAAGCGGCGGCGGATGCGCCGCCGCCGTCGCAGGAGCAGCTGTGACCGCGCCAATTGAGGGTGGCCGGCGCAGCCCGCAGAGTTTCGCCCCGCGCACTCATGCATACGCATGCAGCGCAATTCAGCAAACCGTAGTTGGTTGTAACAACCGCAGCTAGGAGGAGAAGAGAGGAAATGCGTATCAAGACTCTGGCGATCGTCTTCGCGGCCATCTGTGCCTCGTTGGCGTTCGCAGTGACAACGGCGGGGGCGCGCACGACACGTGCGTCCGCACACTCGTCATCGGGCAGCCTGGGCAAGCCCGACAAGGCGAAGGGCACCCCCGTCGTCTTCGGTGCCGACAACATGAACGTGCCGAGCGGCGGCCCCGCCTTCCCTGAGTCGTCCGAGGCCGCGGCCGCGATGGTCGACTACCTGAACGCCTACAAGGGCGGTCTCGATGGCCATCCGATCAAGATCGACTGGTGCGCCACCGACGGCACCCCGTCGGGCTCGTCGAGCTGCGCCAAGCAGCTGATCGCCGATCATCCCAAGGCGATCATCGGCGCCAGCGACCTGGCGACCGCCGACACGATCCCGGCCTACGCCAAGGCCCACCTGGCATACCTCGGCGGCATGGACTTCACGCCGGTCGAGGCAACGGCCTCAAACGCGGTGATCTTCAACGACACCGCGCAGCTCGGCAACGTGCTCGGTGGCGAGTATGCGGCGCAGCACCTCGGTGGCAAGAAGGTGGCCGTGATCGCGTTCGGCAACACACAGGGCGAGTTCAGCGCCAACACCTACTGGAAGCCGGGCGTTGAGAAGTTCGGCGGCAGCTACACGCTCTTCCCGGTGCCGACGACCTCGGCGACGGTCACCGCGACCGTCGAGGAAGCCGTCACGTCGGGTGCGCAGGTCATCGGCCTCGAGGATCCGGGCCAGTGCCTGGCGCTGCTGCAGGCGCTGAAGGAAGCCGGATGGACCGGCAAGACGATCTCGATCGACACCTGCTCGGCGCCGGTCACCGTCCAGGCCGCCGGTGCTGCCGCCAACGGCATGTACTGGTTCCAGCCGTTCCAGCTCTCCTCGGTCGGAAACGCCCAGACGAAGCTGGCCGCTGCGATCCTCGCCAAGTACGCGCCGAAGAACATCCCGGTCGACTCGCCGGCGCTGACCGAGCTCAGCACGCTGATGGACGTCTGGACGGCGTTTCACAACACCGCGCCGAGCAAGCTGACCGAGAAGTACATCCTCAAGACGTTGCGCAGCGGTTCGAACCATCCGAACTTCCTGGCGCAGGCGTACAGCTGCAACGGCAAGGCGATCCCGGCGTTCAAGGCGGTCTGCAACGCCAGCTACTACGAGTACCACATCGTCAACGGCAAGGCGGTGCGCATCGGTACTCAGGGAACCAATGAGGGGGCCGGCCTGATCAAGTAGTTCGGGTCAGCGGCTTTACGTCGCGGCCGGGGTCTGGGATCTTCTGATCCTGGGCCCCGGTGCGGCGTCGATTCGAGCCGCCGGCTGGAACGCGCCCAGGCAGGGAGACGACTAGATGAGCTATGTGCTGTTTCTGTTGATCGGGCTTGGAGCGGGCGCCGTCTACGCGCTGCTCGCGTTGGGTCTGGTGCTCAAGCACCGCAGTGCCGGCGTCGTGGACTTCTCGCACGCGGCCGTTGCGATGTGGTGCAGCTACGTCTTCCTCGAGCTGCAGACGAATGGACAGCTGATCTTCCCCTGGGTGGCCGCCGGCTGGCACGTTCAGCTGTTCTCCAAAACCGGAACCGCGGTATGGCTGGCGATCGTGATCGCGCTGCTGTACTCGGCGGTCCTCGGCCTGATCTTCTACTACGGGGTGGTGCGGCCCCTGCGGCACGCGCCGGTGCTCGCACGCGTGTGCGCATCGGTCGGTCTGCTGCTGTATCTGGAGACGGCCGCGACGATCGACTTCTCGAGCTTCTCGGTCTCCTCGCCGTCGATCCTGCCCGACACCGCGGTGCATCTGGCCAACGGTCTGATCGTGCCGTCCGTCGACCTCTACCTGGCGGGCATCGCCGTCGTCGCCGGACTGGTTCTCGGGGGCATCTATCGCTACACACGTTTCGGACTGGCCACCCGCGCGGCGGCCAGCAACGAACGCGGCGCGGTCCTGATCGGGCTCTCCGCGACGCGGCTGAGCGCCGCCAACTGGGTGCTCGCCACGGTGCTGGCGAGCGCCGCCGGCATCCTGATCCTGCCGATCACGACGCTCAGTCCGAGCGACTACACGCTGTTCATCGTGCCGGCGCTGGGTGCCGCGCTGCTCGCGCGCTTCAGTTCATTCCCCGTGGTCGTCGCCGCCGGTCTCGGGATCGGCATGCTCCAGTCCGAGCTCGGCAAGCTCCAGACCGTCTGGACCTGGCTTCCGCAGCAGGGGCTTCAGGACGGCCTGCCGTTCATCCTGATCATGATCGCGGTCGTGGTCACATCGAAGCGGCTGCCCGCGCGTGGCGGCATCATCGCCGCACGGAGCGCGTCGATCGGGCGCCCGAGCGCACCGCTGCGCACGACCGCGATCTCGTTCGTGATCGGCCTGGTGGCGATCCTGCTGTTCTCGCAGCTGTACAAGTACGCGTTCGCCGCGTCGCTGAACGTCGCCTGTGTCGCGCTCTCGGTAGTCGTCATCACCGGCTATGTGGGGCAGATATCGCTGGCGCAGAACGCCTTCGCCGGAATCAGCGCGTTCGAGATCAGTCACATCGGCCACGGCCTCGGCCTCGGCTTTCCGTTCGCGCTGATCCTGGGTGCGCTGTGCGCGGTCGTCGTCGGCGTCGTGATCGGCCTGCCGGCCGTGCGCGTGCGCGGTGTCAATCTCGCGATCGTGACGCTGTCGGTGGCGACCGCGCTCGATGCACTGGTGTTCAACTCGACCTGGTTCAGCGGCGGCTACACCGGCCTCTCGGTGCACGCGCCGCGGTTGCTCGGCCTCGACCTCGGGATCACCGGCAACAACAGCTCGACAGTGTTCGCGATCTTCTCACTGGTGATCCTCTGCCTGATGGGGTACTTCGTCGCGCGGCTGCGCAACGCACCGGCCGGGCGGATGTTCATCGCGATCCGATCGAACGAGAACGCGGCCGCCGCGGTCGGGGTGAACGTCGCGCGCACGAAGCTGTTCGCCTTCGCGATCTCGGCGTTCATCGCCGGTATCGGCGGTGGCCTGCTGGCCTACCAGCAGATCAACATCAACCCCGCGTCGTTCACCTCGTGGACGTCGCTCACGATCCTCGCGATCGCCTACGTCGGCGGTGTCGGACGGATCGGGGGCGCGGTCGCGGCCGGGATTCTGCTGGCCGGCAACGGCCTGATGGCGACGCTGCTCAACAAGCTGTTCGACTTCAACACCTACCAGATGCTGATCGCCGGCTTCATGCTGATGATCACCGCGATCGCGAACCCGGACGGCATCGCCAAGGAGATGCAGGGCACCTACTTCAAGCTGCTCGGCCGAGCTCAGAAGGCGCTCGGGCGAAGCGCCCACGAGCCAGAGGATCCGAACTCGAAACCGCCCGCGGAACGTCCGGCCGACGTCGGCACGACGGTCGCGGCGTAGCGGATGGGACGGCTTGCGGGCAAGGTCGCGCTGATCAGCGGCACGGCCGGCGGAATGGGGCGGGCGGCCGCGATCGAGTTCGCGGCCCAGGGCGCGAAAGTCGCCGGCTGCGACATCAATGCCGAGGGCGACGCCGAGACCGAAGCGCTGGTGCGCAACGCCGGGGGCGTGATGAAGTCGTTTGCGCCGGTGGACCTGACCGATGAGGCCGCGGCACGGGCATGGGTCGACGGCGCCGTCGCCGAGTTCGGTGGCGTCGACGTGCTCTACAACAACGCCTCGGTCGCGCGGGTCGGCCCCTGGGACGAGCTCGACTACGACGAGTGGCGCCGTTCGATCACCTACGAGCTCGATCTCGTATATCTCTGCACCAAGGCCGCCTGGCCGTATCTGGTGGAGCGCGGTGAGGGATGCGTGATCAACGTCGCCTCGGTGTCCGCGGTCCGCGGTGCCGGCTTCGTCCACCAGCACGCGCACGGCGCCGCCAAGGGCGGGGTGCTCGCGTTCACCAAGCACCTGATGGTCTCGGGCATTCCGCACAACATCCGCGCGGTCAGCATCTCACCGGGGATGATCCGCACGCCGGCCACCTCGCCGGTGATCGACATCCCGGGTGGCCCGCTCGCGCAGCTGATCGCCAGCACGCCCTCGCGGCGGGTGGGTGAGCCGCACGAGGTTGCCAAGCTGGCATCCTTCCTGGCCTCAGATGAGGCGACCTATATCAACGGCGCGGACATCGCCATCGACGGCGGGGCGACCGCGATCGCGCCCTGAGGGCTGAGCCGGTGCAGGACTCGTCGCCGGAGATCCTCGTCGTCTGGCCCGAGCCAGACCTCTACGTCGAGCGGCTGAGCTCGGCATACCCTGGCCTGCGTGTGCGTGGCGCGGCCGACTGGGCGTCGGCACCCGACGACCTCGCCGGCACGAGCATCCTGCTCGCGCACGGCCGCGGGCTCGGCTCGGAGCTGCTCGCGCGGATGCCGCGGCTCGCCTGGCTGCAGGTGCTGATGAGCGGGACCGAGCACCTCGCCGGCGTGCGCTCCGAGCGCCCCGAGCTGCTGATCAGCTCGTGCGCCGGGATTCACGGGCCGCAGATGACCGAGACGGCGCTGCTGCACATGCTGTCGCTCGGCCGCGGTGCGCTGCTGCACCCGAGCGTTCGTGCCGAGCGCCGCTGGGCCGCGTCGGCCGCGATCACGGCGCTCGAGGGCAGGACCGTCGTGATTGTCGGCACCGGAACCTCGGGGCTGCGGCTCGCGCGGCTGTGCCGGATGCTCGACATGACGGTCTGGGCGGTGACGCGCACGCCGCGTGAGCTCGAGGGGGTCGACCGTTGCTTTGCCCGCGAGCAGTTGCTCGAGGCGGTGTCGGGCGCCGATTACGTGGTGCTGGCGATGCCGGTCGATGACGACACTCGCGGGATGTTCGGCCGCGCGGCCCTTGCCGCGATGAAGCCGTCGGCGTTCCTCGTCAACATCGCGCGCGGTGCGGTCGTCGACGAGCCGGCGTTGATCGAGGCGCTGCGGTCCGGGGAGATCGCAGGCGCCGGGCTCGATGTGTTCGCCGTCGAGCCGCTGCCGGCCGACAGCCCGCTCTGGGAGATGGACAACGTCTTTCTCACGCCGCACATCGCCGGGCGCAGCGACCGCTACAACGAGCGGGCGCTCGAGGTCGTGTCCCACAACCTCGAGCGCTACCTGGCGGGTGAGCCGGGTGAGATGCGTAATCTGATCAGCCGATGAGTGAACGGATCGTCGTCACCGGGGGCAGCGGCAAGGCCGGGCGCGGTGTCGTCCGCGACCTGCTCGAGCGCGGGTACGAGGTGCTCAACGTCGACCGGCGCGCATCGGCTGAGTCCTCGGGCCCCGATTCCGAGATCCCGTTCCTGCCCGCCGACCTGACCGACTTCGGCCAGACGCTCGAGGCGCTCGGCGCGGGTGACTGGGGCCGCGTGCCGGATGCGATCGTGCACTTCGCCGCGATTCCCTCGCCGGTGCACGCCACCCCCGATCAGGTGTTCCGCACCAACATCACGAGCACGCACAGCGTGTTCTCGGCGGCGGCGCGGCTCGGGGTCAAGCGCGTCGTCTGGGCCTCGAGTGAGACGACCCTCGGACTGCCGTTCGAGCGCGAGCTGCACTACGTGCCGGTCGACGAGGCGCACATGTATCCCGAGTCGAGCTATGCGCTCTCGAAGGTGCTGGGCGAGGAGATGGCGCGCCAGTTCAGCCGCTGGACCGGCATGACGATCCTCGGGCTGCGGCTATCGAACGTGATGGTGCGCGACGACTACGAGCGCTTCCCCACGTTCTGGGATGACCCCCACGCGCGCAAGTGGAACGTCTGGGGCTACGTCGATGAGAGCCATGTCAACGAGGCGGTGCGGCGCGCGCTCGAGGCGGACCTGACCGGCGCTGACAGCTTCATCATCGCCGCCGCCGACACCGTGATGAAGCGCTCGAGCCGTGAGCTGATGGCCGAGGTCTTCCCACAGGTGCCGGTCGCCGACTCCGTGACCGGCTGCGAGACGCTGCTGAGCATCGACAAGGCGCGGCGGGTGCTCGGGTACGCGCCCGCGTTCAGCTGGCGCGAGCTCTACTGAGGCTCACCACGCGGCACGCGTTGCCGTGGCTGCGGGTCTAACCCGGGGGCGGCGGGCCGTGGGTGCGGCGATGCACCATCGTCGGCTCGAGCACGACGCGGCGCGGCGGCAGCGGATCGCCCTCGTTGGTCATCCGCGTCAGCAGCAGATTTGTCGCGGCCCCGACCATGCCGGGGATGTCCTGGCTGATCGTCGTCAGCTGGAAGACGTCCCAGCCGGCGAGCAGAACGTCGTCGAAGCCGATCAGCGACACCTGCTCGGGGATCCGTACCCCGCGGCCGTGCAGCGCGTTGAAGGCACCGAGCGCGAGGATGTCATTCGCGCAGAACAGCGCCGTTGGCCTGGCCTCGAGCAGCTCGAGCGCGGCCGCGGCGCCCGCGTCGAACTGGAACGGCGCGCGGCGCCAGAGTTGGTCGGGCAGCTCGAGCCCGGCCTGCCCGAGCCCGGCGCGGAAGCCCGCCTCACGGTCACGGCCGGTGCTGGTCGTCGATGGGCCGAACAGCGCCGCGATGCGCGTGTGGCCGAGCCCGATCAGCTCGGCCGCGGCGAGCATCGCCCCGCGGTGGTTGTCGACCACGCAGACATCGCAGGGTGCGGCGTCGACCTCGCGGTTGAGCAGCACGAACGGAAAGCCGCGCTCGCTGAGCGCCGCGGGCAGCTGCGAGTCGAGCACCGTCGTGGTCAGGATCGCGCCGTCGAGTGAGCCGTCGACCAGCCGCTCGAACGGGACGCTGCCGTGCGCGTCGGGCGTCAGCACCAGCATCCGCAGCGGCGTCTCGCTGAGGGCCCGGTGCAGCTCGTCCAGCACCTGCAGGTAGAACGGGTTGCCGAGGTCGCTGACGACGATCGCGACCTGGCCGCTCGAGCGTGTCGCGAGGCTGCGCCCGCGCTGGCTGGGAACGTACTGCAGCGCCTCGGCCGCCTCGACGACGCGCTTGCGCGTCGCCTCCGAGAGTCGCGGGTCGCCGCGCAGCGCGCGCGAGACGGTGGGCTGCGAGACACCTGCCGCCCGGGCCACGTCGTGGCTGGTGATCGAGCGTGAAGCGATCGCATACGTATAACAGCTGCCCCGGCCCGGGGCCGCTTGGGCGCCGCTTGGGCGCCGTTTGTCTTGACGCGCGGAAGCGCCGGCACTAAGCTGGTTATACGTATGCACACAGGAGGGGTGCCGGCCACGGCACCTGTGCACGAGCATCTGTGCACGAGAGTGAGGAGACAGCAGTGCCACCTGCAGCTTCGAAGGTCCTGATCGTCGGCGGCGGCATCGGCGGGCTCTCGAGCGCGATTGCGCTCACCGCCCGCGGGATCGAGGTCGAGATCGTCGAGCAGAATCCCAAGTGGGACGTCTACGGCGTCGGGATCATCCAGCCCGGCAACGCGATGCGGGCGCTGCACCAGCTCGGGCTGCTCGAGGATGCGCTCGCGGCCGGCTTCGCGATGGACGGCGACCGCTTCTTCCTCGCCGACGGGACGCAGCTCTCCGACAACACCTTCCCGCGCGTGGTCGGCCCCGAGTTCCCCGGACTCAACGGCATCACCCGCCCGCGCCTGCATGAGATCCTCACCGCCGCGGTCAAGCGCTCGGGTGCGAAGGTCACGCTCGGCCACCGCGTCAGGAGCCTGACCGACACCGACCAGGGGGTCGAGGTCGAGCTGACCGACGGCAGCTGCGGGCGCTATGAGCTCGTGATCGGCGCCGACGGCGTCTTCTCGCAGGTGCGTGAGCTCGTCTTCTCCGACGCCCCCAAGCCGCGCTACACCGGTCAGGCCGTGTGGCGCTACAACCTCCCGCGCCCGCCCGAGGTCGACAAGCTGACGATGTACGCCGGGCCGGTGGCGAAGGCGGGGCTCGTCCCGCTCGCGCCGGACCTGATGTACCTGCTCTACATCGAGACCCCCGGCGGTGAAACGCCCCCGCCGCTGGAACCGGCGACGCTCGCCGACACGCTGCGCGGCCACCTCAAGGACTTCGGCGGAAAGATCGCCGAGCTGCGGGACCTGATCACCGATCCGAGCAAGGTCGTCTTTCGCCCGATCGAGACGATCTGGGTCGAGCCGGCCTGGCAGCGCGGCCACGTCGCGCTGATCGGTGACGCCGCCCACGCGACCTCGCCGCACGTCGGCCAGGGCGCGGCGATGGCGCTCGAGGACTCGGTCGTGCTCGCCGAGGAGCTCGCCGCCGCCGCCACGCTCGAGGATGCGTTCGCGGGCTTCGGCCGCCGCCGCTATGACCGCGTCCGCACGATCGTCGAGATCTCCGAGCAGATCGCCGAATGGGAGATCAACCAGGTCCGCGACGCCGACTTCATCGGCCTGACGATGAAGAGCGTGATGGTCACCGCGGAGCCGATCTGATGTACGCGCTCGGGACATTCAGAGCGGACGGCGAGCGGGTGTTCCCCGGTCTCGTGCTCGACGGCGAGCGCGTGGTCGATCTCTCGGGCTACGGCTGGCGCGACACCAATCAGATCCTCGAGAGCTGGCCGGTCGCGCATGCGGTGATCGACCGCCTGACCGAGGGCTCGGGCGACGTCCCGCTCGATGAGCTCACGATCCTCGCCCCGCTCGCCCCCAACCAGATCCTCCAGAGCGGCGCCAACTACCGCAAGCACGTGATGGACCTGATCGTCGCCGAGGAGCTCGAGCGCGGCAGCATGTCGCGCGACCAGGCCCAGGCGATGGGCGCCGAGATGATGGACGAGCGCGTCGCCGCCGGCGAGCCCTACGTGTTCCTCGGCGCGGCCAGTGCCGTCAGCGGCCCCTACGACGACGTCGTGCTGCCGCGCCGCGGCGAGCAGCACGACTGGGAGCTCGAGCTCGCCGCGGTGATCGGCGTCGGCGGGCGCCACATCCCGGCCGCCGAGGCGCTCACGCACGTCGCCGGCTACACGATCGCCAACGACCTGACGACCCGCGACCTCGTCTACCGCCACGACCTCAAGGCGATCGGCAGCGATTGGCTGCGCGCCAAGAACGCCCCGACCTTCCTGCCGCTCGGCCCCTGGATCGTGCCCACCGAGTTCGTCGGCGACCCACAGAAGCTCGCGATCACGCTCAGCATCGACGGCCAGCTGATGCAGGACGAGTCGACTGCGGACATGATCTTCGATGTGGCCACGCTCGTCAGCTATGCATCGTCGCTCGTCGCGCTGCGACCGGGCGACGTGATCCTCACCGGCTCGCCCGCCGGCAACGGCATGCACCACCGGCGCTTCCTCAAGCCGGGCGATGTGATCGAGGCGAGCATCAGCGGCCTCGGCAGCCAGCGCAACGTCTGCGTCGGCGAGGCCGCGTGAGGGTCGCGCTGATCACCGGCGGAGCCCGCGGCATCGGTCGCGCCTGCGCCGAGCGGCTCGCCGCCGACGGCTTCAGCGTGCTGATCGCCGATCGCGCGGGGGCCGAGCAGGCCGCCGCCGAGATCGCCGGAGCTCACGCCTACGCGGTCGACCTCGCCGAGGCCGATCAGACGCTCGCGCTGGCTGACACGATCCTCGCCGAGCACGGCCGCTGTGATGTGCTCGTCAACAACGCCGCGCAGCTCGGCATCCACACGCTCGAGCAGCTCGACCTCGAGATCTGGCGGCGCTTCGAGCGGGTCAACGTCGAGGCGCCGTTCCTGCTCTGCTCGCGGCTGCTGCCGGCGATGGCCGCGGCCGGCGGCGGGCGCGTGATCAACATCGTCTCCAACACCTTCTGGGAGCCGCCCGCCGCGGGCATGACCGCCTACATCACGAGCAAGGGCGCGCTGCTCGGCATGACCCGCGCGCTCGCGGTCGAATGGGGTGGGCGCAACGTCACCGTCAACGCCGTCGCGCCCGGGCTGACCCGCACGCCCGCGACAATCAACGACATGCCCGAGCAGGCCTTCGCCGCGGTCCGCGCCCAGCAGGCGCTCGATCGCGCGATCGAACCGGCAGACATCGCCGGGGCCGTCGCCTACCTCGCCTCCGACGCGGCGGCCGCGGTGACCGGCCAGGCGCTGCGCGTCGACGGCGGACTGGTAACGCTGTGAGCGGCCGCGTCCGGGACAAGCTGATCGTCGTCACCGGCGCCGCGCGCGGCCAGGGCGAGGCGGAGGCGGCGAAGCTCGCCGCCGAGGGTGCGACCGTGATCGCCTGTGACATCGCCTCAGGGTCTGGTCCCGCTGGACCAGACCCCGGACCTGGCGTGGTCAGTCACCCGCTCGACGTCGCCGACCCCGAATCCTGGGAGACGCTGCGCGCCCACATCGCCGAGCACCACGGTCGCGTCGACGGCCTGATCAACAACGCCGGCGTGACCAGCCGCGTGCGCCTTCCCGACGTCGAGCTCGACGACTGGAACCGGGTACTCGCGGTCAACCTCACCGGCCCGATGCTCGGGATCAAGACGCTGCTGCCACTGATGCCCGAGGGCAGCTCGATCGTCAACGTCGGCTCGGTCGCGGGACTCACGGGCCACTACACCGCCGCCTACACCGCCAGCAAATGGGGGCTGCGCGGGCTGACCCGCACCGCGGCAACCGAGCTCGGCGCCCGCGGGATCCGTGTCAACGCCGTCCACCCGGGCTACATCCACACGCCGATGACGGCCGGCGCGCCCGAGACCTTCTATCAGGCAAACGTCGACGTGACCCCGCTCAGCCGCGGCGGCCAGCCCGACGAGGTCGCCGATCTGATGGTGTTCCTGATGTCCGACGAGTCGCGCTTCCTGAGCGGCGCCGACATCCCGATCGACGGCGGCCAGGTCGCCGGCGGCATCGCCAAGTTCATGTCCGACGCCGTGCGCAGGGCGGGAACGTGAGCGGACGGCTTCAGGGAAAGGTCGCGCTGATCAGCGGCACCGCCCGCGGCCAGGGGGCCGCGGCCAAGGCGCGGTTCGAGCGCGAGGGCGCGATCGTGATCGGCGGGGACATCCTCACCGAGGGCGGCGAGCCGCGGCTCGACGTCACCGACGAGCACTCGGTCGCGAGCTGGGTGGCGCACGCCGTCGACCGGCACGGCCGCATCGACGTCCTCTACAACAACGCCGGCGCGGTCCGCTTCGGGCCCGTCGACGAGCAGTCATTCGGCGACTGGCGCTTCACGCTCGCCGCCGAGCTCGATTCCGTGTTCCTGGCGAGCAAGCACGCCTGGCCGCATCTGAAGGCGAGCCGCGGCGTGATCCTCAACATCGCCTCGACCGCCGGCATCAGCGGCTCGCTGACCAACCAGCGCGTCGCGCACACCGCGTCGAAGGGCGGCGTGATCGCCGTCACGCGCCAGCTCGCCGCCGAGGGCGCGCCACACGGCATCCGTGCCAACGCGATCAGCCCCGGCATGATCGCCACACCGGGCGCCGAGCAGAACCTGCTGGCCCCGGGCCATCCGATGCGTGGTATCGCCAAGTCGATCCCGCTGGCGCGGCTCGGCACCACCGAGGACATCATCCCCGCGGCCGTCTTCCTGTGCAGCGATGAGGCCGCATACATCACCGGAGCAAACCTGGTCGTCGACGGCGGCTGGTCGGTTGTGCTCCCCGGAGCCTTGGAGGCAACAGAGTGATTCTCGAGCGCGCGATCTTTCAGGTCACACCCGGGACCGAGCACGACTTCGAGGCGGCGATGCAGCAGGCCAAGGACGTCATCGCGCAGTCCGGCGGCTTCCGTTCCTTCCGGCTCCAACGCGGGATCGAGCAGCCGTCGAGCTATCTGCTGCTGATCGAGTGGGACAGCGTCGAGGACCACATGCAGGGTTTCCGCGAGTCCGAGCTGTTCCTGCGCTGGCGCGAGCTGATCGGCCCGTTCTTCGCGGCCGCTCCCGAGGTGGAGCACTACCAGGCAGCCGTCGTCACGAAGTGACTTCCGACTACAGGGAATACGTATGAACACCAGATATCTAAAAGAGCCGAACCCGCCGACGACGGAAGCCACCGAGGAGCTGCGCAGCCGCGTCTCGCAGATCCTCAAGGAGATCGAGCAGGGCGGGATCGATGCGGTGCGCCGCTACTCGCAGGAGCTCGACAACTGGGCGCCCGCGGACTTCGTCGTCTCCGATGCCGAGTTCGAGCGCGCATCGTCGGAACTCGACGACCCGATCAAGCAGCACATCGCCTTCGCGCAGAACCAGATCCGCACCTTCGCCACGGCCCAGCGGGGGACCGTCAGTGAGCTCGAGGTCGAGGTCGGCAACGGCGTGATGCTCGGCCACCGCCTGATCCCGGTCAACGCCGTGGGCGCGTACGTGCCCGGCGGCCGCTACCCGATGCTGGCCTCGTCGTTCATGACGGTGCTGGTGGCCAAGGTCGCGGGCGTCAAGCAGGTTGTGGCCTGCGCACCACCGCAGCGTGAGAACGGGATCCACCCGACGATGCTCTACGCGATGCGGACCTCCGGGGCCGACGCGGTGCTGTGCCTCGGTGGCGTCCAGGCGCTGGCGGCGATGGCCTTCGGTCTGATCGATGGTCTCGCGCCCGTCGACATGCTCGTCGGCGCCGGCAACGCGTTCGTGGCCGAGGCCAAGCGCCAGCTGTTCGGGCGCGTCGGCATCGATCTGCTCGCCGGTCCGACCGAGGTGCTGGTGATCGCCGACGGATCGGCGGATCCGCGGCTGGTGGCGACCGATCTGCTCGGCCAGGCCGAGCACGGCCCCAACTCGCCCGCGGGTTGCATCGCGATCGGCGAGGATGTCGCGCGGGCGGTGCAGGCCGAGGTCGAGGATCTGCTCAACACCTTCCCGACCGCCGAGGTCGCCGGCCAGGCATGGAGCAACCATGGCTGGATCGCGATCGCGCACGACGATGAGGAGGCCGTGGCGATCGCCGACGCGGCGGCCGACGAGCACCTCGAGGTGCAGGTCGCGGAGGAGAAGCTCGACTGGTACCTGCAGCGGCTGAGCAACTACGGGTCGCTGTTCCTGGGCGAGCAGGCGACCGTCGCCTACGGTGACAAGGCGGTCGGCACCAACCACGTGCTGCCGACCTCGCGGGCGGCTCGCTATACAGGGGGCCTGTGGGTGGGCAAGTTCCTCAAGACCTGCACGTACCAGCGGCTGACGCCGGAGGGGACGCGACTGGTCGCACCGGCGGTCGCGGCGATCAGCCACGAGGAGCACTTCGAGGGTCACGCGCTGACCGCCGAGGTGCGGCTCGCGCGGCTCGCGGAGTTTCAGAGCTCACAGGTCTGAGGCGCCGATGAGCGATCCCTGGCGTCTGGACGAGCGCGTCGCGCTCGTGGTCGGCGCGGGCCGCGGTCTCGGCCGCGGCTGCGCCATCGAGCTCGCTCGCGCCGGCGCCAGGGTCGTGCTGGTCTCGCGTACGCGGTCGGAGCTCGACGCGGCGGTGGCTGCCGCCGGCCATGATGCGGTGGCGATCGTCGCCGACGCGACCCAGCCGAGTGAGGTGCAGCGCGTGGTTCAGGAGGCGGCCGCGCTCGGATCGCTGGGGGTGCTCGTGGTCGCCGCCGGAACCAACCGTCCCGGCGCCGCGCGCGACTATCCGATCGCGGACTGGGATCTGCTGTTCGACCTCAACGTGCGCGCGACGTTCCTCGCCTGCCAGGCGTTCGGCGACGCGTTGCTGACCCGCGGGCTGCGCGGCTCGATCGTGACGCTGTCATCGCAGCTGGGGTCGGTGGGATACCCCGGGCGCGTCGCCTACTGCGCAACCAAGCACGCCGTCGACGGCATCACGCGGGCGCTCGCGGTCGAGTGGGCCAGGGACGGAATCCGCGTCAACGCGGTCGCGCCGACGTTCGTCGAGACGCCGCTGACCAAGCAGTGGCTCGACGATCCGGTGTTTCGCGCCGAGGTGCTCGAGCGGCGGCTGCCGACCGGTCAGCTGGCTGAGATCGACGACGTCGCGCACGCCGTTCGCTACCTGGCGTGCGACGCGTCGAACAACGTCACCGGTCACATCCTCAAGGTCGACGGTGGCTGGACCGCGTGGTGAGCGGCGAGCGCACGCAGGTCGCGATCATCGGCGCCGGACCCGCGGGGCTGACGCTCGGGCGCCTGCTCGAGCGTCAGGGGATCGAGAGCGTGATCCTCGAGGCGCGTGACCGCGCGTACTGTGAGGCGCGCGTACGCGCCGGCGTGCTCGAGCAGGGGACACGCGAGGTGTTGATCGAGGCCGGAGTCGGCGAACGCCTGCAGCGCGAGGGAATCGTCCACGGAGGCATCTACCTGCAGCTCGACGAGCAGCGCACGCACATTCCGATGGACGAGCTCACCGGACGGTCGGTCACGATCTACGGGCAGACGGAGGTCGTCAAGGATCTGATCGCGGCGCGCGTCGACAGCGGAGCGCCGCTCGTGTTCGAGGCCGAGGACGTGCGTCTCGCCGAGCTCGAATCGGATCGGCCGCGCGTGCGCTTCAGTCGCGGCGGCGTCGCGCATGAGCTGCGGGCCGACTTCATCGCGGGCTGCGATGGCTTCCACGGCGTCAGCCGGCAGGCGATCCCGGGAGGCGTTCAGCAACTGTGGGAGCGCGAGTACGACTTCGCCTGGCTGGGGATCCTCGCGCAGGTCGCACCGTCGACCGACGAGCTGATCTACGCCCGCAGCGCGCGTGGCTTCGCGTTGCACAGCATGCGCTCGCACGAGGTCAGCCGCCTCTATCTCCAGGTCGATCCGACCGAGCAGATCGAGCGCTGGTCGGATCAGCGCATCTGGGACGAGCTCCAGCTGCGCTTCGCGACCCCCGGCTGGGAGCTGCGCGAGGGGCCGGTGCTCGAGAAGTCGATCACGCCGATGCGCAGCTTCGTTGCCGCGCCGATGCGCTTCGGCCGGCTGCTGCTAGCCGGAGACGCCGCGCACATCGTGCCGCCGACCGGCGCGAAGGGCCTGAACCTCGCGGTCGCCGACGTCGTCGCGCTCGCCGACGGTCTCGCTGAGCACTACCGCGCGGGCGACGACGACGGGCTCGAGCGCTACTCGGAACGCTGTCTGGCCCGTGTCTGGCGCGCCCAGCACTTCTCCTGGTGGATGACCCATATGCTGCATCTGGATCCGCACGACGATGTATACGGAGACCAGCTCTCGCGTTCACAGATACGCTATGTATGCAACTCAAGGGCAGCCGCGACCTCGCTCGCCGAGAACTACGTCGGGCTGCCTTTCGAAAGGCCCTAGGAAGGGGAGTCGGTGGCGCAACTCGTTTCGCTGCGCGAGGCAATCACAGAGACGGTTCACGACGGGGACAGTGTCGCGCTGGAGGGTTTCACGCACCTGATCCCGTTCGCCGCCGGGCACGAGGTGCTGCGTCAGGGCCGCCGCGACCTGGAGTTGATCCGCATGACCCCGGACATCCTCTATGACCAGATGGTCGGCGTCGGCGTCGCGCGCAAGCTCGTGTTCTCCTACGGCGGCAACCCCGGAGTCGGTTCGCTGCACCGTTTCCGTGATGCGATAGAGCATGGCTGGCCCAGCCCGATCGCGGTCGAGGAGCATTCGCACGCGGGGATGGCGAACCGCTACGTCGCGGGTGCGGCGAAGCTGCCGTTCATGGTGATGCGCGGGTACTCGGGGACTGATCTGCCGGCGCACACGAACGTGCGGCCTGTCACCTGTCCGTTCACGGGCGAGCAGTTGATGGCGGTTCCGGCGCTGAACCCGGATGTGAGCATCGTGCACGCGCAGGAGGCCGACCGCGACGGCAACGTGCAGCTGTGGGGGATTCCCGGTGTGCAGAAGGAGGCGGTGCTGGCCGCCGCTGCCTCGGTGGTGACGGTCGAGCGGATCGTCGAGCGGCTCGAGCCGCGGCCGGGGGCTGTCGTGATCCCGGGCTGGGTGATCGACTTCGTCGCCGAGGCCCCGCGGGGCTCGGCGCCGTCCTACGCGCTGGGGGTCACCGAGCGTGACAACGACTTCTACCGGGAGTGGGACGTGATCAGCCGTGACCGCGACCGGTTCGAGGCGTGGATGGCCGAGCATGGTCTCTCCGGGGTGAGCGCATGAGTGACGCCTACGACAACGGCGAGTTGCAGACGATCGTCGCCGCCCGCTCGCTGGCGGGGAAGCGCTCGTGCTTCATCGGCGTCGGGCGGCCGAGCACGGCCGCCCTGCTCGCGCGGATGGTGCACAACCCGAGCCTGGTGCTCGTCTACGAGTCGGGGACGATCGGCGCCAAGCCGCTGCATGTGCCGCTCTCGATCGGTGATGGCGAGCTGGCCGAGACCGCGGACCTGGTGGTGTCGGTGCCGGAGATGTTCAACTACTGGATCGGGCCGGGGCGGGTGCAGGTCGCGTTCCTCGGTGCCGCTCAGGTCGACCCGCAGGCGAACCTGAACTCGACGGTGATCGGTGACTACGAGCACCCGAAGACGCGCCTGCCGGGCGCCGGCGGCGCGCCGGAGATCGCGACCGGCTGTGCCGAGGTCGTCGTGATCGCTCCGCATTCGAAGCGCACGTTCGTCGGCGAGCTTGATTTCAAGACCACGCGCGGCGAACACACGACACTGGTGATCACCGACCTCGGCGTGCTCGAACCGATCGATGGTGAGCTGACGCTGACAACGCTGCATCCGGGCGTGACCGTCGAGCAGGTCAGGGAGAACACCGGCTGGGATTTGAGGACTGTGGACAACGTGCAGGTATCCGCGGCGCCGAGCGTCGTGGAGCTTGCCGCACTTAGGGAGCTGGTGGGACGATGAGCACTGCTGAGCGAGACGAAGCCGGCGAGAGCGGACAGGACGAGGCCCGCCAGATCTATGATCCGGTGGCCGACACGCCTTCGCGTTACCGGCGTGATCCGGTGGGGGCGCATCCGCCGCTTGACTTTCCGGCGTATAAGTCGACGCAGTTGCGTTACCCCAAGCAGCCGTTGATCTATTTGCCGCA
>DATASU010000027.1:0-51453 GCA_036269095.1 Solirubrobacteraceae bacterium
CGCCGAGATCCGCAGCTACCGGATCGACGTGCTCTCGGGCGCACTCGGGCGGCGCCGTCAGGAAGGGGCTCAGCCGCATGGGGTCCATGCGCGACGTGCGGCGCAGGGACTGCTGCTCTCGATCGACCGCAGCGAGACCGAGTCCGACACCGGTATCGCGAGCGATCCACCGGACGAACCGGCCTGACCCTCTTTCCCCCCGCTGCGTCACGTATTGCCTGATTCCGGCGCGCCAGCGCATCTGGGTTTGTGACGATCCGCACCCGCGCCGGGGGTGACGTCCAGCTGCACTGAAGGAATCGGCCGCGCTGGCCGATGAAGGGCATATGAAGCTCTCCACCGGCCTCTGTATCGCCATGGCATTCGGGGGAATCCTCATGGGTGCGCTGATGGGCGGAACCAGCCCGGCGTCCTTCATCGATATTCCCGCGCTGCTGATCATCTTCCTCGGCACGCTCGGCACGACCGGTGCCAGCGTCGGCCCCGAGACGATGGGCAACATCGTGCCGCTGTACAAGGTCGCGCTCAAGACCAAGGCCCCGCCCGTGGCCGAACGCGTGGCGCTGCTGGTCTCGCTCGCCGAGCAGGCCCGTCGCGAGGGTCTACTGGCCCTCGACGAGCGTGTCAACCAGATCGACGACGAGTTCACCCGCAAGGGCCTACAGCTCGTCGTTGACGGAATCGACCCAGATCTCGTTCGGGATGTGCTCGAGGCCGAAATTGACGGCATGGTCGCGCGTCACCACCACGGCAAGGAGATGTTCCAGAAGGCCGGCGGCTTCGCCCCGACGATGGGCATCGTCGGCACCGTCATGGGCCTCGTGCACGTGCTGCAGAACCTGTCGGCGCCGTCCACCCTCGGCCCCGCGATCTCGAGCGCGTTCGTCGCGACGCTGCTCGGCATCGGTTCGGCCAACGTCATCTATCTGCCGATCGCCGGGCGCCTCGAGGGCCTCTCCAAGGCCGAAGTCGAGCTGCGCACACTGACGCTCGACGGCATCCTCGCCGTGCAGGCCGGCGACAACCCGCGCGTCGTCGCGGAGAAGCTCAACTCCTACATCGCGCCGATCGATCGCGTCACCGAAGAGGAGGCGCCGGCGGCCGAGGGCGGGCAGCAGCGTGAGCGTGCCGAGGCAGCCTGATGTCGTCCCGGGGCGGATCACGCCGGCGCGGTGGACACGGCGGCGAGGAGGAGGGCGGCGGCGAACGCTGGCTGCTCACCTACTCCGACATGATCACGCTGCTGTTGGCGCTGTTCGTGGTGCTGTTCTCGATCTCGTCGGTGAACGTCTCGAAGTTCGTCAGCCTGCAGGAGTCGTTGAAGGCCGCGTTCTCGGGTTCGATCCTCAGCGGCGGCAGCTCGATCCTGCAGACCGGTGCGGACTCGTCGGACAAGAACTCGCCGAACAACACCGAGATCCCGGCGCTGATGCCACTCAACCCGACGATCGCCAAGCCCGGCACCCAGGGCAGCGGCACCTCGAGCGCCTCACAGGCGCAGGTCGACGCGCTGATGAAGGAGGCCCAGAACGCCTCGCAGGAGAACAGCGAGTTCGAGCAGCTGCAGGAGCGCCTGAACGCCTATGCCAAGGCGCACGGGTTCGCCAACAAGGTCAAGGCTCAGATCACCCAGCAGGGCCTGGTGGTAACCGTGCTCACTGACAACCTGCTGTTCAGCTCCGGCTCGGACACGCTCGACCCCGCCAGCTACCCGCTGCTGACCGAGATCGGGACGCTGATCAATCTCGACACCGAGAAGCATCCGGTGGCGGTCCAGGGCTACACGGACAACGTGCCGATCCACACGGTGCAGTTCCCCGACAACTGGTCGCTCTCATCTGGGCGCGCCGACACGGTCATGCAGTACCTGCTCGACCATGGCGTGAACACCTCGCGTCAGTTGATCGAGCAGGCCTACGGCGACCAGGATCCCCTGGCCTCAAACGCGACAGCCGCCGGACAGTCCAAGAACCGTCGCGTCCAGATCGTCTTCGAACGCAAATATTTCACCCCCGATCCAGGCGCATAGCCCAGGCGCATAACCATGAACAAGAAGATCCTCATCCCCATACTGGTCGTGATCGTCGGCGTCGTCGGCTTTGCCGGCTACACGTTCGCGATGCCCAAGAAGGCCGGCCCCAAGGTCAAGGTCAGCGGCACGATCTACATCCTGCCCAAGCAGTTCACCGTCAACCTCAAGGGCGGCCAGTACGCGACGCTCACGGTGGCGCTGCTGCTGGCGCCCACGCAGAGCGTCGGCGTGACCAGCGCGAGCGATCCCCCGCCCACCGGCTTCGGCTCGCTGACCGAGGAGGCCGTGATCCGTGCGATCATCACCAACGACGTGACCGATCAGCCGGAGAGCTCGCTGATCACCGGCAAGGGCCGCGCAATCCTCGAGAGCAAGATCCTCTCGGATATCAAGTCCCAGACCGACACGCTGGTGAACAAGATCTACTTCACGGACGTTGCGGTCCAGTAGACCGGCTAACTTGTCGGTATGTCCGAACCTGTCGAGCTCGAGCAGCTGACCGACTCCGGCGCGAGCCAGGATCCGCCGGGGATGGCGGACCTGCGGCGCCTGAGCGATGTGCCGATCGACCTCACGGTCGAGATCGGGCGTACGCGCATGACCGTCGGTGAGACGCTCGAGCTCCGCCAGGGCTCGATCCTGACGCTCAACCGCATGGCCGGGGAGCCCGTCGATCTGCTGGTCAACGGCACCCCGATCGCCCGCGGCGAGGTCGTCGTGATCGACGAGCAGTTCGGCGTGCGCATCACCGATGTGCTCGGCAACGCGGGCGCGGCTCCGACGCCCCCCGCCGCGGCCGCTCCGCCCGCGGAGCCGCCCGCTCCCGCGGCCGAATAACGGCTCGCGACAGAGCCGTTTCCCTGCGCGCTGGTGCCCGCTGGCACCGCGCGCTGCAGCAGCGCGACCCGACCCGCCCCGGCCCGAACCGCCCGTGCCGTTGACGATCGCCTGCTCCAGACCGCGCCAGGGCTAAAGCTCTGCCCGGAAGCGCCGAAGATCGTAGTACGGGTCCGCGCTCGCCGCGTCGTTGCCCGACGAAAGACAACCACGGAGGAACCAAATGTCGGACGAAAACCAAGCGCGGCAGCTCGTCGTATTCACACTTGGTGCTGAGCAGTACGCGCTTCCGATCGAGCAGGTGCACGAGATCATCCGCTACGACGAACCGCGCTCGGTGGCTTCACCGATCGCCTGGGTTCGCGGCGTGATCAGCCTGCGCGGTCGCATTGTTCCGGTCTATGACCTGGCCTCTCGCCTCGGGCTCGACTCCGAGCTCAGCGAGGCCACCAAGATCGTCATCGTCGAGTCCGGCGATGAGACCGTCGGCGTGATCGTCGATGAGGTCGAAGAGGTATTGACGGTCGAAGAGGTTGACTTCGAGGAAGTTCCCGGAGCCGACTCAGAGCTGATCGACGCCATCGCCAAGCTCGGCGATCGCCTCGTTGTCCTGCTGAAGCCGAGCACGATCTTCGTCGGCCTCGGCGATCTCGCGGCTCAGGCCGCCTAGGTTCACCAGAGCTACCGGACCACGCCAGATGTCGATCCAGACCCCGCCCCGCGTCGTCGTTGCCGACGACAGCTCGATGATGCGCCACATCGTCTCATCGTCGCTGTCGCGGGCCGGGGTTCAGATCGTCGGCAGCGCGGCCGATGGCGACGAGGCGCTCGCCGCCTGTGATCGCGAGCGCCCCGACGCGCTGATGCTCGATCTTTCGATGCCCGGCCTCGACGGCATCGGCGTGCTCCGCGCGCTGCGCCGGCAGGGCCGCTCGGACATGCCGGTGATCGTCGTCTCGGCGTTCTCGCCGACCCAGGGCGCACGCGCCGTCGATGCACTGGCCGAGGGCGCCTTCGATCTTGTGGCCAAGCCCGCGGTCGGTGAGAGCCTCGATGACTTCGCCGCCGCGCTGGTCGAGAAGGTCAGGGACGCGACCAACGGTCGTCACCCCCGCCCCACCCGCAGCGCCGCCGCTCCGCCGGCCGTGCGGCAGCCGCGCCGGCCGCAGCGCTCGAGCGTCGCGCGCGCGGTGCTGATCGCTACCTCCACCGGCGGCCCGAAGGCGCTTGCCGCGCTGATGCCAGGCCTTCCGCCGCGCCTCGGAATCGGCACGCTGATCGTCCAGCACATGCCCCCCGGCTTCACCAAATCTTTGGCCGCACGCCTTGACCAGGCCTCACCGCTCAGCGTCCGTGAGGCCGACGGCGGCGAGCTGCTGGACCCGGGCGTTGCGCTGCTCGCCCCCGGCGGCAAGCACATGCGCGTCGCCACCGGCGGGCGCGTCAATCTCAGCGACGAGCCCGAAATCGGCGCTCTGCGCCCGCGTGCCGATCTGATGATCAGCGACGCGGCAAAGGTCTACGGTGAGCGCACGCTGCTCGTCGTCATGACCGGTATGGGTACCGACGGCCTCGTCGGTGCCGAGGAGGTCAAGCGCCGCGGCGGACGCATCCTCGTCGAGGCGCAGTCAACCTGCACCGTCTACGGCATGCCACGCGCCGTCGAGGAGGCTAAGCTCGCGGATGAAGTTCTGCCCTTGCACGAGCTGGCCGAGGCAATCGCCGAGGAGGCAGCAGCATGACACTCGCAGCGATCGATGATTACGTCGAGTTCTGCACGTTCCTGCGCAAGCTCACGGGTATCGATCTGTCGCAGTACAAGCGCCCGCAGATGGAGCGCCGGCTGCGGACCTTCTACTCGAACAAGGGCGTCAACGACCTCACCGCGGCGATCACGCACCTGCGCAGCGATCCCAGCAACCTCGAGCAGCTGCTCGACCGGATCACGATCAATGTCTCCCAGCTCTGGCGCAACCCGGAGCAGTGGGAGGTGATCCAGACGCAACTGCTGCCCGAGCTCGCGCAGACCGGTCAGCTCCGCGCCTGGAGCGCCGGCTGCTCATATGGCGCCGAGGCCTACACGCTCGCGACGATCTGCCACGTGGCGCTGCCGGGAACGCGCGTCTCGATTCACGGCACGGACATCGACAAGCGCATGGTCGAGCGCGCACGGCTCGGGGTCTTCAGCGACGACGACGCCCGTTCGGCGCCGGACAACCTGATGAAGATCGGCTTCGATCGCGTCGACGACGGGTGGCGGGCGAAGCTGAACCTGCGCTCGATGGCGCGCTTCGACACCGGCGACCTGCTGCAGATGCAGCTGCGTTCGGCCGGTTACGACCTGATCCTCTGCCGCAACACCGTCATCTACTTCGCCGAGCCGATCCGGGATGAGCTGCACGCGCGGCTCGCGGACGCCCTCCGTCCCGGCGGCTATCTCGTCATTGGCTCGACCGAGCGCGTTTCCAACCCGACCGCGCTGGGACTGTCAATGAAACATCCATTCATCTATCGGAAAGCCTGATGGACACCTCCGAATACATGCCCATGTTCCTGGCCGAGGCACAGGAGCACCTTCAAGAACTGAATCTCGCCGTCGTCGCACTCGAGGACGACCCGACCAACCAGGAGACCGTCGACGGGATCTTCCGGATCGCGCACTCGCTCAAGGGCATGAGCGCGACGATGGGCTTCTCGGCGATCGCCGAGCTCACGCATGTCATGGAGGATGTCTTCGAGATCCTGCGCCAGCGCGAGGGTGGCCTGCACCGCGAGGCGATCACGAGCGTGCTCGCCTGCCTCGACGGCCTTCAGGGCGCGGTCGACTCGATCGAGCAGAACGGCAGCGAGAACCTCGACCCGGCCCCGCTGATCGAGCAGCTGCGCGCGCTGATCCGCGAGCGCACCCCCGATCAGGAGCTGGAGCGCTCCGGTGGCGCGATCATCCCCGACCCGGCGGTCGTCGCCGCGGTGCGTGCCGACGGTGGCCGCATCCTCTACGTGAAGACCACGCTCGACCCTGAGGTGATGATGCCGGCGGTGCGCGCGCACATGGTGTTCGCGGCGCTCAACGCCCACGGTGAGATGATCGGCAGCGTCCCCACGCCGGACGCGATCGAGAACTTCGAGGGCTACGAGATCGAGGCCTGGATCGTCACCGAGCACGAGGAGGCCGAGCTGGCAAAGACCGCGACGCGCGTCTCCGACGTCGCCAGCGCTGACGTCAGCGAGCTGACCGAGGAGCAGCCGGCGGCGACCGCGACCACGGGCGTCGATTCTGATGCCGAGGTCGAGCCTGAGGCTTCCGGCCTCGACGATGCTCCAGCAGCGGTCGAGAGTTCGGCTCCGGGCGCAGCGGCCGAGGCCGCGACGTCGGCGGCCAAGCAGGCGTCGGCGGGAGCCGGTCACTCGGCCGCGCGCACCGTGCGCGTCGACGCCGAGCGGCTCGACACGCTGATGCACCTGATGGGCGAGCTCGTGATCCACCGCACCGCGGTTGAGGCCTATACGGCGAACATCAACTCGCCCGAGCTTCAGCACGCCGTCCAGAACCTGACCCGCAGCTCGCAGTCGCTGCAGTCGATGGTCATGCAGGTTCGCATGATCCCCGTCGACGTGGTCTTCATGCGCTTCCCGCGCCTGGTCCGCGACCTCTCAAACAAGCTCGACAAGGACATCGAGCTGGACCTCGTCGGCCGCGAGACCGAACTCGACCGCACGGTCGTCGACTCGCTCGGCGACCCGCTGGTCCACCTCGTGCGCAACTCCCTCGACCATGGCATCGAGCCACCGGACGTCCGCGAGGCCGCCGGCAAGCCGCGCACCGGCACGCTCACGATCGCCGCACGCCACGCCGGCGGCAGCGTCGTGATCGAGGTGCGCGACGACGGCCGCGGCGTCGACCCCGAGGCCGTCGCCCGCAAGGCCGTCGAGCGTGGACTGATCGACGCCGAGGCGGCCAAGCACATCGACGCCAAGCAGGCGATCGAGCTGCTGTTCGCGCCCGGCTTCTCGACGGCCGAGGTCACCAGTGACATCTCCGGCCGCGGCGTCGGTATGGACGCGGTCCGCACCAAGATCCGCGAGCTCGGCGGCGAGGTGCTGATGGAGTCGGTCCCCGGACAGGGAACCAGCGCCCAGATCCGCCTGCCGCTGACACTCGCAATCGTCTCGGCGCTGCAGGTCGATGTCTCGGGTGCCCCGTTCGCGATCCCGCTGGATCGCGTCGAGCGCACGCTCCGCCTCGGCGAGCACACGGTCCGGCAGATCGCCGGCCGCCGCGTGCTGTCGCTCGAGGACGGCGTGATCCCGCTGCTCGAGGGCGCGGCAACCTTCGGACGCGCCGCATCCGGCGAGCACGACCTGGTCGTGATCGTCCGCGGCGGCGACAAGCGCATCGGCCTCACGGTCGACGAGCTCGTCGGCCAGCGCGAGCTCGTCACCCGACCGCTACCGCCGGTCGTTTCCGACGGTCAGCCGATCTCCGGCGGCGCGGTACTCGCCGACGGCCAGATCGCCCTGATCGTCGACTGTGACGCGCTGGCGACAGGACTCAACGGGCATGTCAACCGTGCCCAGAGCAGCGAGACCACCGACCCGGGCGCGGCCGCGCTCGCGGCGACCCGTTGAATCTGTGACCACCAACCCGCAAGATGAACCAGCTAACAACTCCGAGGAGCGACCAGTGAGCGGCCGCCTTACAGATATGCAGCTCGATGCCCTACGCGAGCTTGCGAACATCTCCTCCGGCACGGCGGCAACCTCTCTGTCGCAGATGCTCGGTCGCGATGTTGACCTCAACGTACCCAAGGCCTTCGCGCTGCCGTTGGCCGATGCCGTGGATGCCGCCGGCGATCCCGCCGAGGAAGTCACCGGAATCGCACTCGCGGTCGAGGGCACCGTCCCCGGCGCGGTGCTGCTGCTCGTCCCGCCCGCGGGCGCGGCGACGCTCTGCGGCCTGCTCGGCGTCGAGCCGGGCAGCGAGCTCGCCGACTCGGCGCTCGGTGAGATCGGCAACATCCTCGGCGCCGCCTATCTGAACGCGCTGGGCTCGATGACCGGCGTGGAGATGCTTCCGGGTACCCCGCAGGTGATCACCGACCTGCTCGGCGCGATCGTCGCGACCGTGCTGGCCGGCGCCGTCGGACACGGCGACGTGGCACTGGTGCTCGATTCCGAGCTCGACATCACCGGCGAGCCGTGCGCGATCTCGGTGATGCTGCTCCCCGATGCCGGGGGCGTCAACGACCTCCTGGCTCCGTTGGGCCTCTCCGAGGCAACGGCGTAGGCGGTCCGATCCCTCATGGAGAATGTGCGTATGGGTGAGCTTGCCGTGTCGGACGCGGTTGGCGATGAGCTGGTGGCCATCGGCCTCGGCTCGTGTATTGGATTGGCGTTGGTTGACCGTGCCGCGAATGTGGCCGGCCTTGCGCACGTTGTGCTCCCCGAATCCCAGGGAAAGACCGAACCCAAGGCGAAGTTCGCCGACCTTGCCGTACCTGACCTGATCGCCCGGGTGGTGGCGGCAGGCGCCGTGCGCCGGCGGCTCGAGGCCGTGCTGATCGGCGGCGCGCGCATGTTCGCCGTCGGCGCGAGTCTCGACATCGGCGCGCGTAACGCCGAGGCCGTACGCGCCGCGCTCGGCGAGGAGGGAATCAAGATCCAGGCCGAGGAGGTCGGCGGCAACCGTGGCCGCACCGCACGCGTGATCATCGGCAGCGACATCAGCTCGCAGCTCGCCGGCGGAACACGAACCTCACTGTTGACCCTGAGCGGAGGGCTCGGCGCCCGCGCCGCGACCCCCACCGGGACCGCCTCATGAGCGACCTTCTCAACACCGACCAGATCGCGGCGCTGTTCGAGGCCGCGAAGTCCGGCGAGGTGCCCGAGAGCACGCCGGTCACCAGCCGCCGCCAGCAGCGCATGCGCGCCGTCGACTTCTCGCGGCCGACCAAGTTCACGACCGATCATCAGCGCCGCATATCACGTGCGATCGATGGCTTCTGCCTTGGCGCGGCAACACGCTTGGGCGCCGAGCTGCGTACCTCGGTCGAGTTCGAGACGCTCAACACGACACAGGTCACCTGGGCGGCGGCGCAGGCGCTGCTACCCGCCAACTCGCTCGCCGTGATCATCGTGCTCGAACCGCTCGGCACACGTTGCCTGATGACGATCGAGTCACAGTTTGTGCTGACCGCGATCGAGGGCCTGCTCGGTGGCACCACCGACCGCGCTCAGAAGCCACGGCGCTTCAGCGAGATCGACTGGATGCTCAGCCGCAAGCTCGTCGACACGCTCGTGCATCAGCTCTCGGCCGCCTTCCATGATCTCGGCGGCAACCTCAGCTTCACGGTCGAGGACATCGCCCAGCAGACCGACGCCACCTCGATCGCGTCGGTCAGCGAGCCGACGTTCGTGGTGATGGTCGAGTCACGGCTTGCCGGTCACTCAACCGCGCTCTCGCTGCTGGTGCCGTGGGTGACGATCGATCCGATCGCCGATCTGATCGCGGGACGCGATCTGCGGCCCGTCGGCCAGGAGGAGGATTCCGGCATCGAGCGGGCGCTCGCCGCCGCCCCGGTCACGATCCGCGCCGAGGTCGCCTGTCTCGACCTTCCGGTCGCGGACGTGCTGTCGCTCGAGCCCGGCAGCGTTATCCGCCTCGGCGCCGCGGCGGCCGATGGGATCTCCCTGTTTGCGGAAAACGTCAGAATTGCGCGTGCGCAGCCCGGCGCCAACGGCGTGCGGCGCGCTGTCCAGGTCCAAGCTCATGAGGAAGAGGACCGAGTGATCTGATGGCAACCGAAGTCAGCCAGCGCGAAGCACTCACGCACCTCGGTGCCTCGACGGCCGAGGCGGTCGCGCGCGTGCTCGACATGTTCGTCCCAGGCGGCGTCGAGCGCGGCGACGTGAGCGTCACCGCCGACGGTCAGAACCCGTTCGTCAACCTGCCGGCCGGCGGCGTCGCGGCTTCGGTGCGCTACGTCGACGGTGTCACCGGCGCCAACGTGCTGCTGATGCCAGCCAAATGCGCGCGCGGACTGGCGACCGCGATGGGCGCGGGCGAGCAGGAGGACGGCCCGCTGACCGAGCTCGAGATGTCCGCCGTCGGCGAGGCCTCGAACCAGATGCTCGCCTCGGCCGCCGCCGCGATCAGCGTCGTGATCGGTCAGGAGATCGACATCTCGCCGCCGGATGTGCGCATCATCGGCACCGACATCGACGCGGCCGACGTCTGGGGCACCGCCCCACACGCCTGCTCGACCTCGTTCACGATCGCCGGCGAACCGTGCCGGCTCGTGCAGCTCGTCCCGAACGCGTTCGTGGTGCGCATGGCGCGCGCAATCGACGAGATCAGCATGGAGCAGACCGCAGCGGACTACTCCAACGCCTCCGGTGACGGCGAGGGCGGGATCACCGCCAGCGTGCCGATGACCGAGAAGCTGGGCGAGATCAACCTGCGCGTGTGGGCCGAGCTCGGCCGTACGCAGCTGCCGATCGGCGAGGCCCTGGAGCTGCCGATCGGCGCGGTCGTGGACCTCGACCGCACGGCCGACTCCGCCGTCGACCTGTTCATCAACGGTCTCTGCTTCGGCCACGGCAACCTGCTCGTGACCGAGGACGGCGAGTGGGCGATCGAGGTCCTCGCCCTGAACAAGCCTGTGATCCGCAAACCGGCGCTTGTAGGCGGCGCGGGGATCGTGGCGGATCAACCTGATAACGCTCGTGACCCGTCATGAGCATTGCAAGTACGAAAGGAAGCATCTGAAATGGCCCGTGTACTCGTAGTCGACGATGCAGCTTTCATGCGAAAGCTGCTGACAGACGCGCTCACCAATGGTGGTCACGAGGTGGTCGGCGAGGCCGGGAACGGCGTTGAGGCGGTCGCCCGGTGGCAGGAGCTGCGTCCCGAGCTGACCACGCTTGACATCACCATGCCCGAGAAGGATGGCCTGTCGGCGCTCGCCGAGATCATGGCGATCGACCCCTCCGCGAAGATCATCATGTGCTCAGCGCTCGGCCAGGAGGGCAAGGTCCTCGAGGCTGTCAAGCTCGGCGCCAAGGACTTCGTAGTCAAGCCGTTCCAGCCGCCGCGGGTTCTCGAGGCGGTCGAAAAGGCGCTCAGCTAGGTCGCCTCGCCGGCCGCCGCGGCCGGACCCACCGTCAGAGCGGCCCGCAAAGCGGGCGGGCCGCTGTAGTGGCGGCCCGCAAAGCGGGCGGGCCGCCCCTTTGACGAACTAAGACAGAAATTAAAGATGCTCGGCTGAGCGGCCGATTATGAGGTTGACCCAATTGCCGTGGGTCTCCCTCGATGAAGCCGCTCACGTTCACACGTGGCGCACGCTTGACGTGCGCCCTCACAACTTCCCTGTTCGCGTTCGCGATCTGGTGCTCGTCACCGGCGTTCGCCGCGTCGAGCTTCGACAACAAGTACGGCGCGGGCAAGAAGCTCGCGCTCAACTCGGGCAACCCCGCGCACGCCGCTTCGGGCAGCCTCAGCGGCACGATCGTTCGCACGATCGTCGCGCTGCTGGTCGTGATCGCCGTGATCTACGGCCTCACCTGGATCCTCAAGCAGTCGCGCGGGGCCAAGAGCCCATCAGCGCTCGGTGACGGTCTCGTACAGATCGCATCGATGCCGCTCGGGCCGAACCGCTCGGTCAGCCTGATCCGCGTCGGCGCCGAGCTGCATCTGCTCGGAGTCGCGGAGAGCGGCGTCACCGGTATCCGCGTGTTCACCGAGGAGGAGGCCTACGAGCTGGGCATCCCCTTCGATCCCGATGAGTTCGAAGCGCCCGGTCGCGGCGGCGGCGCCCCCGCGCGCGTGGTCGACGTCCTGCGACGCCTGACCGTCAGGTAGCCGGCCGTGAAGATCGACACCTCAAACGCCGTACAGATCCTGCTGCTCGTCGGCGGACTGTCGCTGGTGCCGGCGCTGCTGTTCGTGGTCACCGGTTTCAGCCGCATCCTGATCGTGCTCGGGTTCATCCGCACGGCGATGGGCACGCAGAGCACGCCTCCCAACCAGGTGCTCGTCGGCGTCGCGCTGTTCCTGACGCTGTTCGTGATGATGCCAACGGTCAACGCCATCAAGAAGGACGCGTGGAACCCGCTCGAGCATCATCAGATCAACACGACCACCGCGATCAGCCGCGCCGAGCAGCCGCTGCGGCAGTTCATGTTCAAGCAGACGGGTGAGAACGAGCTCTCGCTGTTCGTGAACCTCGCGAAGATGAAGAACGTCCCGCAGACCGAGGGTCAGGTCCCGACCTACGTGCTGATCCCCGCGTTCGTGATGAGCGAGATGAAGACCGCCTTCCAGATCGGCTTCCTGATCTTCCTGCCGTTCCTGATCATCGACCTGATCGTCTCATCGACGCTGATGAGCATGGGCATGGTCATGTTGCCGCCGACGTTCATATCGATGCCTTTCAAGATCCTGCTGTTCGTCCTGGTCGATGGCTGGGACCTGATCGCCCGCGCGCTCGTCTCGAGCTTCCACTGACGCGCGCGCTGAGGAGACCAAGGCCGTGAATCAGGACACAGTCGTAAGCCTCGCCACCCAGGCGATGACACTCGGGTTCGAGGTCGCCGGGCCGATCCTGCTGGTCGGCCTCGTGATCGGACTCGCCGTCAGCCTGTTCCAGGCGGTCACGCAGATCCAGGAGCAGTCGCTCTCATTCATCCCCAAGATCCTCGGTCTCGCGGGCCTGATCGTGGTGCTCGGCCCGTGGATGATGGACAAGCTCATCAACTACGTGACGCAGCTGTACATGTCGATCCCGTCGCTTGTGCACTGATGAACTCGGCGCAGCTCGCACATCTGCTCGGTGGCGTCAGCGCGCGCAATGTCTACGCGTTCTTCCTCGTGTTCGCGCGGGTCACGCCGCTGTTCATCGTGGCCCCCGGTTTCTCCTCGACGATGCTGGTGCCGCGTGTGCGCACCGTGCTCGCGGTCGCGATCTCGATCGGCCTGACACCGCTGGCGATTCACGGCCAGCGGATCCCCACCGAGACGATGGGGATCATCGGACTGCTGATCGAGAACTTCATCGTCGGGCTCGCGCTCGCGTACACGATTGCCTGCGTGTTCGGCGCGATTCAGGGCGCCGGCGCGTTCGCGGACGCCTTCGGCGGCTTCTCATTCGGCTCGACCGTCGACCCCGTCAACGGCAACCCAGGCGGCTCGATGACCAACATCTACACGATGGTCGGGCTGGCGATGTTCCTCGCGATCGGCGGCGACGCCTGGACGCTGCGCGGTTTGAGCGCGACCTTCACCGCGGTGCCGCTGGCCGACTCGGTCGCGATCAAGCCGATGCTCGGCGCGATGGAGTCCGCGGGCGCCTCGCTGCTGATCGGCGCCGTTGAGATCGCCGCGCCGGTGATGCTCGCGATCGTGATCACCGACATCGCGCTCGGGATGGTCTCGAAGGTCGTGCCCCAACTCAACGTCTTCGCGGTCGGCTTCAGCGTCAAGGTCGGCGTCACGCTGCTGATCGTCGGCGTCTCGCTTCCGTTCCTCGGCAACTGGATGTCCAACCAGCTCGAGGGCTCGCTCTACTCCACCCTCCACGCTCTGAGGATCGGGTAAGTGGCCGGCCAGGGCGGCGGTGAGGACCGCACAGAGAAGGCAACACCCAAGCGCCGTAACGAGGCGAAGGCCAACGGCGGCGGGCCCAAGAGCGCCGACCTGAACCAGGCCGGGGTGATGATGGCGGGACTGGTCGGCGTGATGCTGACGGCGCCGAAGATGCTGACCGCAACGGCCGCGGCGATGACCGAGATCTTCCGCGAGATCTCACGGCCACAGAACGTGATCTCCGGCGCGGGCCTGCACGGACTGCTCGGGCTGGTCGAGACGACGCTGATGAAGACGGTCGCGCCGATCGCCGGGATCTGCGTGCTGTCCGGCGTCGCGCTCAACGTGCTGCAGGGCGGGCTGCGCTTCACGCCCGGCGTCATCCGCCCCAGCTTCGGCGTGCTCAACCCGGTCAACGGCTTCAAGAACCTGTTCAGCGTCAAGTCGGTGTTCACGCTCGGCAAGGACCTGGTCAAGGTCGCGATCGTCGGCGGGCTGGTGGCACTGGCCCTGATTCCGGACATCACGCACCTCGGCGCCTCCGTCGGCACCACGCCCTACGGACTCGGTGTGCTGATGGCCTCGGGGGTCAAGTCGATCGCGCTGCGCGCCGCTATCGCCTACCTGCTGATCGGGATCGTCGACTTCGTCTGGCAGCGCCACAGCTTCGAGAAGAGCATCAAGATGAGCAAGCAGGAGATCAAGGAGGAGAGCAAGCAGCGCGATCTCCCACCCGAGGTCAAGCGCGCGATCCGCCGCCGTCAGTTCCAGGCCGCGCGCGCACGCATGATGGCCGCCGTCCCCAAGGCCGACGTGGTGATCACCAACCCCACGCACTACGCGATCGCGCTCGTCTACGACCCCGACCATGTCGCGCCGCTGGTGGTCGCCAAGGGCAAGGACCACGTCGCCGCGCAGATCCGCAAGATCGCCCAGGAGAACGGCGTCCCGCTGGTGCCCAATCCGCCGCTTGCCCGCGAGCTCTACCGCGTGGTCGAGATCGACCAGATGATCCCCGCAGACCTTTACGCCGCCGTCGCGCAGGTGCTGGCCTTCGTTTATCGAATGGCAGCACGTAAGCGGGTGGGGGTATGACGTTCAACCACGAAAGCAATGAGGTGACCTCGTGAGCGCAACCGCGAGTACTGCCCCGCGCTCAGAGGGAATCCTCGACAAGGTGCTCGAGCGCACGGACCTGATGGCCGCGCTGGCGGTGGTCACGGTCGTGACGATGTTGATCATCCCGCTGCCGCCGGTGCTGCTGGATTTCATGATCACCCTGAACATCTCCGGCGGGCTGATGATCGTCGTCGCCGCGATGTACCTCAACAGCGCGCTCGAGTTCTCGGCCTTCCCCAGCCTGCTGCTGCTGACGACGATGTTCCGCCTGGCGATCAACATCTCGGTCACCAGACAGATCCTCGGCAAGGGCCAGGCCGGCTCGGTGGTGCAGGCCTTCGGCCAATTCGTGGTCGGCGGCAACGTCGTCATCGGCCTCGTGATCTTCCTGATCCTGGTCGTGATCCAGTTCGTGGTCGTGACCAACGGCGCCGGGCGTGTCGCCGAGGTCGCCGCCCGCTTCACGCTCGACGCGATGCCCGGCAAGCAGATGGCGATCGACGCCGACCTCAACGCCGGCATGATCACCGACAAGGAGGCGCGCAAGCGGCGCTCCGACATCTCCCGTGAAGCCGACTTCTACGGCGCGATGGACGGTGCCTCGAAGTTCGTCCGCGGCGACGCCACAGCGGCCGTGCTGATCACCGGCATCAACCTCATCGGCGGCATCGTCATCGGCCTGCTGCACCGCCACCTGAGCTTCGGCCAGACGATCAACACCTACTCGATTCTGACCGTCGGTGACGGCCTCGCGGCCCAGATCCCGGCCCTGCTGATCTCGGTCGCGACCGGCATCATCGTCACGCGCAGCGCCTCCGAGCGCGACCTCGGCTCGGAGATCGCCAAGCAGATCCTCTCCCAGCAGAAGGCGACGCTGGTCGCCGGTTCGGTGATCATGGCCTTCGCGCTGGTGCCGGGCCTACCGAAGCTTCCGTTCCTGATGATCGGCTCGATGCTGTTCATCATCGGACGTCGCGTCGGCAAACACGGACTGCCGGCGTCGCTGCTGGCCGCGCCCGAGGATGACAAGCCGAAGCCCGAGATCGCGCCCGCCGGGGACAACGTCGCCCGCGAGACGGTGCTCAAGGAGCTTCCGATCGACGCGCTCGAACTCGGGGTCGGGTTCGGCCTGGTGCCGCTCGTCGACCGCCGCGCCGGCGGCACGCTGGCACAGCGGGTCTCGATGATCAGGCGCCAGATCGCCGGCGAGCTCGGCATGGTGATCCCGCGTGTGCGGATCCATGACGAGGTCGACCTCGATTCGCACGAGTACGTGTTCAAGGTTCGCGGCTCCGAGGTCACCCGCGGCAAGGTGATGGCCGGGCATCTGCTCGCCATGGACCCGGGTGATGCCATCGGCAAGCTCCAGGGCATCCCGACCACGGAGCCGGCGTTCGGTCTGCCGGCGGTCTGGATCCATCAGAGCCTGCACACCGAGGCCGAGGCGCTCGGCTACACGGTCGTCGACGGCGAGTCGGTGATCGTCACGCACCTGACCGAGACGATCCGCTCGAACGCGGCGCACCTCCTGACCCGCCAGGACGTGCGGCTGCTGCTCGACCAGCTCAAGGCCAGCAACGAGGCCGTGGTCAACGAGGTCATTCCCGACGTGCTCACGCTCGGCGAGGTCCAGCGCGTGCTGCAGGGGCTGCTCGGCGAGGGCGTCTCGATCCGCGACCTCGGCGCGATCGTCGAGGCCGTCGGAGACAAGGCGCGCCTCACCCGCGACCCGAGCCTGCTTGCGGAGTACGCGCGTCAGGCACTCGGCCGCGCGATCACCGCGCCATACCTCGACGAGAACCGCACGCTGCACGCGATCACGCTCGATCCGTCGGTCGAACACGAGGTCGTCACCGCGATCGCGCAGACGACCGAGGGCGAGTACCTGGCGATGGAGCCGGCGCGCGCCCAGGCGGTGCTCACGGCACTGCGCACGCAGTCCGACGAGGCGACCTCTCGCGGCGGGATGCGCCCGGTGCTGCTGTGCTCCGCGCGGGTCCGCCGCCACCTCCGCCGGCTGGTCGAACAGACACTGCCGCACCTCGCCGTATGCTCCTACAACGAAATTACCTCTGGAATCAGCGTTGAGACCATTGGAGTTGTAAGTACGTGAGCGGGTGCCTGAAAGCTGTTCCTGGCGATGACGACTGAAAGCAACGTCCGCCAGTCTCCGGAAGGGGTGCGGACCTACCGTGGGCGCACGCTGGAGGAGATCCTTCCCCAGATCCGCGAGGAGTTGGGAGCCGACGCGATCATCCTGCGTGAGCGCGAGGGACTCGTCGGTGGAGTCGGCGGTTTCTTCGCCCAGCGCTTCATCGAGGTCGAGGCACGGCGCGGCGAGGGCGGGTCGATCGACATCTATGACGAGGACGACCTCGACCCCGCATCGCTGATCGACCAGGCCATCGCCGAGCAGGGGCTGCTGCCCGCCGGCGATCCGCTCGGCGGCGACTTCAGCGCGCGACGCCAGACGCCTGCGGCGGAGCCGGAAGAAGACCCCGAACCACAGCCGTTCCTGCCGCCTGCGGTTTCACGCGAGCGCATCATCCCGCGCGAACACGATTTCGAAGAGCCGGCAGCGCCGGCGCCGACCCGCAGCTTTGAGACCGACGTGTTCCTCGAACGCCTGCGTGCGGCCTCGCGGCTGCTGCCCGAGGACGATGATGATGAAGAGCTGACCTACCCGGCTGCGGCCGCCGCGTCCCCCGCGCCGCCGGCGCCGCCGGCGCCACCGGGGGCCGAGCCGCGGCCGGAGATCGCCGCGTCGCCGGCGCTCGACGACGGCGATGACGGCGATGACGCCGAGCAACAGGCGCCCCCGCCCCGCCCCCGGCGACGCACGCCCCCGGAGCGCAAGCCGAGCGGCGCGCAGCCGCGGGGTCCGCAGACGCGCAAGCCGCGGTCCGCGCCGCGTGCCAAGCCCGCGGCCGAGCAGGCCGAGCAGGCGCCGCCCGCACCGAAGCCACAGCGCCAGCCCGATGACGCTTGGGCACAGGCGATGGCAGCGCTCGTCGCCGAGCCCGCAGCCGAGAAGAGCGTCCCGCCGCGGCCCTCGCCATCGCGCCCGCCGGGCCCATCACGCCCGCCGTCATTGCGCGCCGGTCTGCCGACCGGCCCGCAGGCGGTCTCCGGCGCTGTGCCGATCCCCCCCACCCGACGTTCCCAGCCGGTGCCGATTCCGTCGGCCGCACCGGTCGTACCGCTCGAGTTGCCGGGACGCCGCGAGGGTGCGCTGCGTGGCGTGATCTCGCGGCTGCTCGGCGGCCGCTTCGCGGCGTCGACAATGCCAAGGTCTTCACCGCCCCGCCCGATCGATGCCGCAGCCGCGGCGGCGGTCGCCAGCAAGCTCGCCGCCCGCGGCGCGAGCGAGGGCTGGATCGCGCAGCTGATCACCACCGCCGGCGCCCACGGCACCCCGCTGGCCGCAGGTCTGGAGGCAGCGGTCGAGGGAGAGATAGCGCGGCGCATCGTGCCCGCGCCGTTGCTACCGGTGACCGGCGCGGCGGTCGCCTTCATCGGCGCCGGAGGCAGCGGCAAGACCAGCTGCACCGCGGCACTTGCAAGCGCCTACCGGCGTGCGAGCACGCTCGGCGTGACGGTGGTCACGATCGACAACCGTGGCGGTGAGCGCGCGCTCAAGCGGCTCCTGAATGCGGATGGCGTGCCCGTGCTGGCGGTGCGTGGCGAACAGGCGCAGCGTGCCGTGGCAAGCGCCCGCGACAGCGGCTTCGTGATCGTCGACACACCCACCGCAACGCCCACGGACGCAAGCGCGATCGATGCGCTCGCGGCGAGCCTGGCCCCACTGGAGCTCGACGGAATCTTCGTGGCGCTGCCCGCCACGTTGGGGTCGCAGGCCGCTCGTCGTGCGCTTGCGAGCTTCGGCCGCTTGAACCCGTCGGCGGTCGCAATTACGCATGCAGACGAGACGGATCAGCTTGCCGTTGCGGTGGAGATTGCAATTTCCCATCGGATTCCGCTTGGGTATTTCCATTCAGGAACCGATCATCTGAGTGCACTGTCTGCCGTGGAGGCAGCGGAGCTCGCAGCGCAACTCCTTACAACATGAAATCTGTCGACCGTCACCCCCACGCCAAGCACGGCGCCACCGGACGCCTGTTCTCACAGGATGGACTGAGCGTGCCCGTGAGCATCACCCGCCACGGCGAGGATCTGCTGCTCGTGATCCTCGACGGCGTCGATGAGTTCGTCGCCGCTCCGCTGACGTTCCTGATGCTCGAATCGGCCGGCGCACGCGGGATCGTGCGCACCCCGGGCGCGGCTGAGCTGATCGAGGCAAACCTGCTGCGCTTCACGCTCGACGACTCCGTCGAGCTCGTGCAGCGGCGCGAGTTCGTGCGTGTGATCGCGGCCAAGCGTGTCGTCTTCGAGGACGAGGACGGTGACCTCGTCGCCGAGGGGCTGACCGTCGACATCAGCGGCGGTGGCCTGTTCGTGCAGCTGCCGCGTTCCGCCGATCTGCCGGACGAGGGCAGTTTCTTCTTCTCGCTCTACCTCGGACTGACCGACTACGACGACCAGATCAACGGAACCGTCCAGATCGTGCGCAAGCACGCGGACAACAAGGTCGCGTTCGTGTTCGATCACATCTCACACAATGACCAGGAACGTCTTGTCCGCTTCGTCTTCGAGCGCCAGCGCGTCGCCCTACGGGTCACCCGCGGCCACACCAGCTAGGACACGGATCGATGGCCGACAAGAAGAAAAAGGACGCCGACGCCAAGGACAAGGGCGGCAAGAAGGAAAAGAAGGGCAAGAAGGGCAAGGGCAACGACGAAGACGCGCAGGGCGCGAGCATCGCCAACCATCCCCGCGCGCGCGGCTCTATCCGCCGCGTCAAGGGCTGGGCCGGCCTGGTCGGCTTCACGGGTGCCGCGCTGGTCTCGCTGCAGGCCTCGGTACCGATGTTTGACACCGGTCTGCGGGCGCTGGGCGCCGGCGTGATCGGCTACATGCTCGCCTGGTGGTTCAGCGTGATGATCTGGAGGCAGCTGATCCTGGCCGAGCAGAAGGCCGCCTACGAGGTGATCGAGCGTCGCCGTAGCGAGGAGTCCGAGAACGATGGCGCCGAGAAGCCCGTCGAGCGACCTCGCGCCAAGCAGCCGGCGCCGGCGGCCTGATTCTGACTCTGCGACCGCAGCCTGCAGGAGAACGCTGACCGTCGCCGAACGTTCGCGCAGAAGCCGTCATGGACCCGCTTCATCCACTGGTACCGATCCAGCCCCCGGCGCCCGCCACGCCGAACTACAACCGCGTGCAGCGGGTGCAGCGTGATCCCGAGGGCGACTCGGGACCGGACTGGCAGGGCAAACGCGGCCGGCAGCAGTCCCAGGAAGAGTCCGACGAGCAGTTCGAGGACGACTACGACCCCGACTGGTCGGATCCCGCGGCGGTTGAGCCCTACGGGGCCGACGGGGTCCAGCACGACAGCGCCACCGCGGTGGACCTCGAGAACGCTTCGGTGGAGAAGTGGGACCCGCGCACCCACGCAGAACGGCGCGCCCATCCCCGTGACGGCAACAGCGCCGCGGGCGACGGCACCGCGGGTGACGACGCTGCCGCTGCCGCCTACGCCGCAGACGACGCGGACGATGATCCGGGCCCGGATCCCGGGCACCACATCGATATCAGTGCCTGAGTTTCGGCGCCGCTGAGCCCCTCGGCTAGAGCGCCGGCGGCGCGCCACACGTGCGCAGCGTTGAAAAACTGTCCAGGACGGTGAGAAAAGTCCTCAAGTCTTTCCGCGAGCCGCCGATGAGTGGGTTGTAGGCCGACATGGAGTCGGTCGGGACGGATACCCCAAACAGCCATCAAGGAGATAGGCATGTCCCTTTTCATCAATACCAACAGTGAAGCGCTCGTCGCTCAGAACAACCTCAACGGTACTGAGAGCAGCCTGAACGCCGCGATGACGGACCTGTCTTCAGGTCTGCGCATCAACACCGCTGCGGACGACGCCGCGGGTTACGCGATCACTGAGGACCTGACTTCTCAGGTCAACGGCCTGAACCAGGCCAACAGCAACGCCCAGGACGCCACCTCGCTCGTGCAGACGGCAGACGGCGCCCTCAACGACGTCGGGCAGATGCTGCAGCGCGTCCGCGAGCTGGCCGTCGAGTATCAGGGCGGCACGCTGGACTCGACCGATCAGAACGCGATCATCTCCGAGGTTCAGCAGCTGGCCAGCCAGATCGAGCAGATCGGCAACCAGGCGCAGTTCAACGGCATCTCGCTGTTCGCACCGACGGGTAGCACCGGCACCGGCAACCTGACCTTCCAGGTCGGCGCCAACGACGGCGAGGTCATCGCCATCACGCTGCAGGCCCTCGTCGGCTCGACCGGCATCATCAGCCTGATCGACTCGGTCACGGCCGGCATCGGCCAGACGGGCAACGCGACCACTCTGAGCCTCGGCGCAAGTGGCGTGCTGGCATCGATCAGCAACATGATCGACGCGGTCTCGACCCTCGCGTCCTCGTTCGGTGCGGTTCAGAACCGTCTGAGCTACACCATGGACAACCTGTCGACCTACTCGGAGAACCTTAGCTCCGCGCAGTCGAACATCCAGGATGTCGACATGGCCTCCGAGGAGACCGAGTTCACCAAGGATCAGATCCTTGAGCAGTCGGGCATCTCGATGCTGTCGCAGGCAGAGCAGAATCCTCAGCAGATTCTGAAGCTGCTCGGCGCGTAGTAACGCCTTTCGCTTGGCTCGGGCGGTGCTTCGGCACCGCCCGGTCAGGCGTACAAAACCTCGGCCGACCGTACGGCAATTCAGTCGGCTGGGCCCATACCTCGCCCAATTCATCCAGGCGAGCCCATATCCCATCTCCGATCCATCGAGGGAACCGGAAGGCACGAGGGCGAGACTTTGTCTCGCCCTCGTGTCGTTGCCGGGGTGCCGCGAGCAACCCGTCCCTTGGCTAGCCCACTCCCAGAACCTCGTGCAGACGCACGACCACGGAGTCCGCGAACGGGTCATGACCGAGCGAACGCAGCAGCAGGATCGCCTCCTGACCCGCGTCGCGCCGCTCGCGCGCCTGCTCGGCCTCCCGCGCAAGCTCCGCGGCGCGCAGCCGATCGCCGGGCGCGATGTCGGCCAGCGTCAGGAAGAACGTCTCCGCGGCCTGCAGCGCACGGCCGGCGTGCAGTTCGACGCCCTGCCAGACCAGCGAGACCTCCGGCACGGTCAGCGAACTGAGGTCCATGTGCCGCAGCGCCCAGAGCTGGAAGGCGATCTCCTTGCGATGCTCGCGCACGGCAGCGGCACCGCTCACCCCGCTTGTGAGGTTCGCGCCGTGCTCGCGATAGAGCGCCAGTGGCTCGGAGATGTAGAGCACCTCGTCGTGCTCGGCGGCGCACAGCGCAAACCACCAGTCGGAATATGGAACCTCAGATCGGAGCGGCTTCGCCAGGTCGCGCCGGATCAGGATCGACGACGCCGTTGCGACGTTCTGACAGAGCAACCGCGCAAACGCGCGCCGCGGAAATTCGCCGATGTTCCCCACCTGTGAGGGACGCACCATGACCTCGTGCTCGTCGACGACACGCATGTCACAGAACACCATGCCGAGCTCAGGGTTGTCGATGAACTCGCCGACCTGGCGGCGTGTCTTGTCGGCGAGCCAGACGTCGTCCGCGTCGAGAATCGCGATCAGCTCACCGCCGGCGGCGGCCAGCGCCGTGTTGTAGGCCGCGCTCGCGCCGCTGTTGGGCTGCTGAATCAGCCGCACCCGGTCGGGATAGCGGGCCACCAACCCGCTGACGACCGCCGCTGTGTCATCGGTGGAGCCATCGTCGACTACGACCAGATCGAGCAGCTCGGGCGGGTAGTCCTGCTCGAGCACGCTCGTGATCGCGCGCTCCACATAGCGCGCGTAGTTGTACGCCGGCATCAGCGCCGACACCGTCGGCAGCTGCCGCGTGGTCATGCCGGCGAGCCGCCCGCCGTCTCAGGACGTGTCATCCAACCCTCACTTTAAAGTTGAGCTCGTGCACGCGGAGCAGAGCATGCCACGTCGGTTGATGATGACCGCGTTCGGCTGGAATGACCCCGGCGGTGGGACCACGGTCCCGCGGCTGGCCGCGCGCGAGCTGGCACGCAGAGGCTGGGACGTGACCGTTTTCTACGCATCGACCCAGCCGACCGCTAGCGGCATCGCTTATGAGCTGAGTGAGACTGAGGACCACGGTGTCCGGCTGATCGGCGTGCACAACCGCCAGCACCTGCTGTTCGACCTCGGCCATCCGCTGCGCGAGCTCGATGACCCGCCGATCACGGGCGCGTTCGCGGAGGTGCTCGATCGGCTGCACCCGCAGGTGGTGCATTTCCACAATCTCCACAACCTCGGTGCAGCGCTGCTCGACCAGGTCGCCGCCCGTGGCCTGCCCGCGTACTTCACCACCCACAACTACTGGCTCGTCTGCCCGCGCGCGTATCTGCTGACCGGCGCGGCGACGATCTGCCCGGGACCGGGCGACGGCGGGCGCTGCGCCCCGTGTGTGGGCAGCACCGATGTGCACGGACATCAGCGCCGGTTGCACGAGATCCGTGCCAAGGCGCAGACCGGGCTCACCAAGATCCTGGCAGTCTCCGACGCCGTCCGTGAGGCCTTTCTCGGCGCCGGATATGACCCGGGGCTGGTCGACGTCGTACACCAGGCGATGCCGCACGAGCAATCGATTTGGGAGAGCGTCGGTCGCGATCGCCCACCGGGACGCCTGCACGAACGCCTGACGGTCGCGTTCCTTGGATCCGCCTACCCGCATAAGGGACCGCAGTTGCTCGTCGAGGCGGCGCAGCGCACCAGCGCAAAGATCGATGTGCGGATCATCGGTGAGATCTCAGCCGCGTTCTCCGAGCAGCTGCGCGCGCTCGATCGCCGCGGTGTCGTGACGATCGGCGGTGCCTTCGCCCCAGAGCAGATCGGCGAACGACTGGCGGACGTCGATGTCGCCGTGCTCCCGTCGATGTGGTGGGATTGCGCGCCGCTGGCCGCCGCCGAGTGTCTGGCGGCACGGACGCCGCTGGTGGTCCCACGGCTCGGCGGGTTGCCGGAGTCGATCAGAGACGGCATCGATGGCCTCAGCTTCGAGGCTCTCGACGCGGACGATCTGGCGCGTGTGCTCGACCGCCTCGCGGGCGAGAACGGGCTGCTGGCCGAACTTCAGGCCAACATCGATCCTCCACGAGCGTTCTCCGCCTACGTCGACGAGCTCGAGGCGTACTACACGGACGCCGATCGTGCCGGCACCCTTGCCGAGGACACGGTCGCGGCGAATGCCAACCGGCAGCCGGCGACGACGATCCGCTGGCAGGGGCCGCATGGGTTGCCCAGCAGTCTCTCGATCATCAACGGTCGCATCACCGAGCGGCTCGCCGCGCCACTGCAGCGGGTGCAACCCGACGGATCGCCACTCGATCCTCCGCTCCCCCACCCCGCCGCCGTCGAGGTTCGCCAGCAGTGGCCGCCGCAACTCGCCGCGCCGGGATCGGGACGGCTGGCGGCGATCGTGCCCTGGGAGTTCGGCTCGGTACCACGTGACTGGGCCGAGCTGATCGGGCGCAACGTCGATGAGCTCTGGGTTCCCAGCGCGTTCGTGCGTGAGATGTTCGTCGCCGACGGCGTGCTCCCCGAGCGCGTGCGGGTGATCCCCAATGGGGTCGACCTCGAGACCTTCACGCCCGGCCCACGCGACGGCGGTGGCGCACCGCGGCCGACACGATTTCTGTTCGTGGGCGGTCTCGTCTGGCGCAAGGGCCCTGATCTGCTGCTCGAGGCCTACAAGCGCGCATTCGCCGGACGTGATGACGTCGAGCTGATCATGAAGGACTTCGGCGCGGATGGGGTCTATCGCGGAGGCGACCGTGAGGCCTTCATCGAACATGCGGACTCCGGTGAGCTTCCGCTGCTGAAGCTGCTGAGCGACGAGCTCAGCACCGAAGAGATCGTCGAGCTCTACCGCGGCTGTGATGTGCTCGTCCACCCGTATCGCGGTGAGGGCTTCGCGATGCCGGTGCTCGAAGCCATGGCCTGTGGGGTTCCCGTGATCACCACCGCGGGCGGTCCGACCGACGAGTTCTGCCCCCCCGAGGCGGGTTGGCGCATCCGTTCAACGCGTCTGGAGATCCCGGCTGAGGACCTGCTGCCGTTCGTCCCGGTCTCGACCCCTTGGGTGCTCGCCCCCGACCTCGAGCACCTGATCGAGCTGATGCAGGCGGCCGTGGCCGATCCGGCCGGACGCGAGGCCCGCGGCGATGCCGGGCGCATCGCGGCCGGGTCGCTGTCCTGGGACGCCGTGGCAGCGCGCTACCGCGAACGGATCGATGCGCTGATGCCCCACGATCCGAAGCTGGGCCGCGGCGAGCTCGAGCCGTTCCCACTGACCGAGGATGCGCGCGTGCGCGTTCTGGCGACACCGGCATGGCAGGGCAGCGATCGCCTCGCCGAGCTGCTGAGCGACTGGGGCGCGCATACCTCGCCCACCAGCAGCGCCTGTCTGTTCCTGCTCGCCGACCCCGCGCTGGCGGGCGAGCCCGAGGCGATCGAGGCACGTGTCGTCGAAGCCGCGCAGCGCGGCGGTCTCGACCTCGACGACTGCGCTGACATCAACGTCCTGATCGAGCCGCTGCAGGCCGATCGCGACGCACGGCTGCACATCGCGATGAACGCCTACGTGCCATTGCACGCCGCGTGCTCGGGGCACGTGCGCCTCGCCCGGACCGCCGGCAGCATGATCGCCGAGCCGGGAAGCTCGGAGCTGGCCGAGATGCTGTTGAATGCCGGCGAAGCCCAGTCTCGCGAGCACTGACGTCCTCCCCGACCGGAACTGAGCCCCGCCATGGCCACAGCCCCACTCCCAAAGGTCAGCGCCCTGATGGGTGCGTACAACTACGGCACCTACATCGTCGAAGCGATCGAGAGCGCGATGACGCAGGCGTATCCGCCCGAGTGCCTCGAGCTGGTGATCGTCGACGATGGCTCCAGCGACAACACCGCGGAGCTCGTTCAGGGCTGCATCGAGCGCTACCCGGGACGGATCAAGTTCGTCCAGCAGCAGAATGCGGGTGCCACTGCGGCAACCAACCGCGCGCGCCGCGAGGCCACGGGCGATCTCATCGCACTTCTCGACGCTGACGACGTCTGGCTTCCCAGTAAGACGATCAGGCAGGTCGAGCTGATGCTCGGCCGGCCGGAGCTGGGCCTGACCTTCACGAGGATGACGCTCGTCGACGGCGACGGCACGCCGACCTTTCACAACTATGGCTACCAGGGACCGATCCCCGAGAACGGCTTTGCGCGTGTGCTCTGGGAGAACGTCGCCGTTCAGTCCTCGCTGATCATCGAGGCCGAGCTGTTCGACCAGATACCTGCGAGCGCCCCGTACGCCGACTGGTGGCTCGCGCTCGTCGCGGCCCAGTACAAGAAGGTCGACTACCTTGCGGATGAACTGGTGCTCTACCGCTGGCACGGCGCCAACATCACCGGCGGAGTCGGTGGCACCAAGGCGCTGCGCGAAGCCCAGAAGGGGATCGAGTTCCAGCGCTGGGTGCTGCGGAACTTCGAGCTCGACGAGCTCAGCGCCCGGCTGAGCCCCGCCGACATGGCGTTCGTCTGGTCGGGGCTGGAGAACCAGGCCCAGAAGGGACTGAGTGGCCTACGCTCGCATTTCGGCGTGCTGGCCACCGTCAGTGACACGGATCGGGACGACGCCGCCCGTGACGCCGACGCCGCCGACGCCGCACTGGCGCGTGCCGACTATCAGCGCGCTTGCCTGCTGCTGCTGCGGGCCTGCGCGGCCGACCCCTACGACGCCGATCTCCGTGCGCGCTTCAGCGCGACCATCGCCGAGGCCGACACCGACGAGGATCTGCCCGATCCGCTCGGTGGCCATCAGGGATTCGCCGTGCTCGCGCAGGCCGAGTTCCTGCTCGGCGATGACAGCCGTCTGCGCAGCTACGCGGCGGTAATGGGCTCGGTCGCCGATGCCGCGCTCGTGATCGACGCCTCGAACATGGATCACGCCGAGGGCGCGCAGGCGCTCGGCGCACTGGTCGAGCGCTGCGGGCTCGCCGACGCCGAGCTGACGATGATCGGCATCGTCGGCGAGCTTCAGCCGTCGCAGCGCCGACGGGTCGACAGTGCGATCCATGCGCTCTACGCCGAGACCGCAGGCAGCGGCGAAGCGCTCGCTTCCGGCAGTGGCCCGGCGCCACCGGTGTTCACCCCGGATGCACTCGAGGATCTGCGACAGACGGCGACGCGGTGGCGGGCCGACGCGCCGACCTGACGCGCGTACCGCCGGTCTGACGTCCCGCGACGTTGACCGATCTGCTTCGGCCGCGACGCCATCGGTCCTGAATCCGGAGCGGCAAGGCTAAACATTCGGCGCAGAAAGCCGATCTATGAGACGTGAGCTCACTTTCGCCTGCGCCCCCGCGGCGCCCACAATCAGTGCCGGGCCGTCGTGCCCTGATCGTTGGGGGCGGTCTCACCGGCTGCACCCTCGCGCGCGAGCTTGCCGACAATGGCTGGCAGGTGCGCATCCATGAGGGCGCTTCCGTCGCCGGCGGGCTGGTCCGCTCATCGACGATGGGCGGCGTCGTCTACGAGCCGCACGGCTCGCACATCTTCCACACCGAGGACGCCGAGGTCTGGAACTACGTCCAGCGCTACGTCCCGTTCAATGGCTACCGCCACCGCGTCGACATCCTGATCGAGGGCAAGCTGCTCAACTGGCCGATGCTCGTCTCCGACATCGACAAGCAGAGCGACGCCGAACAGATCAAGCTCGAACTCGCGGAGCGTGAGGGCGTCGATGCTGCCGCCCGTGCCGCTTCGGCCAACTTCGAGGAGTGGTGTCTCGAACTGATGGGCCCGACGCTGTACGGCCGCTACATCCACCCGTACACGAAGAAGCAGTGGGGGCGCGAGCCGCGGCTGCTGAGCGCCACCTGGGCGCCGCGACGGGTGCAGCTACGCCGCGACAACGATCCCTACCTGTTCCCTGACCCGTATCAGGGTTGGCCCGACGGCAGGGAGGGCTACACCGATCTGATCGAGGGCCTGATCGCCCACCCGTCGATCGAGCTGGTGCTCAACTCCACGCTGGACCTCAACAGCACACCCGCCGCGGCGGCTGATCACGGTTCGGATCTGATCGTGCTGACCTGCCCACTCGATGTGTTCGCCGGCAACCCGCTCGGCGAGCTCGAATGGCGCGGGATCTGGGTCCAGAACGTTCACATCCCGTACAAGGAGCACGCCCAGAGCGCGATGGTCGTGAACTACCCCGGGCTGGACTATCCGTTCATCAGGGTGCACGAGACCAAGCACGCATCGGGCCAGGAATGCGAGGGCACGGTGCTCGGCTTCGAGTTCACCGGCGCGCCGACGCGCTATTACCCGATCCCGCTTCCTGAGAACGAGCAGCTGAACCACGACTATCAGGAACTCGTCGCGACGTCGCTGGCTGGGGCGAGCTCCTGCACGGTCGAGTTCGCAGGCCGTCTCGCGAACTACGTCTACATCGACATGGACGACTGCATTCGTGAGGCGCTGGACCTGTCGCGCCGGATCCTGTCCGGCGATCTGGTTTGAAGGCGGCGCGTCGGCGCTAGCCGGCGAGGATCGCGGCCAGGACCGGCTCGAGTGACGGCTCGAGCTCGACCGCATGACGGGCGTCGGTGAGCGCGAGCGATCGCAGTCCTTGCTGTTGTGCCCAGAGAGCACGGTTCGCGTATGAGTCCGCGTGCTGCGGGTCGCACTGGATCGCGTACTCGATCGCCTGGATGCCGTCGTTGCTCCCAAGCGCGATGGCGGCGACGCCAAGGTCGCACAGCACTTCGACGTTCGCAGGGTCGATGGCCAGGATCGCCTGGAACAGGCTCACGGAGCGTGCCAGGTTGCCCGCGAGGAACTCCGACTCGGCCTCGCCGATGGCAGCACTGAGCTCGCCCGCATCCTCCGTCTCGCGGACCGCCCAGACGATCAGCTCGAGGGCGTCACCGGTCGACGGAACCTGATATGCGGGATCGCCACTTATCACCAATTCGAACAGGCGCCTGCGCAGCCATCGGGAACTCGGGAAACGACGGACCGCCGACATCAACTCGCTGAGCTGGCCGAGCGTCCACAACGGGGTATGCCAGTCGGCGTCGCGCCGATCCAGAAACAGCCGGCCGTACTCCCACTCATTGACGAGCAGGGCGAAGCCCTCATCGAAGGCGGTGATCAGCGGAATCGTCAGCAGGTCGTTGACGTGATGCGTGAACCACCCGCGTGCGTCACCGACGTGGACCAGCAGCCTGTCCGCCACCACACATCGCTCGCCACGCCCGGCCACCGCGTACCAGATGTGCGGCGACCAGGCATGGCCGAGGGCCGGTGCGTCCTCGATCGCCTGCAGCAGACTCGTGCGTCTGACGACGCACGAGCTCATGAATGACAGCCAGTGCGTGTACTCCAGGAACAGCTCACGGCCCGACGCCATCACATGCGGAGCAGACGGCCGCCGGGACTTCTCCCCGAACTCCCAGGAGTGCGGCAGGTGCAGAACCCCAGGGTCGTACTGCGCCAACAACGCGAGCACGTACGCGACAGCCCCCGGTTCGATCGTGTCGTCGTTGCCGATCAGCCACACGTGGCTGGTGTCCGCGTGGTTCACCAGCCATTTCACGTTCTCCTGTCCGCCGATGTTGCTGTCCTGCTCGTGGACCTCGAGCTGCAGATGCGCGAACTCCTCCCGCAGCGCACGGAGCATCCGCTGCGTCTCAGTGGGAGAGCTGTTGTCCGACACCAGAACCCGGACCTGGCCGCTGGCGACCTCGGGTTCGGCGACCAGCTGGCGCACCAGTCTCTCGACGTAGCGCGTACGTCCGTAATTGGGGATCAGGATCGTCAGCACCTGTGTCTCCTGGCTATGCCGGCTGCGGGCCTCGCGACTCGAGGAACCGCATCGCCGACCAGAATCCGGCGCCACGGTCCTTGTGGCCCTGCCAGATCTCCGGTACGAAGCTCAGCTGCGGGTATTCGGCGATTCGCGTCCAGGTCGCCTGCCAGTCGATATCCCCCGAGCCCATCTCGACCCCCTCGCCGTTCGTGCCACTGGCGTCGCCCACATGGAGGTGCGCCGTGTGCGGCAACAGCGAGGACAGCACGTCCTGGAAGTCCAGGGAGAAGTGCGAGCACATCATCGAGAGATGTGACAGGTCGAGCGTGTAGCGGAGGCCGTGACGCCGGGCCTGCTCGACCAAGTCGGCGGGCATCATGAAGATGTTCTGGTGGCGCTGTCCGCCGAAGTGCCACGGAAACGGGGCCATGTTCTGAGGGATCAGCTCGGTCGCCCCGAAATCGATCTCGGCGAGCGACTCGTAGAAGCGGCCGTAGAGCTCGGCGCGCTGTTCGGGCGGTAGCGGCGCATCGGCGGAGAAGCCCCCGACATTCGCCACGATCAGCATGTCCTCGGCGCTCGGAAAGAACTCCGCGATCTGTTCGGTCGCGTCGACCACGCGCTGCATGTTGTCGATCGCGCGCCTCCTGTAAGCATCGTCTTCAGTCGCCAGATCCAGCAACTCGCTGCCCTCGAACAGCTCCGGCGCGTGCACCACCAGGCGCAAGCAGTCGACCTCCGCCAGGAAATCCGCGGGCTCAAGGCCCAGGTCCCTGTAGGACAGGTGGAACTCATAGAGATCGGGCTCGATCCGGCGCCTGTACTCCAGAAAATCGTGGTAGCGAACGGGAACACCCCAGCGGATCGGCACCGTGAACGTCAGGCTCTCCCGTTCCTCGGCATTACTGAGATCGCTCTCATACAGGAAGTCACCCTCGGCGATCTCACGGACCGCCGGACGGCCGATCAGCTCGATCAACCGGTATGGCGCGATCCCCTGTCCGGGGCTCCTGACCTGAAGCATCTCCTCCGTCATCACCGTGCCGGCCGGGATGTCGCGGGCCGCGACGACACTCTTGGCCAGATTCTCTCGGTTCAGAAGCTCGCCCTGGCTGACTCGGCGTCCCGGACCCTGCCACGGCAGCGCCGCCTCGAGCTGACGGATCCCGTCGACGAGCTGCCGGAAGTCGTCCGGTTCGAGGCTCGCGAGATGGTCGGGCCCCTCCATCCCACGATCAAGCGAGATGTGGCGCTCGACCACGCGCGCGCCGACCGCCACCGCGCCGAGCGTGACCGCGATCCCACGCTCGTGCCCCGAGTACCCGACGTGCGGATGCAGCTGCCGCAGACGCCGGATGTATCCGAGCTGGATATCAGGCTCGGGCGCCGGATAGGTGCTGTTGCAGTGGAGCAGCACGTAGGGCACACCGATGCCGTTCAGCTGCTCGACCGCGCGGACGATCTCCTCCTCGAACGACATGCCGGTCGACAGAATCATCGGCTTGCCGAGCGTCGCGGCGTGCGCGATCAGGTAGGGGTTGCAGAGGTCGGCCGATGCGAGCTTCACGGCTGCCACATCCATGGTGGCGAGCAGATCCACGCTCGGTTCGTCCCAGGGGGTGCAGATGTATGCGATCCGCTGCTGGCTGCAGTAGGCACGCAGCTCACGATGCTCGTCCGCGCTGAGCTCAACCTTGGCGAGCAGGTCCTGGATGTACTCCACGCCGAGGTCCTCCGAGAGCTGCCCGGCACGCTTGCGGTACAACGCGTCGCGGTCACGGATCTGGAACTTGACGGCATCGACGCCGGCTGCGATTGCGGAATCGACCAGGCTCTTGGCCAGCTCCAGCGAGCCGTTGTGGTTGTTGCCCACCTCGGCGATCACGTAGACGCGATCAGCGTCGAACATCGAATCGGCTCCATGCGCCGACCGCGAGCCGGCGACGTGCGTCGGATCCACCGATGCGTCCACCGAGGATTGGCTCATACCGCGTTCTCGAGCATGGTTCGGATGGAGTCTTCGAGTCTGATCGTGACCTCCAGCCCGAGTTCTTCGCGAGCACGGTCGATGGCTGGAACATAACGGCTACGGCCGTTGCCCGGATCCGCTCTCCCCATAATCGTCACGTCGGCCGCGCCACTTGAGATGCGTGCGACGGTTGCCGCCAGCTCAGCCATCGTGATCGCCTGATCAGAGCCGACGTTGTACGCCCGGCGGGGACCGCCCTGCGTGAGGATCGCCATCAGCCAGCGTGCCAGGTCGCGCTGATCGAGGTAGGACCGCACAGCGGTGCCGTCGCCGTTCACGACGATCGGGCCACCGGCGAGCGCGTCACGGACAAAGTTGCCGATCGCAAAATTGCTGTTCAGAGGAAGGTCCCGCCCCGAGAACGCGAAGCACCGGGCCACGACGAAGTCAAGACCCCAGCGCGCGGCGCTCAGCGCGCAGATGTGCTCTCCGGCGATCTTCGCGAGTGCGTACGCGTTACCCGGGGCGAGCGGGTCGGGCGCCCCAGCGTGGTCCTCGGCGACCGCGTAGATCTCCATACCGCGACGGCTGTAGACCGCTCCCGAGCTGGTGAACAGCAGCCGCTGTGCCCCGAGCCGCGCCGCCATCTCCGCGACGTTGCGGGTGCCGATGACATTGTTGGCGTACATCTCCAGCGCGTCGCCATGGGGACCGTCGTAGACATCGGTGGCGGCGTGGACTACGTGCGTGAAACCGCCGTCCTGAGGCAGGCTCTCTGCGCAGGTGACATCGCCCGCGTGAAAGCGCAGCCAATCGGCCCCGTCGACCAGTGCCGAGTGCAGGTTGCGGAAGCGTTCGGGGTCGCGCGAGAGCACCGTCACGCTCAGGTCATCCGCACGTTGCGACGACCAGTGGCGCAGCAACGCCCTGCCGAAGAACCCCGTTCCACCGCTGAGAAAGATGTGCACCGCGCCCGCCGCCCAGCCGCTAGACAGCGGCGTTGAAGAACTCTTCGAGGCTCTCGACGGTGTAGTCGAGGTGATCCCTGGTCAAGCCTGGGAATACACCGATCCAAAAGGTTTGGTTCATCGCGATGTCGGTGTTCGTGAGCTCGCCATGTATGCGGAAATTGCGACCGAGCATGTAGGGCTGACGGGTGAGGTTGCCCCCGAACATCAATCGCGTTCCGATCTTGCGGCCGTCCAGGTAGTTGAGCAGCTCCACGCGCGCGCGGCCCGACGACTCCCTGATCCGGATCGGGAATCCGAACCACGACGGCTCCGAGTTCGCGGTCGCCTGCGGAAGCGCCAGATACTCCCGCAGACTCGACAGACGCTCCCTCAAGTACGCGAAGTTCGCCCGCCGCGCGGCGATGAACTCGTCCAGGCGCTCGAGCTGCGCCACTCCGCACGCCGCCTGCATGTCGGTGATCTTGAGGTTGTACCCCAGGTGGCTGTAGGTGTACTTGTGGTCGTACCCCATCGGAAGCCCGCCGAGCTGGCGCGTGAAGCGGTTGCCGCAGGTGTTGTCCTGGCCCGGTTCGCAGTAACAGTCGCGACCCCAGTCGCGAAACGAGTCGGCGATCAGTTTGAGTTGCGAGCTGTTGGTGAGCACCGCGCCCCCTTCTCCCATCGTGATGTGATGGGCGGGATAGAAGCTCAGGGTCGCGATGTCTCCGAACGTACCGACCGGGCGGCCGTCGTAGGTTGTGCCGAGCGCGTCGCAGCAGTCCTCGACCAGCCACAGGCCGTGACGCTTGCAGATATCGGTGATCGCCGCGAGGTTGAATGGATTACCGAGCGTATGCGCCAGCATGATCGCCTTGGTCCGCTCGGTGACCGCGGCCTCGACCAACTCCGGGTCGACGTTGTGCGTGTCCAGGTCGATGTCTACGAACACCGGCACCGCGCCGAACTGGAGGATCGGGTTGACCGTGGTCGGGAAGCCGGCGGCAACCGTGATCACCTCATCCCCCGGTTTGATGGCGCGACCGTTCAGGCGCGGGGAGGTCAGCGTGGAGAACGCGACCAGGTTCGCCGATGACCCGGAGTTCACGGTCAGCGCATATCGCGTCCCGACACGCGCGGCCAGCGCTCGTTCGAACTGCTCGTTGAATCGACCCACGGTGAGCCAGCCGTCGAGTCCCGCTTCGACGAGCAGCTGCAGCTCACGCGCGCCGATCATCTTCCCGGAGGGCGGCACCGACGTCTGTCCCGGCGTGAACGGCGTGGGCGCGAGCGTGATATCCGCGTACTCCTTGACGAGCAGGGCTATCCGCGCCCGCACCGACTCGGCGTCGGCGTCAGGAGAGACCATCGTCAGGAGTCCTCGCTGCAGTATTCGCAAATCTGGTCATAGTCAGCCCCTGATCTCCTCGCTGGCGATGCAGGCCACGGGTCTCGCATCAGGTCGCTAGGCCCAAGGTTCCGCGCCTCGGCCACCGCCTCGCCTTCCACAGCGTCTCTGCGGGTCGGAAGTGGCTGGGACGGTCGCAGCTACATGTTGCCACGTCGCACCGGGCGCGGATCGCGAGCCATGCCGTGGCGCGCGGAGCGGCTCGAGCCCTACGCCGCCGCTTGGCCGTCACGTTCGGAGCCCAGTAGCATGCCGCCGCGTGCGTATCGCGCGTGAATGCCCCTGCTGCGGCGGACAGCGGCTGCTGTCCTCACCGGCGGTCGTGATGCCCTTCGTCGCGGACCGCGCGCTCGGCTGGCCACCGGCGACGATCGACGAGAGCTGGGGGCTGCGAACGATCCCGTCGGGTCGTGCCTACACGATCTGCAACTCGCTCCAGTGCAAGGACTGCCGCTTCCTGTTCTCGGACATCAGGTTTGACGACGCGGAACTGCAGGCGCTTTACCGCGACTACCGAGGCGACGAGTACGTCACGTTGCGCGAGCGCTATGAACCCGGGTACGCGGAGCGCAACCGCGGGTTCTCGGCAGAGGTTCCGTGGCTGCGCGAATCTGAGCGTTTCGTCGGCGAGCAGCTCCACACCGGCAGTCCTCGTGTGCTTGATTTCGGCGGCGACACCGGGATCAACACACCGTTCCGGAGCGCCGCCTCGCTCTGTCACATCTACGACATCTCCGACGTCGAGACGCTCGACGGTGTCAAGAGCGTCACCTACGCGGAGGCGCGCGCGACCAAGTACGACCTGCTCATCAGCACTCAGGTGTTGGAGCATGTCCCTGAGCCACTGGATGTCATGGTCGAGATGCGCGACTGCATGTCACCCGACACGCTCCTGTTCCTCGAGGTACCTCACGAGGCGCTGATGAAACAACACAGCGATTCGCTGACCGCCGTCACGGCCAAGCGTCATTGGCACGAGCACATCAACTTCTATTCGTTGGACGCGCTGGATGCGCTCGCGACAGCGGCGGGCCTGCGGTTGGTCGCGCGTCACGAGTTCGGTGCGCCGGGCAGCGAGTCGAACATCCTCCAATCGGTCCTGGCCCTGGCCGCCTGAGGCGGATCTCGACCGGCCGTGAGAGACCCACGACAACCGCTGGTCTTCAATCACATCCCGAAGAGCGCGGGGAGCTCGCTCACGCTTGCGCTTGCGGGCGCCGGCGACGAGCAACCGCTTGTCGGGTTTGACCGATACCACTTTGGAGCGTGGGATGGCTTCGACACGCTCTGTGACGCGTTCCGAAGCATGGCGTTCCGGGATCCGGGAGAGATCCCTCCTGCGACACGCTTCCTGGCCGGGCACGTCAGCTATTCGACATCCGAGCAAGCGCTTCCAGGCGCGGACCACGTGACCGTCCTGCGCGAGCCCCGCTCGCGGCTGCTCTCACTCTGGACTCACGAGCGCGGACTGACCGACCTCGACCTCGAGCCGTATGGCGACTGGGGACGGTGGGGTGGGACGCCTGAAAGACCCGCACGTCGCCCGTTCGGCGAGTTCCTCGGTGTGGCCAGTCTCGCCCCGCTTGTGGACAACGCGACCATTCGCATCCTGCTGTGGCCGCATCCGTTGATTCCCGATGATCGGCCGATCGATCCAGGTGACGATGCCGTCTTGCTGGCCGCCGCGATTGACCGGCTCGACCAGCTCGCGTTTGTCGACGTGATGGAGAATCCGGCGTGGATCGACAACCTCGGTCGCTGGCTTGACCGTCCGATGCAGATGGCGCGCATCAACGAGACGCGGCCGCTGCCCACAGGTCTCCAGAGCGACATGTCAAAGGAGCTCAGCCCGCAGGTCATGGGCCAGTTGGCATCACTGACCAGATTGGATCATCGGATCTGGGCGGAGGTTGCCGCGCGCGGTCTGCCCGCCAGCCGGCTCGCCGAGCACGCGGACGCCGCATGGGCGCAGACCGTCGCAAAACATACGGTGCTGCTTGCGGGCGACCGATCCACTCCGGTTCCCGCAGCTGCCGAGATCGGGCGGTTCTACGGACTCGGGAGCGGTGTCCCTGAGCTCGCCTGGCTGGTTTCCGGCTGGCACCACCCCGATGAGCCAGGCGTGTGGAGCACAGCGACGGCGCGCATCGCGGTGCCGCTGGCGGAATCGGTGCCTGATGAGTTCGTGATGCGGATCCAGATAGACCGCTCCAAGGTCCACGATGCGGCGCTGTGGGACACCGACTTCTCCGGGCCCGGGATTGTCGAAGCGGGCCGCAGCGCGGGTGACTCCAGACCAGCGGTTTCGTTGCAGATCCGGCGCGGCGATCTCACCGACCGCGCGCTGTTGGACGTTCATCTGCATGTGCGCGGGTCGGTGCGGCCGCGGGACGTGGTCGGCAACAGCGACCTGCGGCTGATCGGGGGGTTCGTCCGCGGGTTCGAGCTGCTCGGCACGGATCGCTGAACCCCGCGCCGGCGCGCGATCCCGCCTGATCGTGTTTCGCAGACTCAGCCCGCCGACGGTCGCTCGGGGACCGAGCCCGCCGGCCGCACGCTACACATTGATACCCGTTGCGGCGAGATGATCTCGGAGGATCGAGCCCACGTGCTTGTGACCGGGGTCAGACGCCACGAAGTCCCGGTTGCCGGACAGGTACTTGCCGACACGTACGCGCGCGACCTCGGGGTCGAGCTGGTGCAGCGACGCCAGTATCTCCGGGGCCGCCCGCTCCAGCAGCTCGAGCACCTTACGCGACCCGTGCGGCTCCCCCCGTCCCATCGCGACGAACCCACCATCCGTCGTAAATCCGCCGTATGTCAGGTACAAGGGGCTGCCGGTGATCGAATAGCTGATCATGTTCCGGCGGGCCGCGTCCGCTCCTTCCGGCGCAAAGCCGAGCCGACCGGCCGGACGCGAGTGGATCATCGCCGCGTCGTCGATGATCGCCATCGTGCCCAGCTTGACCATGTGGCGCCATGCTGCCTCGACCCCGTACGCAGACGCGGCGCCGACCTGCAGGCTCACCAGACGCTGCAACACGCGCGCCGACATCACGACCGCATTGGGCTCCACATGGTTCGTGAAGCGAACGCTGAACCCGGTGTGAACCGCCGTTATCGGATGGTTGTTGAACGAGTCTTCGCGCGCGACGATCGCGGGCTGGGCGATGTCAAGACCGAGCCGCCGGCAGCTGTCGAACATCCGTGAGACGCCGGCCGCGTCACCGACCATGTCATCGTCCATGAAGCAGACGTAGTCGTAGCGTTCGAACAACTCGCGGCACTCCGCCTGCATCAGAACGTTCCCCTCGAGCGCGGTCGCCCCCCACCCGTCGTGCACGAACAGCGCCCCGTCCGCCATGCCGAAGTCAGCGGCTGTCCCCTCGTCGTACCAAGAGATGCCCACATCGAAGTTCTCGCGCTCGCGATCACGGCAGTACGACATGTGCTGCGACGCGCGCCCGGCGCGGACCATCACCAGGTTCTTGCGCTCCGAGCTGCTCGGCGCGGGACGGCTGAAAGTCACAGCGGCAGTGTAGAAAGCCCGGTAGCGCCGCCCGCGCCCCGGATCTCGCTTCCACGCGCCTGACCGCCTTCTAAAGTGACGCCGGTGCGGGTCGCCGACTACATCTTCCGCCGCATCGCAGACGAAGCGATCGAGCACGTTTTCTTCGTTCCCGGCGGCGGCGCGATGCACCTCAACAACGGCCTGCTGCACGAGCCGCGATTGACCGCGGTGAGCATGCTCCACGAGCAGGGCGCGGCGATCGCCGCGGAGACCTATGCGCGGACCTCGGCGCGATTCGGCGTGGCGTCGGTGACGTCGGGCCCGGGCGTGACCAACGCACTCACAGGGGTTGCCGGCGCGTGGCTCGAGTCGACACCGACGCTCACCATCTCGGGCCAGGTCAAGCGTGCCGATCTGAGGGGAGACTCCGGTGTACGCCAGCTCGGTGTGCAGGAGCTCGACGCCGTCGCGATCGTCAGTCCGATCACCAAGTACGCCGTCTGCCTGATGGACCCCGACCGGGTCCGCTACGAGCTGGAGAAGTGCCTGCATCTGATGCGCAGCGGACGCACGGGTCCCGTCTGGCTCGAGGTTCCGATGGACGTTCAGGCCTCCGAGATCGACCCGGACCAGCTGCCGGGCTTCGCCCCCGCGCCGCAAGCCTCCACCGAGCTGAGCGACGCGACGGTCGATCGCGTCGCCGAGCTGCTGCGGGCGTCGGTCCGACCCGTGATTCTGGCGGGCAACGGTGTACATGCCGCCGCCGCCGAGGGGGCGCTGCGCGCGCTGATCGAAACAGCCGGCCTGCCGACGCTGACGACCTGGATCGCTGCCGACCTGCTCGAGTTCGACAGCCCGTACTACGTCGGGCGGTGCGGCACCGCGGCGCCACGTGGCCCGAACTTCGCGGTGCAGAACGCCGACCTGGTTCTGTCGATCGGCTGCCGCATGGACTTCTCGATCACCGGGTTCGACCGGACGCAGTTCGCGCGTGCGGCTGACGTCGTTGTGGTCGATATCGACGCCAGCGAGATCGCCAAACTCGGTGACCTGCCGGCGCTCGGGGTGGTGAGCGACGCCAAACGGTTCCTCGATGCGCTGCTCCAGCGGATCCCGAGCGAGCCGCTGCCGATCGATGATTGGCGCGCTCGCTGCGAGCGTTGGAAGACCGCCTATCCCGTGGTTCTGCCTGAGTACCGGGCACAGACCGAGTACGTCAACAGTTACGTGTTCGCCGAGACGCTGTGCGACGAGATGGCCGAAGGTGACGTACTCGTGCCGGGCAGCTCCGGAGCGGCGCTCGACACGTTCTGGCTGACCGCGAGACTCAAACGAGGGCAGCGATCGCTGCCGACCGGCAGTCTCGGGGCGATGGGCTATGGCCTGCCGGCAACGATCGGCGCCTGCCTGGGCGCCGGCGTTCAACGCACAGTCTCCGTCGACGGCGACGGTGGCTTCGTGATGAACATCCAAGAGCTCGAGGTCGTGCGACGGCTGCGGCTGCCGATCAAATACTTCGTGCTCAACAACGACGGCTACGCGTCGATCCGCTCGTCTCAGTCGGGGTACTTCGGAGAGGTGATCGGCGCCGATCAGCGCTCCGGTCTCACCCTGCCGGACATCACCTCGGTCGCGCGCTCGTTCGGGATCGCAACGGTGCGGGTCGACTCCCAGGTCGAGCTGCGGTCGGTTGTCCGGAATGCTCTGAGAGTGGATGGGCCGATCGTCTGCGAGGTGATGGTCAATCCAGAGCAGGCGATCGGGCCGCGTGTCGCGACTCGACTGGCGGGCGACGGGCGCATGGTCTCCACACCGCTCGAGGATCTTTCGCCGTTTCTCGACCGCGATGAGCTCGCCGAGAACATGATCATTCCGCTCATCGACGAACCGTCGTGAAGGCCCTGTTCTTCGGGCTGGGCGGCATTGGTCAGCGCCACCTGCGCAACCTCTCGGCGCTGTTGGGCGACGACCTCGAGCTGCACGCGTACAGAGTCCGCCGTGAGAACCTGAGACTCACCGACACGCTCGAGGTCGGCGGTCACGACCTGGAGATGAGCTACGACGTCACGGTCCACGCGTCGGTCGAACAGGCGTTGGCACAGCGGCCCGACGCGGCATTCATCTGCAACCCGACATCGATGCACGCGCAAACCGCTCTGGCCTGCGTGAACGCCGGGGTCCCGGTGTTCATCGAGAAGCCCGTGGCGGACGATCTGGTGGGGATCGAGCCATTGCTGCGCGCCGCCGCGACGAATCCGGTGCCGGTGTACGTCGGCTTCCAGCTGCGCTTTCACCCCGCGGTGCGCTACACCAGGGCGATGCTCGAGCGGGGAGCGCTCGGACGAATCATGTCGGTTCGTGCCGAGATCGCCGAGTTCCTGCCCAACTGGCATCGCTACGAGGACTACCGGCGCGGCTACGCCGCCCGCGCTGAGCTGGGTGGCGGCGTGATCGCCACGCAGACCCACGAGATAGACCTGTTGTGCTGGTTCTTCGGCCTCCCGGAGAGCGTCAGCACCGACGGTGGCAAGCTGAGCGACCTCGACGTCGACGTCGAGGACACCGCCTCGACGCTGATGCGCTACGACGGCGCGAGCGGACGGTTCCCGGTGCTGCTGCACCAGGACTACCTGCAGCAACCACCGACCAGAACGCTCAAGGTCGTCGGAACCAACGGGATGATCGCGCTCGATCTGGCCGGCAACCATCTGGCTCACCACGCCCAGGACGGCACCGTGGTCCTGGAGGACCGCTTTGACGGGTTCGTCCGCAACGACCTGTTCCGCGAGCAGATGCGGCATTTCCTTGACTGTCTGCGCGGAGTAGAGCGTCCGTTGGTGGACCTTCAGGACGGAATCGCGAGCCTGCGGCTGACCACGGCGATGAAGCGCTCGCTGAGCGAACGGCGCGAGGTCCAGCTGTCCGAGATCGCCGCATAATTGTGGACGCGGTGTCCCTCCTCGGCCTTGCCTCCGCGCTGTGAAGCCCGATGCGAATGACCGCGTTGCGGCCAGGCTCGAGCGGCTGCTGAGTGAGTCACTGGAGTCGGCGCGGGAGCGCCAGACGGGCGCGATCGTCGAGAGGCTCGGCTCGCTCGACCGTCCCTTCGTCCTGTTCGGCGCCGGCAACCTCGGCACCAGGACAGCCTCGACACTGACCACGCTCGGATACAGACCGCTGGCGTTGATCGATAACAACCCAGCCAAGTGGGGGACCTCGATCGGTGGGATCGAGATCAGACGACCGAGCGACTTCGCCGCCGAAGATCGCGGTGACACCCCTGGGGTCATCGTCACCACCTGGGCTGCCGAGGGGGTCGACCGCATGTCGGCGATCATCGAGCCGTTGCGCGAGCTGGGCTACTCCCGCGTCGCACACTTCGGACAGCTCGGGTGGCGGTTCCCCGATGAGTTCCTCCCCCACTACGCGCTGGACCTTCCCGAGAAGGTGTTGCGCGCCGCTTCCCAGGTACGCGCGGCGTTCGACCTGCTGGACAGCGATTCGCGGGAGTTGTTCGTCGACCACATCGAATGGCGCCTCACGCTGAACTTCGATCTGCTCCCGTCGACATCGGAGAAGTTGGCTTACTTCGACGAGTCGCTGATCGCGGGCAATCCCGACGAGGTGCTCTACGACCTAGGCGGCTTCACCGGCGACACGGTCCAGGACTATCTCGACGCCGGGAGGTCCTACCGCGAGATTCATTCGTTCGAGCCGGAGGCGGATAACTTCGCGGCGATGCTCCAGCGCTTCGACGCCCTCGAGTCACCGAACATCTTTGGGCATCGCCTGGCCGTTGGGGACGTCGAGGGCGAGGTCTCCGTCGAGTCCGGTCGTGGACCGTCGGCTCGGATCGGCGCCGGCGACGAGTCCGTACCGATGACGACGATCGATCGCTTCGCCCAGCACGCGCCCGCTCCCACGCTCATCAAGCTCGACATCGAAGCCGCCGAGCCGTTGGCGCTCAAGGGTGGCCGCGGCGTCATCAGCCACGGTCATCCGGCGATCGCAGTGTGCGTCTACCACCTTCAGGATCACATCTGGAGCATCCCCCTGCAGTTGCGGGATTATCACGACGGATACCGGTTCAGCCTCTGTCCGCACGGTCCCAACGGCTGGGACCTGGTGCTCTATGCCCTGCCCAGCGAGCGAGTGCCAGGCGCAGCCGATGTCGGTTGACGGCCACGCCTCATCCGTGGTCGTGGTGACCGGGGGCGCCAGCGGGATCGGTAGAGCCGTGTGTGAGCTCGGGGCGGAGCTGGGATGGTCGCTGCTGGTGGTCGACGCGGACCGCGACGGCGGCAGCGCGACCGCCCAGTATCTGGAGGAACGCGGGACCAACGCGCTGTTCGCCTACGCCGACGTGTCGGATGCGGCGGATGTCGCCAACTATGTGGAGATTGCTCGCAAGCGGTTTGGACGCATCGACGGCCTCGTCAACAGCGCTGGAGTCTCGGGCGTGCTGGCCCCCACGGCGGAATATCCAGTCGAGGTCTTCGACCGCGTGATCGCGGTGAATCTGCGCAGCGTGTTTCTGGGGCTGCACCAGGTCCTGCCGACGATGATCGCCCAGGGCCAGGGCTCTGTCGTGAACGTCGCGTCGACCGGGGGCCTGATCGGCGTCAAGAACCATGCCGCCTACGTGGCCAGCAAGCACGGTGTGATCGGGCTGACGCGCACCGCGGCGCGTGAGGTGGCCGCGCTCGGCGTGCGCGTGAACGCAGTCTGCCCCGGCCCGACCGAGACGGAGCTGATGGCGTCGATCGCGGCGCCCTCAGCACCCGGCGCGGTACCCCAGAGCCAGACCGATACGCCGATGGGCCGCCACGGAAGGCCCGACGAGATCGCCCGCTGCATCACGTTTCTGCTGGGACCCGACGCCTCGTTTGTGACCGGCTCGGCGCTCACCGCCGACGGCGGCCTGATCACGCTGTCCTGAGCGACCCCGACGCTTCCCCACCCCCGACCCAGGCGATCCCGACGGTGGGGTTACCAGGCCGTTCGGCCGCCGTCCACCACCAGGTTGGCGCCATTCATGTAGCTCGAGGCGTCCGAGCACAGGAAGGCGATGGCGCCGCGGTATTCATCGACGCGCGCCATGCGGCCCATCGGTATCAGCGTGTTGATACGGCGCAGGAAGTCCTCGTCCTGCTGCGCCTCCACACCACCGGGAGAGAGGGCATTACAGCGCACGTTGTCCTCCGACCAATAGGTGGCCAGGTACTTCGTCAGGCCGATCAGCCCGTGCTTCACGACGGAGTAGGTGACGGGCTTGACCGGCTGCTCGTGATCCGGGAGACCGTCCTGGCGGTAGAGGCGCTGGTCGGGCGCCACCACGCCCAGGTCGGAGGAGATGTTGACGATCACGCCGCCTCCGTGGGCGGCCATGTGCGCGCCGAAGACCTTTGCGCAGTTGAAGGCACCGCCCAGGCCGACGTTGAGATCGAGTTGCCACAGTTCCCACGGGAACGACTCCAGCCGCGAGACCTCCGCCAGACCCGCGCTCCCGACCTGAGGGTTGCGTGCGGCGTTGTTGACGAGGATGTCTACGCGATCGAGCTCGGCCAGGATTCGCCTGAGCGCCTGCACCAGCTCGTCTGACCGCGTGACGTCACAGACGATCCGGACAGCCGCAACCCCGAACTCGTGTCGCAACAACTCGGCGTTGTGACGGATGCCGGGCTCGGCGATGTCAAGCAGCACAGGGATGCCACCCAGCTCGGCGATGGCGGCCGCATGCTGGAAGCCGAGCATGCCCCCACCACCCGTGATGATCGCCACCCGCCCGGTGAGATCCATCAACCGTGAAACGGCGGTCCCGCCGTCAGCGTCACGCGCCACCGGAGGCCCACCAATCTCGTGTCATGCGCCGATAGCTGTCCAGCGCACGACCGTGCTCTCCGTTGCCGTCACGGGCGGTTTGAAGGATCAGGTTCCCGGAGTAGCCGGCCTGTTTGAGAGCCCCGAAGGTCCGGTCGAACCGCGCGTTGCCGGTCCCCGGTGGGACCGTGGTGCCGTTCAGCTCACGGTCCTTGACATGCACGTTGTCGATCCGGTGACCGTACGCGGCAACCTCCTCACGCGTGTCGAAGCCGAGCGCGGCGCTGTTGCCGACGTCGTAGTTGACGCCGAACGCGTCGCCCGGGAACGCGTCGATGAAGGTCGCCGCGCGGGCCGGTTCAAGGTCTAGCTCGAACAGGATCTTCAGCCCCGCGGAGGTGAGCATCGGGCGCAGCGGCAACAGGCCATCCCTGAGCGATCGCTCCTGTTCGGCGCTGGCCAATGAGCCGTTGTCGACCAGAGGCATGAGTACGTGGCGGATCCCGAGCCTGCTCGATGCCTGCAGCACGTCGGACAGGTCGCGTAGCAGTTCGCGGCTGCTGGGACCGCTCTCCTTGTAGAACGGAGCCTGCATGAAGCAGTCGCCCGTGACCGACAGGATGTCGACACCGGTCGCCTCGCGCAACTCCCGGATCCGCTGCTGACCGTCCGCCGTCATCAGTGGGTTCTCGCGCAGCCGATCTTGATCGATGGTCCACTCCATCAGGTCGAACTCGAGGGCCTGCGCCGTGACGAACTCAGCCTGCCAGTCCTCCCATGGAAACGCCTGCACCTTTCCGTCCACCGGTGCGCACAGGCGACCCTGCATGAACCCGATCCGGGGCACGTGGCTCACAGGCCCCCGCTCGCGTATGCGCGGATCTGCTCGATCGTCAGCGCCCGGACATCCTGCCCCGCATGCCATCCCCGATGCCACGCGGCGATCTTCTCGAGTGCTTGCTCGAGCGTCCAGCGAGGCTGCCAGCCCAAACCCGTACGGGCCTTGGAGATGTCCAGCCTGAGATATGCCGCCTCATGTGGGTGCGGTCCCGAATCGACGCGCCATCCCTGGTTACCGGGCCAGTGTCGAAGCATCTGCTCCACGATCCACGAGACCGGCTTTGCATCCGCGTCGAGTGGACCGAAGTTCCACGGTCCCGCGACGGCTTCCCCGTCGAGCGACAGGCGCTCTGCCAACCTCAGATAGCCCGAGACGGGCTCGAGCACGTGCTGCCAGGGGCGGACCGCGTCCGGGTTGCGAATGTGCACCGGCACATTCGCCTGGAGCGCGCGCAGGATGTCGGGCACAAGCCGATCACTCGCCCAATCTCCTCCGCCGATCACATTGCCGGCGCGTGCTGATGCCACCGCGACTCCCGCATCGCTGAAGAACGACCGGCGATAGGCGCTCGTGACGAGCTCCGATGCGCCCTTGCTCGAGCTGTATGGATCAAACCCGCCCAGCGGCTCGTCCTCGCGGTAGCCGCGCGCCGAACCGGTGTTCTCATAGACCTTGTCGGTCGTCACGTTGACGAGCACGCGCACACTCGGGGTCTGCCTGGCTGCCTCCAACACGTGCACCGAGCCCATCACGTTCGTGGCATAGGTGCCGACCGGGCTGGCGTAGGACTCGCGCACCTGCGCCTGCGCCGCCAGGTGCAGGACAACCTCGGGCCGGACGGCACGCAGCGCGGCGAGCACCACCTCGTAGGAGCGGATGTCACCGACGACCGAATGCATGCCTTCCGCGATCCCGGCCTCGGTGAACAGCGCCGGCGTGGTGTGCGGCTCGAGCGCAAGCCCGTGCACGTCCGCACCCAGTAGCTGCAGCCAGAGACTGAGCCAGCTCCCCTTGAACCCTGTGTGGCCGGTTACCAGCACCCGCTTGCCGGCCCAGAATCCGGGGTCGACGACTCCGTCATCCCCCATGATCCGTCAGTCCCAGACCTTCCACGGAGCACGACCGGACGCCCAGAGCTCCTCGAGATGAACCTTGTCGCGCAACGTGTCCATCGGATACCAGAACCCGTCGTGCTCGTACGCCATCAGCTGTCCCTCGGACGCCAACCTCGCTAGCGGCGCCTGCTCCCAGGCGGTGTCGTCGCCGTCGATGTAGTCGATCACCGCGGGCGACAGCACGAAGAAGCCCGCGCTGATCAGACCGCCCTCGCCACGCGGCTTCTCCGCGAAGCTCGTGACCAGCGTCCCGTCCAGCTCCAGAACACCGAAACGGCTCGGCGGATACACGGCGGCGAGCGTCGCGGCTTTCCCGTGTTCACGATGAAACGCTATCTCGGCCGTGATGTCGAGGTCGGTCACACCGTCGCCGTAGGTCAGGCAGAACTCCGGCTCACCGCGCACGTAGTCGGCCACGCGCTTGAGGCGTCCGCCCGTCAGCGACTCCTCGCCCGTGTCGACCAGCGTCACCCTCCACGGTTCGGCGTGCTCGGCATGCACTTCCATCTCGTTCCTCGCCATGTCGAAGGTCACGTCGGACGCGTGCAGGAAGTAGTTCGAGAAATACTCCTTGATCACGTAGCCCTTGTACCCACAACAGATCACGAAGTCATTGATCCCGTGGTAGGAGAAGATCTTGAGGATGTGCCACAGAACCGGCTTTCCGCCGATCTCCGCCATCGGCTTTGGCCGGACTGACGTCTCTTCACTCAGCCGGGTCCCGAGACCGCCAGCCAGAATCACTGCCTTCATGGTGCTGCTCCTGACGCGTTGCGACCCAGAACATACATCGCGTCGCGGTCGCCGCAGACCGGTCCGTCGTCCTTGAACCGGGTGCTCCATGAGTCGCCGCGAGCCGTCACAATCGGCGAATGGCTGCCGGGATCACACCGGTCGCGTTTCTCGACCGCGACGGCACGATCAATGTCAAAGCCCCGCAGGGTGAGTACATCACCCGGCCCGACGACCTCGTACTGCTTCCACGATCCGCGCAGGCGATACGGAGGCTGAACGACGCGGGCGTCCGCGTGGCGGTTGTGACCAACCAGCGTGGGCTCGCGCTCGGCCGGATGACGGAGCACGATCTGACCGCGATCCACGCTCGTCTGCGCGATCTGCTCCGTGAGGCCGCGGACGCCGAGCTCGACCTGGTACTGCACTGTCCCCATGACCTCGGCGGGTGCCGCTGCCGCAAGCCGTTGCCGGGGATGCTGGCGGACGCAGCCACGGCGCTCGGCCCGATCGACATGGCCGCCTCGGTGATGATCGGGGATTCGCCAACCGACGCGCTCGCCGGCCAGGCATTTGGCATTCGCAGCCTGCTGCTCGGGAGCGACACCAGCGACCTGTACGCTGCGGTCAGCCTCATGCTGGAGCAACCAGCTCGGCCCGAAACGTGAGCGTTGGCGCAGCAGTGGAACGGACAAGCTACAAGTACTCGCTCATCAGCCGAGAGCGCGCGCGTCGTGAGGCGAGCACGCGCCCCCTGTACAGGGCTCGCACCCCGGTACGCATCTCGTTTGCCGGCGGCGGCACCGACGTCCCACCGTACCCGGACACCGAGGGCGGCGTGGTCCTGTCGGCGACGATCAACCGCTTCGCCCACGGTCTGCTGCGCCCCAGAACCGACGACCGGATCACCGTGGAGTCTCGTGACCTCGGGGTCACGCTCGAGTACAGCGCCCACGACATACCGGAGATGGACGGGCGCCTTGACCTCGTCAAGGCGGCAATCGCGCGCATCGCGGACCAGCTCGGTGAACGGCATGGCGTCGACGTGTTCCTGCGCTCATGGGCGCCGGCCGGGTCCGGGCTGGGAGGTTCCTCCTCGTTGGTCGTGACGTTGATCGGGATGCTGCGGGACTTCCACCGGCTGTCGCTCACCGATTACGAGACCGCACGCCTGGCCTGGGAGATCGAGCGCATCGACCTGGGACTCGCCGGCGGACTGCAGGACCAGTACGCGACGACCTTCGGTGGCTTCAACTTCATCGAGTTCAACCATGACGGCGTGCTCGTCAATCCCCTGCGCGTGCACCGCGACGTGATGCTCGAGCTCGAGGAGAATCTGCTGCTGTGCTTCACGGGCAGCACTCGCGAAAGCGCGCGCATCATCGAGGATCAGACGACGCGCTACCGGGAAGCGGACGCGGACGCCGTCAGCGGGCTGAGGATGCAGAAGGAGATCGCTGTGGAGATGAAGGCGGCACTGCTGCAGGCACGGCTCAACACATTCGGCGACCTGCTCGACGCGGCGTGGCAATACAAGAAGAAGATGTCGCCGAAGATCACCACGCCGCTGATCGACGAGGTCTACAGCTGTGCGCGCGAGGCCGGCGCTCTCGGCGGCAAGGTCACCGGCGCCGGCGGTGGTGGCTTCATGATCTTCTACTGCGCCACCGGCACGCGCCCGAAGGTCGTCGAGAAGCTGCACGCCCTTGGCGTACGCGACAGCGACTTTGCCTTCGAGCCCAACGGCCTCACGACCTGGAGTTACGTCGAGCTTGGCTGAGTCGATTGACAGCGCTGCGCTGCTCGGCGACCGGGTCGCGGACGCGATCGCCGTATTTCAACGGATAGCGGCCGATCCAGAGCTCGCCGCCGCGTTTCCGATGGCGGTGGACAGCGTGGTTGAAGCGATCACAGCCGGTGGCAAGATCCTGTTCTGCGGCAACGGCGGCAGTAGCGCGGACGCCCAGCACCTTGCGGCGGAGCTGGTCGGGAAGTTCACGCGCGATCGCGCGCCGTGGCCGGCGCTGTCGCTCTCGGACAACGTCGCGGCGCTAACCGCGATCTCCAACGACTACAGCTACACCGACGCCTATGAGCGAGCCGTGCGCGCCTTCGCCAGGCCCGGTGACGTCCTGATCTGCCTCTCCACGAGCGGTCGCTCCGCCAATGTCGTGGCAGCGCTCCTTGCGGCGAACGAGCTAGGCGTCCGCACGATCGCACTCACCGGCCCGGGGCAATCGCCGATGGCCGACGCGGCGAATATCGCGCTTCGGATCGACGGTCCCGACACCGCACGGATCCAGGAGGGCCAGAAATTCGTCGGCCATGTGCTGGTTGAGACCGCGGAGCTACGGCTGACGGCTGACCGGTAGCACGCCCCGCACCCGCCGGATACATCGCCCGGGTGCGGTTCCCGCTTGGTCAGAGGCCGCCTCAGACGGCCGTTGCCGTTCCCCCACTGACCTCGTTGTAGGTGGCCGCCAGATCCGGATATCCACCGGAGGACCAGCCCGAGTTCTGGATAGCGGCGATCTGCGCCTGCGGTGTCTGGCCGACGCTCGCCAGGATCGACTGGATGCCGGTGCTGGCGGTCCCGTAGCCGGTGATCGAGTCCTGCCCCTTGAGCCACGCGGCGGTCGCGTTGGCGGAGACGGTGGGATCGGACCAGACCGAGTCGCTCGCTCCGTAGGTCGCGGAATCGGTGTAGCCGATGTTGAGCCAGTCGTTGTTGTTCGCCGACTGGCGCGACTGCGCGGCCCCGCCGGATTCCTCGGACAACAGCCAGGCGCTCACGACACTCGGGTTGAGGCCGGTGTCGGCGGACAGTGTCGAGGCGAACTGCTGCTGACCCGATGTCAGCTGCGAGCTCGCCGACGAAGAGAGCGCGACTCCCGACGTGCTGGCGCCGCTGAGCAGGCTGCCGGCGTAGCCGCTGGTCGCGAGCGCGCTGCTGCCGAGCGACCCGAACGCCGTCCCGGAGGCGCTCGCGGTGTCGCCCAGCATGCTTGCCGCAGCGCTGGTCGCGTCGCCACTGATGTCGCTGGTCGCGTCGCCACTCATGTCGCTGCTCGCGTCGCTGCTCCCGTCGGCGCTCGTGTCGCTGCTGTCGCCCTGCTCGGCCGCCGCGAGCTCGTCGGCAAAATCGCCGGACGAGCTCGAGCCGCTGGCCGTAGTCGCCGTGGTCGAGTCGCTCGATGACGTCGAGCTGCCTCCGCTCACACCGAGCGTCGAATCGAGCAGCGTGCCGCTCTGCAGCGACTGCAGCTGCTGTTCAATCCCGCTGATGCGGGTGAGGACGTCAGAAATCGAGCCGATACTCATCGAGGTGCTCTTAACATCGGCACCTGCGCCCGCGGCTTGACCCCTGCAGGCATTTAGGGCCCGTGGCGTCAGCTTCGCGTGCCGCCGCTCAGTCCCGGCGCCGGCGCCCGCCGCTCAGTCCCAGCGCTGGCGTCCGGCACGCAGCGCCCGCAGCTCAGAGACCCCGCGGGACTCGCTCAGCGGTTCACGCGCGCCGCCCGCCGCGTGCGGCAGCAGCCGCACTGGCAGCGTCCGATTGAGCGTGCCCCCCACCCCGTCGGCCTCGACACGCAGCACACGGCCACCGGAGCGCGACACGACGCACTCGGCCAGCTCCGTGCCATGGAAGACGAGCGCGGCACAGTCGTCGGCGGCGAACCCCGGGGCCAGCACGCCGGTGCCGACCGCGTGCTCGTACGCCGGCATCCGCTCGGCCTCGCCGTCGAGGTGCACGGTCAGGGACCCGGGAAGCAGCCCGATCCCGTTCACGACCTCGGGCTGGCCTCCGCTCATCGAAACGCCGGCCTCGAACCAGCACATCGCGCCGGCACTGAGCCCGGCCAGTACCACCCCACGGTGCCAGGCCGTGCGCATCGCCTCGTCGATCCCGTGCTCGCGCCAGATCGCCAGCATGTTGCGCATCGAGCCCCCACCGACGTACAGCGCGTCCTGCGAAAGCATGTGGGCGATCGGGTCGATGCGGTCACGGCCGAGGTGGAACAGCGACAGGATCGACGGCTCGCAGGGCCAGTCGCCGAAGCGCTCATGGAAGCGCGTCACCTGCTCACGTGGGTCGCCGCTGGCCGTCGGCAGGAAGCAGATTCGCGGCACCTCCCTGCCCGTCAGCTCGAGCACAAGGCGATCGAGCGCCCCGCTCCGGTCCTCATCGGGCATCGTGAAGCCGCCCCCGCCCATCGCGAGGATCCTGCGCCTGTCGGGTATCGCGGACACGTCAGGCGGCCAGCGCAGCGTCGGCCGACGCCTCCGCGGCCTCGGCGCCGAGATAGCGCACCGGCAACCGCCGCTCATCGACGCTGCCATCGGCTCGGCGGGTGACGAACGATGCCCGCGCCTCGGGCCTCGATGAGACGACCTCGGCCAGCTCCGTCCCGATGAAATGCAGCGCAGCCGAGTCGCCGGCGCCAAAGCCGGCCGGCATTCCCGCGGCGACGGCCTCCAGATAGCCCTCGCGCCGTCCGCGCTCCTCGTTGTAGTGCACCGCGCAACTCCACGGCAGCAGCCCCAGCGCCTCGATGTCACGCGCCGGCCCCTCGTGAAAGCCGCTCAGCGCGTGCCCGAACCAGCACAGTCCCCCGGCCGAGCCGCCGCAGAGGATCACCCCGGCATCCCACGCGTCGCGCAGGATCTCGTCGATCCCGTGTGCCCGCCAGGTACCGAGCAGCGACACGAGGCTGCCCCCGCCGACGTAGATCAGATCCTGGGCGAGCAGATGCGCGCGCGGATCGCCCACCCCGGTCTCACGCCGGAACAGCGAGATGTGCGAGGGCTCGCAGCGGTCCGAGGAGAACGCCCGATAGAAGCGCACCACATAGTGGTCGGCGTCGCCACTGGCCGTCGGCAAAAAGCACACGCGCGGCCGCTGCGCGCCCGTCAGCCCGAGCACGAAGTCATCGAGCAATGTGTTGCCCCACTCCATCGAGAATCCGCCGCCACCGAACGCGACGATCTGCCGAGCCCTCAACTCCTTCATGGCCGCCAGCGTATGGGTGGACGTGGAGTCGGTCTTTGGCCCTCCGGCCAAAACTTCGCTGCGTACCGCCTCAATTCCGGCAGCCCGGGACGCGGCTATTCGATCGGGCCGAACTCGATGCCGTCGTCGGGCGATTCCGCGAATTGGCGGTAGAGCCCGGTCACCACGAACACGGTCTGCTCGGCGATGTCGACCGTGTTGTCGCCGATCCGCTCCAGGCAGCGCGCGACGAGCACCATGAACATCGCCCATTCGCGCACCTCTGGATCGTCGCCGACGTCGACGGCGCGCTGGAAGATGTCGCGATTGAGGCGGTTGACCTCCTTGTCCTGGCGCACGAGATCACGCGCGAGCGAGACATGACGCGAGCGGAAGGCGTCGCGAGTCTGGAGCACCTCCTGGCGCACCGAGATCCCCATCTTCTCGATCCATTCGAGGATCGTTTGATCCTTCGGCGCCTCGTAGCCGGACAGCGGCACGAGCTTCGCCATGTTGGCGCACTGGTCCCCCATCCGTTCAATGCAGCGGATGCTGTGCAGCAGCGCCGCCGCGAGCCGCAGGTCGTCGAGGAACAGCGCCTGGCGCCCGAGCAGCGAGAGCACGCCCTGGTGCACCT
>DATASU010000028.1:0-22615 GCA_036269095.1 Solirubrobacteraceae bacterium
CGCGCGTGGATCTTGTCGTCGACCAGGTGGTGGAGCTTGAGGATGTACATGCAGCCGACCGTGACCGGCTGCGCGAACGGCTGACCGGTGCGGCCGTTGAACAGCTGCACCTTGCCCGAGGCCTGCTCGCCCTCGCGGCGCTTCTCGTCGACGTCCATGCGGACGCGACCGCCCTTGGCGGTATGCTCCTTCTGCCACTCGACCAGCGCGCGATCGACGTCCTGGACCGCGGCGCCGTCGAACACCGGCGTCGAGACGTAGACCTTCGGGCTGGCGCCGTCGACGCTGTTGGGAGCGATCTGCCGGCGCGTGGCCTTCTTGCCGCGGTCGGTGTCGCCGTCGTACCAGCCGTTGAGCGCGACCCAACCGAGGTGCGTCTCGAGGATCTGGCCCAGGTTCATGCGGCTCGGCACGCCCAGCGGGTTGAGGATCACGTCGACCGGGGTGCCGTCCTCGAGGAACGGCATGTCCTGCATGTCGACGATCTTCGAGATGACGCCCTTGTTGCCGTGGCGTCCGGCGAGCTTGTCGCCCTCGGAGATCTTGCGCTTCTTGGCGACGAACACGCGCACCAGGTCGTTGACACCCGGCGGCAGATCGTCGCCGTCGTCACGGCTGAAGGTCTTGACGTCGATCACGACGCCGCCCTCACCGTGGGGAACCTTGAGGCTGGTGTCGCGGACCTCGCGTGCCTTCTCCTTGAAGATCGCGCGGATCAGCTTCTCCTCGGCCGTCAGCTCGGTCTCGCCCTTGGGCGTGACCTTGCCGACGAGCAGGTCGCCCGACTGGACCTCGGCGCCGATGCGGACGATGCCGCGGTCGTCGAGGTTGCGCAGGCTCTCCTCGGAGCGGTTCGGGATATCGCGGGTGATCTCCTCGTCGCCGAGCTTGGTCGTGCGCGCGTCGATCTCGTACTCCTCGATGTGAATCGAGGTGAGCTCGTCGTCACGCACGAGGCGCTTGGAGAGGATGATCGCGTCCTCGAAGTTGTAACCCTCCCAGGACATGAAGGCGACCAGCAGGTTCTTGCCGAGCGCCATCTCACCCTGATCGCTGGCCGAGCCGTCGGCGAGCACGGTGCCCTCGACGACGTTGGTGCCAACGGTGATGATCGGCTTCTGATGGATCAGCGTCGCCTGGTTGGAGCGCATGAACTTGTGCAGCTCATACTCGTCCTGGCCGCCGTCCTTCTTGTCGACGACGATCTTCTCGGCGTCGACGTAGGAGATCACGCCGGCCGACTTCGCGAGCACCACGTCACCGGTGTCGACCGCGGCGCGGTACTCCATGCCGGTGCCGACCACGGGCGCGTCGGGGACCAGCAGCGGCACCGCCTGGCGCTGCATGTTCGAGCCCATCAGCGCGCGGTTGGCGTCGTCGTGCTCGAGGAACGGGATCATCGCCGTCGCCACCGACCAGACCTGCTGCGGCGAGACGTCGATCAGATCGACCTCCTTGGCGCCGACCGTCACGTACTGACCGGCCTGCGTGCGGCAGAGGATCTCATCGCCCTGGAGCTTGCCCTTGGCGTCGACAGGCGTGTTGGCCTGCGCGATCTTGAGCACCTCCTCCTGGTTGGCGTCGATGTGAACGATCTCGTCGGTGACGGTGCCGTTCTTGACGACCAGGTAGGGGCTCGTGACGAACCCGTGCTCCGAGATCTCCGCGAACGCGGAGAGCGAGCCGATCAGGCCGATGTTCGGACCCTCGGGGGTCTCGATCGGACACATGCGCCCGTAGTGGGTGGGGTGCACGTCGCGAACCTCGATCGGCGCGCGCTCGCGGGTCAGGCCGCCGGCACCGAGTGCCGAAAGGCGGCGACGGTGGGTCAGCCCCGAGAGGCTGTTGGTCTGATCCATGAACTGGCTGAGCTGGGAGCTTCCGAAGAACTCCTTGAGCGCGGCCACTACCGGTCTGATGTTGACGATCGTCTGCGGCGTGATCGTGTCCGAGTCCTCGGTGGTGAGGCGCTCGCGCACGACCCGCTCCATGCGGTAGAGACCGATCCGGAAGGCCTCCTGGATCAGCTCGCCGACGGTGCGCAGACGGCGGTTGCCGAAGTGCTCGTACTCGTCGAGGTGATCGGCGAGCGGGTCACGCGGCATGTCGGACGCCTCAGCGGCGTAGTCCTTGGTCTCGTTCTCCGGGGTCTCGGACATGCCGAGCAGGCGCGGCAGCGAGACGAGCTCCTTGACCAGCGCGACGATGTCATCGTGGGTCAGGGTGCGGGTGTCGAGATCGATGTCGAGGCCCAGGCGGCTGTTGAGCTTGTAGCGACCGACGCGCGTGAGGTCGTAGCGCTTGGGGTCGAAGAACAGCTGGTTGAGCAGCGAGCGTGCGGCGTCGATCGACGGCGGCTCGCCCGGGCGCTGCTTCTTGAACAGCTCGATCAGCGAGCCCTCTTCGGTGCGCGTGACCTCGGTGTCGGCCTCGAGCGTCAGGCGGATGTAGAGCGAGTTGTCGAACAGGTTGAGGATCTCCTCGTCCGACGCGTAGCCCATCGCGCGCAGCAGCACCGTGACCGGCAGCTTGCGCTTGCGGTCGATGCGGACGTAGACGCGGCCCTTCTTGTCGATCTCGAGCTCGAGCCACGAGCCACGCGCCGGCATCAGGTTCGCGATGAAGACCTGCTTCTCCCGGTCCTTGGGCTCCATCACGTAGGCGCCGGGCGAACGCACGAGCTGCGTGACGACCACGCGCTCAGTGCCGTTGATGATGAATGTGCCGCGCTCGGTCATCCACGGGAAATCGCCCATGAAGACGGACTGCTCGCGGATCTCACCGGTCTCGCGGTTGATGAAGGCGACGGTGACGGTCAGCGGGCGCGAGTACGTGAGGTCCTTCTCGCGGCACTGCTCGATGCTGGCGACCGGCGCGTCGAACTGGAATTCGCCGAACTGGACGGCGAGGTTGCCGGTGTAATCCTCGATCGGTGAGACATCGTCGATCGTCTCACGCAGACCACCGTGCTCGGTGTCTGTCAGCCACTCGAAGGAGCGGCGCTGAATGTCGATGAGGTTGGGGACTTCGAGAACCTGGTTCAGACGCGCGAAACTACGGCGCGTCCGGGGGGCTTCAGCGGTTGCCAAGACGGCGACTCCTCGGGCCGATGGGAAGACGGGAGAGGGCGCGCTTTGTGGCCCAGAGGGCCCAATGCGCGCGGACTAGAAAACATAGCACAGGGAAGCGACGCCCCTGCGCAGGGCTGTCAGCTCTCACGGACCCCGTCCGCAGCGGTCGCGTATGTGGCGCGACGCCGGTAATAGGACGGCTACGACTATCGGCTGACGCGGAAAGTGTAGGAGGTCGCGGCGAAAGAGGCAACTGGGCGCCCGCTGGCGCCCAGACTCAGCCGATCTTCTCGAGCTGCGCCAGCGAGATCGCGTTTGCCGGCGGCGCGATCTTGAAGGCGGTTCCGTAGCCGCTGAAGGTCAGCTTGCCGCCTCCGCTGCCGCCGGTTTTGCCGTGGAGCTCGATCGGATACGGCTTGCCGGTGGTGGCGATGTACATCACGCCACCCAGCTTGGTGTCGCGCAGGCCGACGACCTTGACGCCGTTGATCGTCTTGGTCGCGGCCTTGGCGAACGTGTCGTGATGCGCGAAGACCTGCTTGAAGAACGACTGCAGGTTGCCGAGCTTGGCGACACTCGCGTAGCTGCCGGTCGCCGGAGTCTTCAGCCACTTGCCCTCCAGCAGCTTCGCCGCGGCGGCGTTGGTGAACGCCGTCCAGAACGACTTGCCGGCGTTGATGTAGAGCGTCTTGCCGTCGAGCACCATGTTGAAGCGCTTGCCCTGCTCGGTCAGCCAGCCGGTGGCACCGCTGCCCGCGACCATCTTCAGATCGAGCGCGACGGTCGCGCCGCCCTGGGTGATCGAGCCGGCGACCTCGACCGACTTGGCCGCCTCGGCGGCCTTGGCCGTCGCCGCGGCGATCGCGTCGGGCGACTTCGCGGCGATCCCGTTGCCGCTGCCCGAGCCCCCGCTCGAGCCGCCACAGGCGGCGACGCCGGCCGCCAGCAGCAGCGCCACGGCCAACGCGGCGAAACGGTGATTCCCGGTCACGCGGTCCTTCATACCACAGTCAGGCGGGCAGAGCCAGCCGGTCGCTTTTGCGGATCTGACGCGCGCGGCCGCGACCGGCTTCCGCTCAGCTCATTGCCAGGTGGCGACGCTCCGGTCCCGCGTAGTCACGGTGCTGGTGACGCCGTTCACGACGCAACACCGGTCCGCGTGTGTTGCCGATCACGCGCAACACGTAGGCGTCGCGGGACAGGCTGTAGCGAAATAGCGGGCTCAGCAAGACGAGCGTCGCGCGGGAGACATAGTGTCGTGGGCGTTGGGCACGAACCATCGAGGGGCATCCTTAGGCCGAGGGAACCATCATACCTATCTGGTCATACGCAAGGGCCGGCTGAAAGCTGACACTTTGCCGGCAAGCAGAGCATCGAAGCGCCCAAACGGTCACCGCGTGTGAGCCTGCTGTGAACTCGGTGCCGTGAGCTCAGTGCTGTCAGCTCAGCCGCCGGAGTGCGCCCAACCCTCGCCGAGGAAGCGCGCGCCGCCGAACACGAAGCGCGCGGCGATCAGCGCGACGATCGCCAGCCAGACGCCGACGATGCCCCAGCCGGCGAGCAGTGAGGCGATCGCCAGCGGCGCGAACACGAGCAGCGAGCACGGCACCATCGCGACCGCCAGGTAGCGCGTGTCACCGGCGCCGAGCAGGATTCCGTCAAGCGCGAACACGATCGCGTTGAGCGGCTGCATCAGCGTGAAGATCAACCACACCGCATGCACGCGGTTGAGCACCCGTGGGTTGGCGCTGAAGGCGTGCGGCAGCACGTCGCCGAGTGCGAGGAACACGACGCAGCAGACGCTGCCGACCGCCAGCGACCAGACCAGCGCGCGCGTCGCCAGCACGCGCGCGGTCGCCGTGTCGCGCAGCGCCAGCTGGTGGCTGACGAGCACCTGCGCGGCGATCGCGATCGCGTCGAGCACCAGCGCCAGCATGTTCCAGAGCTGGAACACGATCTGGTGCGCGGCCAGCGACGCCGCGCCGGTGCGCGCCAGCACCGCCCCGGCGATCAGGAACGCCGCGTACAGGGCGCCGGTGCGCACCAGGATCTCGCCCCCGGTCTGCGCCAGCGAGCGCAGCGCGGCGCCGTCGATCAGCGGTCGCGCGCGATCGCCGCGGCCGACGAGCGCGAGGAACGTGGCGGCCATCACCGCCTGGGCGATCACCGTTCCCCAGGCCGAGCCCGCGATCCCCCAGTGCAGGCCGTAGACGAACCACAGCTCGAGCGCCGCGTTCAGCAGGTTGCCGCCGAGCAGCACGACCAGCGGCAGCTTCAGCCGCGCGACACCGCGGAAGTACCCCTGGGCGGCGACCGCGATCAGCGCACAGGGCAGCCCGATCGCGGCGATGCGGATGTACAGCGCCGCCAACCGCCCGACGTGCCCGTGGCCGCCCAGCAACGTCAGCAGCGGCTGCGCGAGCGCCGCCGTGAGTGCCGCCAGCACGACGCCGAGCAGCATTGCCAGCAGCACCGCCTGGCGACCGAGGTGGGCGGCGGCCGCGCGGTCGCCGACGGCGAACAGCCGGCCGACCTTGGGCGTCGCGCCGTACTCGAGGAAGTTGCAGAGCGTGGTCACGGTCGCGAGCACCGTGCCCGCCAGTGCCAGCCCGGCGAGCGGCGCGACCCCGAGGTGGCCGACGATCGCGGTGTCGACGAGTACGTACAGCGGCTCTGCCGCGAGCGCGCCGAGCGCCGGGACGGCAAGCGCGATGATCCGCCTGTCGGCCTCGGGGATGCGCATCACTCCGCTTCTATCAATCGCGCGCGCGAACCGAGACCGCGGGCGCACACGACTGATTCGCTGGGCCACCAGCTAACGTGCCCGCCGTGGTTGAGATGCTTTCGCCCCCGCCCGCGGCCGAAGTCGCCGCCCCGGCGCTCGCGCAGACGGTCGAAATCGACGCCGCGATCGCACCGCGGACGGCGGCCGTCACCCGCTCGGCGACGCAGTCACGGCTGCTGATCTGCAGCGCCTTGTTGCTGCTGGCCGTGATCGCCGAGCGCTGGCTGCTGGTCTCGCACCTGTTTCCGGGCGACCGCTGGGCGGCCGCGGTCGGCATGTCACACAAGTCCTGGCCGATCTGGGACATCACCCGCATCTATCAGCAGGTCGGACGGCCGCTCGTGGCCGTCGGCGAGGTCGCGCTGATGCTCGCCTGGCTCTGGCGGCGGGCGGGCAGACGTGAGATCCAGGGTCTGTTCATCGTGCTGCTGGCGTCGGTCTGCTGCGGCGTGATCAAGATTCTCTGCGGCCCGACCCCGCTTTGGACGGTGCTCGACCATCACGTCGGCACCAACTTCCCGAGCGGCGTCGTGACCTTCATGACCGCGACCGTCGGCTATGTCGCCGTGGTCGCCTGGCGCCACGGCCGCCGGCTGGTGCCGATCGCCCTGGCCTTCGCGATCCTCGGCTCCGGCCCGGCGCGGATCCTCGGCGCCCAGCACCTGATCAGCGACGTGCTCGGCGCCTACATGCTGGGTCTCGCCTGGCTGCTGCTCGCCTACGTGTACCTGGTGACGCCCGCGCGTCGCGGCCGCACCCAGGCGGCGTGGTCGATGCCGAGCTTCGAAACGCTCGACTGACGGGCCGCTGACCTAATCTGAGCAGCTTGCCGCTCGCCCTCTTCCTGCTCGCCATCGTGCTGCATCTCTGGCTGGTCTGGGTGGGCTCCTTCCCCGGGGATCACTGGGCGCTGCGTCAGCGCTGGTCGCCGCACCCGGGATGGGAGCATGACTACGCAAGCTTCTTCCAGCATCTGGGCACGCCACTTCCGGCGATCCTGCTGGCCGCCGTCGCACTGATCGTGCTGCTGCGCTCGCGGCTCGTCGCCGAGGCCGCCGGCCTGGTGGTCGCGTGCTGCGCGGTGCCGCTCAACGCGCTGCTCAAGCTGGTGCTCGGACCGAGCCCGGTGTGGGCGGCCGCGCACCAGAGCGGCCACAACTACCCGAGCGGGCACGTGACGTTCGTGACGGCCGTGATCGGCTACCTCGGCGTGATCGCCTGGCGACGGAACCGCCGCCGGCTCGCCGCGGTCGCGGCGGTGTTGGTGATCGGTGTCGGACCCGCGCGCGTTGTGACCGGGTTCCATCTGGTCAGTGATGTGATCGGCGGATACCTGGTCGGCGCCGCGATGTTGCTGCTGGCCGGGCGTGCCTCGGCGTGGAGCGGGCACCTCACAAGCCGTTTTGGCGTTATAACGCCGCCGTCATAACGCCAAAAGGCGCTATCAGCACGAGGTTGTCGAAGTAGGCGAGCGTGTTCCAGACGGTTGCCTCGAGCGCGGGCATCCGGCGCAGGAAGTCGGCGATCTCCGATCGCGCCTCCTGGTACCGCCCTATTACCCCGAGCGCGAGCTACGCGTCGAGCTCCAGTTCCGGCTCCTCGCTGGAGATGCCTTCCTTGAAGCCGCGAATGCTCTTGCCGAGCGAGCGACCAACCTCGGGCAGCCGCTTGGGTCCGAGCACGAGGAGGCAGATACCGAGTAGGAAGAGAAGATGGGTGGGTTGGATTAGGTCTGCGAACAACTGGCACCTGCCTGGGTTGAGGATCTCTGTTGGGATGTGTTGCGATCGCTGATCCGGCTAGCGGATCGTGTAGCCACCGTCGACCACAAGGTCGTGACCGGTCATGAACCGTGCCGCGTCGGAAACCAGAAAGACGGCCGGCCCCGTCAGGTCGCCTACCTCCGCGAGTCGCGGCATCGGCGTCAGAGCGGTCCACTCCGCCCGCAGCTCGGCGAGTTCCGGGCGACGCGTGAGCGGAGTGGCGGTATAGCCAGGGCTGAGGCAATTGACACGAATGCCCTCGTCAGCCCACTCCGACGCGAGGCTCTTCGTGAGATGGACCACGCCCGCCTTGGACGCGTTGTAGGAGCACTGCGGCTGGGGAAAGTTGACGATGCTGGCCGACATCGAGGCCGTGTTGAGAATCGCTCCGCCCCGCCCTTGGTCCAACATCACCTGACCCGCCGCCTGCGCGCACAGGAAGACTCCGCGCAGATTGACATCCATCACCCGGTCCCATTGCTGGACGGACATGACCTCGGCAGGCTCGTTGATGCAGATGCCTGCGTTGTTGACTGCGATCTCCAGACCACCGAGCTCTGTAACGACCGCGCCAACGGCGGAAGCGACTTCGTGCTCGTCTGCCACGTCGCATCGCAGCGCGATGCCATTACGTCCGACGCCACGGATGACCTCTGCGACTTGTTCGGCCGCGTCGAGATCGATGTCGAGAACAGCGACATCGGCCCCCGCCTCCGCGAGCGCGAGCGCGACCGCGGCTCCGATCCCCGATGCTCCCCCGGTCACGAATGCTCGCTGGCCGTCGAGCCGGAAGCTCCGCAGCACGCCGTCGTCGGTGTTATCCATCTGCGCTCCTCATGACTTGGTCTCGCTGTTCACAACCCGACCTCGAGCACGTCCTCGGCGTGAAGCGTCAGAGCCTCAGCTACCGGCACGGAGCTGCCGTTGAGGACGAACCTGGCGGGCGCGAGGCCGCCATCGGCGATCGATAGCGTCCGGACCGCGAACTCGCCCCGATGGCAGCGCAGCTCGACCGTGTCCTCCGAGACTGCGACCTCACCCCACCCAGTACCGCCAAACAGCGGATATTGCGCGACGCGGCACCCCAGCTGAAGATGTCCCGTCGTAGCGTCGTAGGACGAGTGGGTGAATGCTTCGAGCACGGCCCAGCCGGCCATCGCCCGCGAGTAGTGGTCTCCGCACTCGATCTCGTTGAACGGGTTGCGACGTGATCCGTCGTAGCGGTCTCGGACAGCGCTTACGAGCGTTAACCCTTCGTCGTCCATGCCTTCGTAGAAGCAGTGGGTGGCGACCTGGTATTCAACGCCCGTCCACACCTCGTCGCTGTAGCGAATCGGCACGGTGGGTCGTCCCCCGCGTGGCCATGTGCAGATCAACAACCCAGCGTCGTCGCCATCGGCGAAAACTCGATATCCGTGCTCAAAGCCGCGAAAGCCCTGGCGGAAGTTGTTCTTCACGATCGAGGCGAGCGCGGTGCGCACGTGCGCCTCGGGAAGGACATAGCCAAGGCCCAGCTGGTGTGCCCAGCACTGACCGAAGAGCTGGTCGGCCAGACACCCGTCGCCGAAGTCGAAACTGTCACCGTCGGAGATCTGGGTGTAGTACTCACCATTCCAGAGCAGCGAGTCATACGCGGCCGTGGAGATCTCAAAGCGGTGCCGATACCCCCGCGCCTCGTCGCTGTGCCCGAGGTGCTCGAGCATCCGCTCGGTGGCGCGGAGCGCGGCGAGGTAGATACCCCCGACGAACATGTTCGGGCCTTGCAAGCTGATGTCGTGGGTGACCGGCTGGTCGCCGCTGAGAACACCGCGCCCGTCCGGGTCCCAGGTCGATTGTACGTACTCCATCAGGCGGCGGACGTTCGGGAGGTAGCGCGCGAGCCAGGCATCGCCCGCCCCGCGGCGGCCCTCCCGGTAGGTCTTGAGGACGGTGCCGAGCATGCCGTCGAGCGCCGGTCGGTCAGGACCTCCGATCAACCGGTCGTGATGCTGCGGTGCGTCCTTCGGAAGGATCAGGCGATGTGGGAGGAAGCCCGCAGGTGCCTGCAGCACGTCCCAGTCGCTCTCACGCATCGACCGCTCGAGCGCGGGGAACAGCGCTGCCACGGCCTGCTCGTAGTTCCAGACGTGGGTGCAGTTGACGGGGCACGAGCCGCCCACGTTGCCGTTCCAGTTGAGCGTGGATTCGCCGAGAACGCCCTCATAGCCAAAGAAGTCACCGCCGGCGGTGCGGAACGTCGTCGGGCTGCGCAGCAGCGACGGCTGAGCGGCGAGCATGTCGGCGATCGGATCGGGAAGCTCGCTTGCGAAGATCGATGACGACCAGCGCAGACTTTCCCGTCGGAGCGCTGCGCGGTGCTCGGTGTAGTGGCGCAGGACCGCAACCGCGTCCTCGTGCACATCCGCGTAGTGATTGCCGATCAACACCGGCTCCGGGGGAAGGTCTTCTTCGCGCCCGAACTGGTCGGAGCCGATCATTCGATTCGGGAAATGCCACGTGTGGACGAACTCGATTCGACGGCTCTCGCCCGGATCGATATGAAACGGAACGGCCAGCCCACCCGCCCACGTCCGACCGGGCTGGCTCGGACCGTCGGGGGTGCCGGACACTGGCTGCAGCGCCGCGACCGAACGAGCGATGGACCCATCCGACCAGTCTTCGAAGACCGTCGGCGCCAGCAGCTTGAGCGAGTCGACGAAGCGCAGTGCAGCGTCGGCATCCTCAAAGCGCGGAAGCGGGACCGCAGCGGAGTCGGCCCAGATCGCCTGCCCCCCCGCGCCGGGGTGATCGCCCGGAAGACTCGGGTTCTCGAGCACGATCGCGTCCCGCCCGGCGACGTGCAACATGCGGTTGGTGTTGCCGCCGAGCAGCGCGCACCGCGCGTCGCGAATCGGGGTGACCCCATCCCATCCAACGATGTTCTGAAGCGACCCGAACAGCCAGCCGGTGATCGGAGTCCGACTGTGGTTGGTGACCGCGAAGCTGAAGCTGATCAGCGGCAGCCCGGAGGCGTCTGCGTCAAGCGGGACAAACGGCGTGTACGCCTCGAGCCCGACCTCGACGGGCCAATCATCCTCGTACCGCAGGCGGGCGAACGGATAGGCCGCCTCGACCTCCGTACCTCGGACGCCCGGCCAGCAGAACGGTGAGGTGTACAGCGGAGCCGGGTCGAAATCATCGTTGATGTTCGGCGTCGGCTCGGGGTGCGCGGGTAGCGCCGGTGCCTGCAGCACACGGCGAAACGAGACCGGTGGCTCGACGCAGCCCAGGCGTAATGCGAAGAACGACTGCGGGACGAAGCCAATGTGGTTGCCAACGTTGCCGATCTCCCATTGCCGGAGCGCGCCGTTGCCCGCGAGAGAGACATTGCCCGTGCCGATCCCGCCGAGCGGCATCGCGAAGTGCCGGCGGTCATCGCCTGAATAGATCTTTCCGGTTCTCATGTCAGAGAAAGTCGGCGGCGCAGCTGCCGTGAGCCGCTTCGCTCACGGCAGCTAACAGGCCGGCCCGCGTGCGTCGCGGCAGGAGGATCCGCATTCGGACGCACGGGAGCCGGCTCGGGCGTGGGTGCTGAACCGCCGAGTCAGGCCTTGTTCAGCGTGTCGATCTGCTGATCGAGTGCCTTCAGCAGCGGCGTGGGATCACTCGATGAGTTGTAGATCTGGGTCAGCGTCTTGCCGGCCGCCAGAGTGATCGCGTCAGACGCGTTCGGGGATGGAGTCGGGGTCGCGTAGCTCAGCGACGTCCACAGCTCCTTGACGTTCTGCTCCGGGGCGGCTGTCGGCACGTACTTGAACCAGATCGACTTGCGCCCGGGGTTCGCCTGACCGCTCTTCGTCAGTGTTGTGGTGACGCCCGCCGAGTTCAGGTACTTGAGGAACGCCCAAGCTGCTTCCTTGTTCTTGGACGACTTGACCACCGAATAGGCATTCCAACCGACCGTCGTTCCCTCGCGGACCTTCTTCGGCCAGGCGACGATCTTGGCCTTGCCCGCCGCCCCGGCAGCCTTGACCGAAGGGTTGAGCCACGCCCCGGCGCTGAAGATCGCAAGCTTGTCGTTCGCGAACTCGGTCACCGGGTCGAAGGTGGTGCCCGTGGCGCTTGGCTTCGGCGCGTAGCCCTTGACGCACAGTGACTGGACGAACTTCGCCGCGGCAACCGTCTTCGGGTGCGACATCGTCGACTTCGTCCAGTCGGGGGTCATGATGTCGCTGCCGTTGGTGAGCGCCCACGGCTGGAAGTCCCAGGTATCGGCTGGGAGGTCGATCAGGAAGGTGTCAGACGAGGTGGCGATCTTCGGCCCCGCGGCCATCAGATCGTCCCAGGTCCAACCGTCGGCGGGCACGGGCAGGCCCGCGTCCTTGAACATCTTGGTGTTCACCCACATGCAGTTGGTGTTGAAGTCGGCCGGCAGGTAGTAGGTGGAGCCGTTCCCGGATACAAGTGTCTTGCCCCACTGGAAGAACTTCTGGTACTCGTCCGACAGGTATGAGGCGAGCTGTTTGTGGTCACGGGCGAGGTAGGCATCGAGTGGCTGAACCACGTTCTTGCTGATGAACAGCCGCTGGACGTTGACCGCCGCCTGCAGCACGTCGAACTGCTTGCCGCCCGCCATCTGCAGCATCGCGGAGTCCGCGTATGTGGTCCAGTCCGTAGCTGCAATCGGCACAAGCTCGAGATTGACCTTCGGGTGGATCCGCCGGAACGTGTTGAAGATCGGCTCCCACGCCTTGACGATGTCCGCCGCACCGAAGAACGCGACGGTCAAACTGCCGCTCAGCTGCTTCGGGGCCGGCCCGAGCTTGCTCTTGGCTGCACTCTCGGCGGCGGCCCCGTACGCATCAAACGGTGCCCCCAGGGCCGCGGCTCCGGCCGCGGCGCCCGCGGCGACACCAGCGGATGTCTTCAGGAACCGGCGTCGATCCAACTGCCTGCCGCTCCAGCTACTGTTCTGTGCTTCATCCGTCATTTGCTTTCTCTCCTCCGAGTGGTTTAACTGCCAACTGCGTTGGTTACGTGGGTATGGCTGGCGTCGTTGTCCAGCGCCTCCTCACTGTCGGCTGACGAAGGTCACTTAAAACCGGTCATCGTCAAGCTTTCGGTCATCGCCCGCTGGGCGAAGAGGAAGACGACGAACAGCGGCACGACGGTCATCGTGACCGCCGCAAACATCACAACGGGAGAGCCTTGCTTGTAGAGGCCCTGCAAGGTGATGAGACCGACCGGCAACGTCATCTCGTTACGGTTGGTCAGGTAGATACTTGGCCAGAAGTAGTCGTTCCAGGTCGCCGTGCCGACGAGAATCGCGAGCGCCGCGAGCGCGCTCTTCGAGAGCGGCAAGATGATCCGCCAAAGGATCTCGAGGGTTCCGTAACCGTCGAGCTTGGCCGCCTCCTCGAGGTCACGCGGCACGCCCTGGAAGAACTGCCGGAGAAGGAAGATCCCGAACACGTTCACCAGTCCGGGTAGCCAGACCGCGGCTTGCGTGCCCGCCAGGTGCAGCCGGTTCATCATGACGTACGTCGGGGCGGCCGTGACCTGGTTGGGCACCATCATCGCGCAGAGCAGGACCAGGAAAAGCGTCTTCTTGAATGGGAATTCCAGGCGCGCAAACGCATACGCGGCCAGCGCGCTGGTCGTCACAGCGCCGACCGTGACGATGGTCGTGATCTTCACGCTGTTCCAGAGGAAGGTGAAGAACGGAATCAGGCTGTTGACCTCGCGGTAGTTCTGCGTTGTCGGATGCGAGGTAAACCAGACAGGCGGCGTACGCAACGCGGAGCCGTTGCCGAGCGCCGATTGGATCGCCATCCAGAAGACCGGCGAGAGCATCACTGCCGCGGCGAGCAGGAGAAGCGCCGACAACACGACGCGCTTCAGCCGCGGCGACGGACGTCGGCGCGCGGCCACCGTCTGATCTGGGTGCGCCAGGGCAGTCACGCTAGTCACCGACCTCGTAGTGCACCCAGCGACGTCCGAGCGCGAACTGGACCAGCGTTATGACCAGCAGGACCGCAAACAGGACGAGCCCGAGCGTCGCCGCGTAGCCGAGGTCGAGTTGCACGAAACCGGTCTCGTAGATGTACTCGACGATGCTCTCGGTCGCGTTACCCGGACCACCCTGCGTGATGATGTTCGATGGCTCGAACATCTGGAAGGCACCGATGATCGAGACGACCGTCACGAAGAAGAGTGACGGCGAGAGCATCGGTAGCGTGATCCCGATGAAGGTGCGGATGCGGCTGATTCCATCGACCTTGGCGGCCTCGTAGACGTCGGTTGGAATCGCCTGCAGACCGGCAAGCAGCACCAGGAATGTGAATCCCACTGTGTGCCAGAGGTCGACGCCGATGATCGCCGCCAGAGCCGTATGCGGATCGGTGAAATAGCCGACGTCCGGAATCCCGATCTTCTTCAGGTAGTACGGGATGAAGCCGAAGTTCGGGTCGAGCGTGAACTCGGCGATCAGCGAGACCACGGCCCAGGAGATCAGCACCGGGAAGAAGAACGCCGCGCGCAGGACGTAGCGCAGCCAACTCGGCATCTTGCGATTGACCAGAAGCGCGAGCGCCAGCCCGACGATGACGTGCAGCGTGACGCTCGCGACGGTGAAGATCCCCGTCACCTCGAGCGACTTGAGGAACACGCTGTCGTGGAAGAGCTGGCTGAAGTTCGAGAAGCCAACGTATTGGGCCGGGCTCAGCAGGTCGTAGTTGAACAGGCTGAGCGCGAGGCCGCCGAGCAGCGGGCCCGCGATGAAGACCAGGAACAGGATGAACGCCGGCGCGATCAGGAGGTAGGCGGTCAGCGCCTCACGGCGCTTGCGCTGCGCTGCGCCACCCCTGCGGCGCTTGCCCTTCCCCACAGCTGAGGCAGTCACCCGGGAATCCCCCAACGAGCAGCCGCCAGGCGCGCGTCGGCGCTGTGCGTCAGTAGGGGAAGTGCTGCGAGGAAGTTCGGGTTCGTCTGGGCCATTTTGAGTAACCGGTTTCTTGGCCGCGCAGCCTAAGACCGCAAACCGAGCTTGTCAAGACCCGACCCGGAACCCGAGCAGCCGCTAGCCCCAAGAGCGGCCCGCGCGGCCCGCACACCGGGAAAAATCCCTTAGGTATGCGGGATAGCGCTCACAATCCACAGATCTGGGGCCGCACTCGGTACGCACGAGCAGTTCGCTCGGTATCGCAGCGACGTTGACAGCGATGTCGCCTGCTGCATATATTGCGCCAAGTTTGAGAAACCGTTTCCCGAACGGCGACCGGACCGAGATACCACCGTGATAGACGAGACAAGACAGACCAAGCAGGGACCGGGGAAGCCGCTCCTGCGCGATGTGGCCAAGCGCGCCGGCGTGTCGGCCGCCACCGTGTCGCGGACCCTCAACGGAGACACCCGGGTCGATCCCGCATTGCAGAAGCGCGTCTTCGCAGCCGTCAAGGAACTCGGTTACAGGCGCAATATGCTCGCGCGGAACTTCAGCCGGCAACGATTGGATGCGGTCGGCGTGATCATCTCGGACATCGAGAACCCTCACTTCAGCGAGATGGTCAAGGTCATCGAGGAAGAGGGTTTCCGGCGCGGCTACCGCGTCGTCGTTTGTGCGACCAGCGAATCGGCTGACAAACAGAGCGCCTACCTGCGCATGCTGGCCGATGAGCGCGTTGCCGGCGTCATCATTTCCCCCTCGGACCCGCACGGCCCGGAGATTGGCGAACTGCTCGACGGTGGCGTACCGGTCGTCGCGATCGACCGCGAGGTATCGGATCCGCGAGCCGACGCGGTCGTCGCTGACAACGTCAGCGGGGTCTCCGAGGCGACCCAGCTTCTGGTCGACTCCGGCCATACGCGGATCGCGTACATCGGCGGCCGCCGTGGAGTTGAAACGAGCGCCGAGAGGCTCGCGGGCTACCGCCAGGTGATGCGCGCGCAGGGCTTGCGTGCGCAGGCCGCGATCGGCGACTTCAACATCGTCGGCGGCCACCGTGCGATGACCGGATTCCTGACCGGTGAAGAGCCGCCGACCGCGGTGGTGGTCGCCAACAACTTGATGACCCTTGGCGCGATCCGCGCCGCCCACGACCTTCAGATCGCCATCCCCGATGACCTAGCGCTCGTGGGGGTTGACGATCCGTACTGGGCTGACTTCGTCAATCCACCGATCACGTCAGTTGCGCAGCCGGTGACGGCGATGGCGCAAGCTGCGATCTCAATCCTGCTCACTCGCCTGCAAGGCGAGCCATCCCCTCCGACGCGCTCGGTCCATTCGATGGGACTGATCGTGCGCGCCTCGAGCGCAGGCGGTCCGCGAGTCGCCACGCAGTTGCAGGCCTAATCACGGATCACAGCGCCCGTCCCTCCCACCACCAGAAAGCGAATCAGAGAGAGCCATGGCGACCGTTGCCCTGATGACCGTCTCGGACGGTCGTGAGTACGTCCACCGAGAAATCGAGTCCTTCGAAAGCTCGGTCGAAGCCAAGATCGCGCAGGCACTGGAGCGCCTGGGTAATCGGGTCGTAACGGCCAGCAGCGCGGCGTACTCGAATGAGACGGCCGTCGCGATTGCGCGTGAGCTTGCGGCACACCATCCGGATCTGACGATCATCAACATCCCGGTCTGGGCCTTCCCACATTTCACGATGCTCGCGGTCAAGCAGATCCAGGGCCCGGTCGCGCTCTTCTCGAACATCGATCCGAGCTATCCGGGCATGGTCGGCATGCTCGCCGCCGCGGGCAGCCTCGATCAGATCGGCCGCACGCACGAGCGTGTCTGGGGTGACGTCAACGACATCAACGTGCTTCGCCGGCTCGACAGCCTGGTCCGGGCCGGCGCCGGCGCCAACGCGCTCAACGGATCGACGTTCGGCCGCATCGGTGGCAGGCCGATGGGTATGTACACGGCGGTCTCACCGGCGGACCTGTGGCTGTCGAAGTTCGGGATCGATGTCGAGGAGATCGATCAGTACGAGCTGGTGCGGCGATCGAGCGAAGTGCCCGACGACGACGTGACACGCGCTCGCCAGTGGCTCGAGCAGCACACCGCCGGGGTGCATTACGACGGTGGCCAGCTCACGCCGGAACTGCTCGAGCGGCAGATCCGCGTCTACTACGTGATGAAGCAGTTGATCGAGGAGTGGTCGCTCGACTTCTGTGGCATCAAAGGCCAGCCCGAGCTGACGTCCAGCTGGTGCACCGCAGACATCGCCGAAGCTTTCCTCAACGATCCGTACGACTGGGACGGCCCGAAGGAGCCAGTGATCTGCGCGACCGAGGCAGACATGGATGCCGCCCTGACGATGCAGATCCTCAAGCACATCTCAAAGACCCCGGTGCTGTTCGCCGACGTTCGTCACTACCACGACGATCTCAACATCTGGGACCTGTGCAACTCGGGACAGCATGCCACCTGGTTCGCGGCTCGATCCGACGATCCCGCCGAGAACCTCGCACGTGTCCACCTCTATCCGGAGGTCTTCTATTTCCCGGCCGGCGGAGCGTCGGTCGCCCACATCGCCGCAGCCGGAGAGATGACGTTCGCACGCCTGACGCGGCTCGACGGCCGTTACCGGATGCAGGTCATCGCGGGTGGATTCGAGCAGCTCGACGACGCCACCAGCCAACGACTCGCGCACGCGTCGACGTTCGAATGGCCGCATGCCTTCGCCCGCTTCGACGCCGACGCCGACGAGATCCTCAGCCGTTACGGCTCGAACCACATCCACGCCGTTCCGGGGGACCGCGTCGGCGAACTGCGCAGCGTCTGCCGGTTTCTCGACGTCGATTTCGACGGGTTCGGCTCGCTGCGATGAGCGACGTCGTCGTCGGGCTGGACATCGGCACCTCGAGCACCAAGGCGATCGCAACCGACGCCGACGGCGTCGTGCGGGCACAGGTCACGGCGGCCCACGACGTCCTGCTCCCCGCACCTGGATGGGTCGAGCAGGATGCGGAGGCGATCTGGTGGAACGAGGCATGCGGCGTTCTTCGCGACTTGGGCGCACGGCTCACCGTCGACGGACTGCACGTCGCAGCGCTTGCGATCAGCGGGCTCGGTCCGTGCGTGCTCACGTGCGATCGCTCGATGCAACCGCTTCGCACCGCGATCCTGTACGGCATCGACACCAGAGCGGAGGCCCAGATCGATCGTCTTAACCGGGAGCTCGGCGAGGACGCGATCCTGGCTCGCGGAGGCTCGCGACTGACGAGTCAGGCGGCCGGCGCGAAGCTGGCCTGGCTGCGCGAGAACGAGCCGGAGCGCTGGAGCAGGGCCGCCGGGTTCTACAGCGCCTCGTCCTTTCTGATCGGGCGGCTGACGGGCGAGTACATCCTCGACCATCACAGCGCGAGCCAGTTCAGCCCGCTCTACGACCTCGAAGCCGGCGGCTGGGCGTCGGACTGGGCTGAGTCGGTCCTGGGCGACCTGCCACTCCCGCGGCTGGTCTGGTCAAACGAGATATGCGGCGCGCTACACGATTCCGGCGCTGCGGCAACCGGGCTTCCCGTCGGCACGCCGATCCTCGGCGGCACGATCGACGCGTGGGCCGAAGCGCACAGCGTCGGCGTCCGCCGTCCCGGCGAGATGCTGCTCATGTACGGCTCGACGATGTTCCTGATCGCCCCGGTCCCACCTGGCGGGCGGCATCCCGGTCTCTGGCGCACCGAGGGCCTGCGAGAAGGCGGCGAGACATTCGCGGCCGGGATGGCAACCTCGGGACTGCTGACGAACTGGCTCAGCGACCTGACGGGGCAGCCGATTGAGGAGCTTGCCGCGCAAGCCGCCGAGGTCGAGCCTGGCGCTGAGGGCCTGTTGCTGCTCCCCTACTTCTCCGGTGAGCGAAGCCCACTGTTCGATCCCGGCGCGCGCGGAGTCGCACTCGGGCTTCGGCTCGGCCACGGCCCGGCGCAAATGATGCGGGCGATCTACGAGGGCACGGCGTTCAGCGTGCGCCACGTGCTCGAGGAGTTCGATCGCGCGGGCCGAGCTGAGGCCGAGGCTCCGAGCTGGCGGATCACGGTCGCCGGAGGCGGAACCAAGAGCCGACTCTGGGCGCAGCTCGTCTCCGACATCACCGGTCACAGCCAGTACGTCCCTGAGCAGACGATCGGCGCCAGCTACGGGGATGCCCTGCTTGCGGCGGCCGCGATCGGAATGGTCGACGACGAAGCCGACTGGACGAAGATCAGAGAGGTGATCGAGCCGCGCGCCGAACTGGTCTCAGACTATGAGCGCCGCTTCGCCGCCTACCTCGAGCTCTACCCGGCTACCCGAGGGCTGCTCGACGAGCTCGCGGCCCAACCACGAGGAGCAATCCATGCCGATGTTTGACCTACCCCCGGAACGGCTGCGCCGGCACGTGACTGCGCTGACAGCGCCCCCGGACCTCGATGCTTTCTGGGCGGCGACGCTCGCCGGCAACTGCCACTCCATTGAGGCCTCGTTCCGGGCGGCGACGTCGATCCTCACCACGATCGAGACGCTCGATGTCTCGTTTCGCGGATACGGCGGCGATGAGATACGCGGCTGGCTGCACCTCCCGGCCAACCGGCCGGATGGCGAGCTTCCCTGCGTCGTCGAGTACCTCGGCTATGGAGGTGGTCGCGGCTACGCACACCAGCACGTCTTCTGGGCCGCCTCGGGCTTCGCACACTTCGTCATGGACACGCGTGGCCAGGGTGCGGCCTGGTCGACGGGACATACCCCGGATCCCAACGCAGGCGAGAACGCCTATCCCGGCTTCCTGACCCGTGGGATCCTGAGCCGCGACGAGTACTACTACCGGCGTCTCTACATCGACGCGGTACGTGCGGTCGACGCCGCCCGATCGCACCCGAACGTCGATCCCGAGCGGGTCGCCGTCACTGGAATCAGCCAGGGCGGTGGCCTCGCGCTGGCCGTCACGGCGCTGCGCGGCGACCTCGCCGCCGCGATACCAGAGGTCCCGTTCTTGTCCGACATGCGGCGGGCGACCGAGCTTGTCGACACCGAGCCCTACAACGAGGTCAGCCACTTCCTGAAGGTGCATCGCGACCGGATCGAAGAGGTGTTCCAGACACTCGCCTACTTCGACGTCGCGCTGCTCGCTCAGCGCGCGACAGCTCCCGCGCTCTTCTCGGTCGGAATGATGGACACCATCTGCCCGCCGTCGACCGTCTTCGCCGCCTATAACGCCTACGGCGGCGCCAAAGAGATCGCCGAGTACGCCTACAACGAGCACGACGGAGGCGGAGAGCTTCACGAGGTGCTCAAGATCGCCTGGCTTCGCAATTTGATCGGCGCTCCGCGCCGAAACACACTCGTTGAACCCGTCACGAATGGAGCTGGTGACCCCCGATGACGTCTGTCCGCTACCTCAACTCGACCCGGTACTACTCGGGCAACGACGTCGCAGCCGTCAACAAGCTCAACCTAGACATCGCAGACGGCGAGTTCATGGTCCTGGTCGGACCGTCCGGTTCCGGCAAATCGACCGCACTGAGGATGCTCGCCGGCCTCGAGGACATCGACTCAGGCCAGATCTTCATCGGCGACCAGGACGTCTCCTACCTTGGGCCCAAGGACAGGGACATCGCGATGGTGTTCCAGAACTACGCGCTCTATCCACACATGACCGTCGCCGAGAACATGGGCTTTGCGCTCAAGCGGCGCGGGATCGACAAGGCTGAGCGTGAGCGCCGAGTGCACGACGCGGCGATGCTGCTCGACCTCGGGGGCCTGCTCGACCGCAAGCCGAAGGCGCTCTCCGGCGGTCAGCGCCAGCGCGTCGCGATGGGCCGCGCGATCGTGCGGGAGCCGAGCGTGTTCCTGATGGACGAGCCGCTCTCCAACCTCGACGCCATGCTGCGCGTGGAGACGCGAGCCAACATCGCCGCGCTGCAGCAGCGGCTCGGCACCACCACGATCTACGTCACCCACGACCAGGTCGAGGCGATGACGATGGGCCATCGCGTGGCGGTACTGCGCGACGGTCAGCTGCAGCAGGTCGACACCCCGCGCAACCTCTACGACCGCCCCGCGAACGTGTTCGTCGCCGGGTTCATCGGATCCCCCGCGATGAACCTGCGACGCGCTCCGCTCACCCTCGACGGCGTTGAGCTCGGAGGCGTTACGGTCGCGCTTCCGCGTGCCCTGCTCGTGAACGCGTCGGGCAAGTCGGAGGTCACGATCGGACTGCGGCCGGAGTCAATCGGCCCGGCTGCAAACGGCAACGGCATCCCGCTCCTGGTCACGCTCGTCGAGGAGATCGGAGCCGACGCCTACGCATACGGGAGCGTCCCCGGAGACCAACCGGGACGCGACCGGCCGTTCGTGGCACGACTCGAGGGCCGCAGCGACGTCACCGCCGGTCAGACGATCCTCGTCGAGCCGCGCCTCGATGCCGCTCACATCTTCGACACCGAAACGGGCGAGCGCGTCGCATGACGCCGCACACGCCGATGAGCGGGCTGACCCAGCGTTCAAACGCACAGTCGCGCTCGGTGAGTCCGGAGAACCCCACCGGCGAGAAGGGCAAGGGCGGCATGGCGACGTTCGCCGACCGGCTCCCGCAGATCGAGAAGATGCATCGGAACGCCGCGGCCGCGCTCGACCCGGACACGGCCGCCCAGCATGATCTCGGACAAGGCTGGAAGGTCTCGCCGAACGTGGCGGCCGACCCCGGCGAGACGATCACGCTCGCGGACATCGAGGGCCCAGGCGCGATCACGCAGATCTGGCTGACGCCGACCGGCAACTGGCGCTTCGCGATCCTGCGCGTCTACTGGGATGACCAGGAACAGCCGTCGATCGAGTGCCCACTCGGAGACTTCTTCGCGATGGGATGGGGCGAGTACGCACCGCTGTCCTCACTCGCCGTCTGCGTCAACCCCGGCAACGCGTTCAACTGCTACTGGGAGATGCCGTTCCGCAAGCGTGCTCGCTTCACGCTGACGAACATCGCCGACGAGGGGATCGTCGTCTACTACCAGATCAACTACGAGCTCTGTGACGTGCCCGAAGACACGCTCTACCTGCACGCACAGTTCCGGCGCTCGAACCCGCTGCCGTACAGGCAGGTTTACACCGTCCTCGATGGTGTGTCGGGAGCGGGCAACTACGTCGGCACCTACGTCGCGTGGGGATCGAACAGCAACGGCTGGTGGGGCGAGGGCGAGGTGAAGTTCTACCTCGAGGGCGACCAGTGGCCGACGATCTGCGGCACCGGCACCGAGGATTACTTCTGCGGTTCCTACAACTTCGAGAACCAGAAGACGCACCAATACGAGACATTCAGTACACCGTATGCAGGGCTGCATCAGGTCATCCGGCCCGATGGGCTCTACCGCTCACAACAGCGGTTCGGTATGTACCGCTGGCATGTGACCGACCCGGTCCGCTTCCAGCAGGACATTCGCGTCACCCTGCAGGCGCTGGGCAATCGACCCAAGGGCCTCTTCCACCTGCAGGACGACATTGCGTCCGTCGCCTACTGGTACCAGACGCTGCCCACGCCGCCGTTCCCGCAGCTGCCTGCGCGTACGTATCTCGAAGTTGACTGAGGCACCCGGGATCTGCGGACATCAGAGCTTCGTAGATCTTGTCCGTAGCCGGCAGCGCGCGACGCGCCGGCGCCGGCGCGGGTAGGGTACGGCACATGGAATATCGCCGGCTCGGAAGCTCGGGACTGAAGGTCTCGGCACTGACGCTGGGGACCATGACCTTCGGCGGCAACGGCAAGTTCGCCAACGTCGGCAGCACCGACGTCGAGGGCGCGCGGCGCCAGATCGACATCTGCCGTGACGCCGGGGTCAATCTGATCGACACCGCCGACGTCTACTCGGGCGGCCGCTCCGAGGAGATCGTCGGGGAGGTGCTCGCGGGCCGCCGCGATCAGTTCCTGGTCGCGACCAAGGTGCGGATGACGATGGGCGAGGGCGTCAACGACCGGGGGCTCTCGCGCCACCACATCATCACCGGCTGTGAGGCCAGCCTGCGGCGCCTGCAGACCGACCACATCGACCTCTAC
>DATASU010000029.1:0-3015 GCA_036269095.1 Solirubrobacteraceae bacterium
CGCGCGCTCATCGTCGTCGCGTGGCCACAGCCGGCCCAGGAGCTGCCCGCCGAGGCACTTGATCGCCGACGCGGAGATCACACCCTCGGGCGTGCCGCCGATGCCCCAGAGGACGTCCACCGGCGAGTTGTCGGAAACCGCCAGCAGCGACGCGGAGACGTCGCCGTCGACGATCAGGCGCGTACGTGCTCCGGCCGCGCGCACGGCGGCCATCTGCTCGTGGTGGCGCGGACGATCGAGCATCACCACGATCACGTCGCGGATGCTCTTGCCACGGCGCTCCGCGATCAGCTCGAGCGTCTCCGGCAGCGGCCGTTCGAGATCGAGCAGGTCGACGATGTCGGGCCCGCCGGCGAGCTTCTCCATGTACACGCATGGCCCCGGGTCGAACATCGCGCCGCGCTCGGCGAGCGCGATCACCGTCAGCGCACTCGGCATCCCCGACGCCGCCAGCCGCGTGCCCTCGAGCGGGTCGACGGCAATGTCGACGAGCGGCGGCGTACCGTCGCCGATCTGCTCGCCGTTGTAGAGCATCGGCGCCTCATCCTTCTCGCCTTCGCCGATCACGACGATGCCGTCCATCGACACCGTGTCGAGCACGTGCCGCATCGCATCAACGGCCGCCTGGTCGGCGGCCTCTTTGTCACCGCGCCCGATCTGACGCGCCGCGGCAAGCGCGGCGGCCTCGGTCACGCGTACGAGTTCAAGCGCGAGGTTGCGATCCGGTTTCGTCGACACATTGGATTCCATTGCCCGCAGGCTACCGTTCGCGTCCGTGGAAGCCCTTCGCTACCGCCAGCTGCTCCCCGCAGGCCCAGATATCGACGCATGCACATATGTACATATGTTGGATCTGGGTGGTCCGCGTGGCGGCGGCACGAGGCCCGGCGCGCCCCGGCCCGACCGCCCCTACGTGATCGCCAACTTCGTCGTGAGCGTCGACGGCCACGCGACCGTCGATCAGCAGTCGCGCAGGCTCTCGGGTGCGGGCGACCGCGAGCTGTTCTACGCGTTGCGTGAGCGCGTGGACGCGGTGCTCGTCGGTCCCCGGACGCTGGCCGCCGAGCACTACAAACGGATGCTGCCCGCGCAGGAGCGCCGCGCGCGCCGGATCGCCAGCGGTCTTCCCGCCGAGCCGCTGGCGGTCACCGTCAGCCGCAGCGGCCGGCTGAACCGCGACATCCCGCTGTTTGCCGACGCCCCCGAGCGGACCGTCGTCTTCGAGCGCGAAGACGCAGAGCTCACACACGTCCTGCGCACGCTCCGCAGCGACCACGGAGTGCAGACGGTGCTCTGCGAGGGCGGCCCGACGCTGTTCGGCGCCCTGCTCGCCGCACAGCTCGTCGACGAGCTGTTCCTGACGCTCGCGCCGATGCTCGTCGGAGGAGCGTCTGGACCGGCGCTGATATCCGCTCCCCTCCACCCACCGCTGGACGTACCCGTGCCCCTCGAACTCGCCGCCGTGCTCGAGCAGAGCGGAACGCTGTTTCTCAGATACAGGCCTAGAGCCCGAGGTCGCTGACCCCGTGCTCGTCCCAGCCGAGATGGTGGGCGAGCTCATGGCGCACCGTGCGCGTGACCTGCTCGCGCAGCAGGTCCGGGTCGTGCCCGAAGTCGCGCATCAGCGTGTCGCGGAAGATCACGATGCGCTCGTGGAAGTGGTTGTGGACGATCGTGTCGCCCTGGTAGAGCCCGTAGGCCCCGCGGCGACCGCGCCCGGTGCGTACCGCGGCGCCGCCGTCGGAGACGACGACCGCCACGTGCTCGAGCGCGCGATGGAACTCCAGCGGCAGCTCGTCGATCGCCGACCGCACGAGCGCGCGGAAGTCCTCCTCGCTGTCGAGCTCGACAGCGTCGTACTCCTCGGTATCGCCGAAGTCGCCGTACTCGTCGGCGCTCCAGGGATCCTCGACCGCCAGCCGCTCGGCACGCTGGACCAGCGCCTCGAAGTCGTCCTCGGACGCCGGTGACTGCCAGTTGGCGAAATGCACGAGCGTCAGCACGATCGTGCCGGTGATGATCGACGCACCGAGCACGACCACCGAGCCGACCTCGACCACGCGCAGCAGCCCGATCGCGTCGAAGCCGGTGGCCAGCGCGAAGATGCCGAACCCTGAGACCAGGGCAGCGAGCGCCGAGAGGAGGATCCTGCGCGTGCTCGTCGGCGCCCTCGTCATCGCTACCTCAGCGTCCTCGCGATCACCAGGCGCTGGATCTCGTTCGTGCCCTCGTAGATCTGCGTGATCTTGGCGTCGCGCATCATCCGCTCGACCGGGTACTCCTTGACGAAGCCGTAGCCGCCGAGAATCTGGACCGCCTCGACCGTGACCTCCATCGCCGCGTCGGAGCAGAACAGCTTGGCCATCGCCGAGTACTTGCCGAGGTCGGCGTCGCCGCGATCGACCTTGCAGCACGCCTGGTAGAGCAGCTCGCGCGACGCTGCGCACTTGGTCTCCATGTCCGCGAGCTTGAACTGGATCGCCTGGAAGTCGTTGATCGGCTGTCCGAACGCCCTGCGCTCGCGCGCGTATGCGGCGGCGTAGTCAGTCGCGCCCTGCGCGATCCCGAGCGCCTGTGCGGCGACACCCAACCGCGAACGGTCGAGCGTGCTCATCGCGACCTTGAAGCCCTTGCCGACCTCGCCGATCACGTTGGCGGCCGGGACGCGCACGTCGTCGAACGCCGGCGAGCCCGTCGGCGAGGCGCGGATCCCCAGCTTGTGCTCGAGCTTGCCGACGCTGAAACCGGGGCGATCGGCCTCGACCACGAAGGCGGTGATCCCGTGCGAGTGGCCGGCCTCGCGGTCGGTCACGGCAAACACACAGTAGAAGTCGGCGATGCCGGCATTGGTGATCCAGGTCTTGGAGCCGTTGAGCACCCACTCATCGCCGTCTGGGCGCGCGGTCGTGATCATCGCCCCGGGGTCAGAGCCGGCCTCGGCTTCGGACAGCGCGAACGCCGGCGACCACTCGCCCGTCGCACAGCGCGGCAGGAAACGGCTCTTGAGCTCCTCGG
>DATASU010000030.1:0-44389 GCA_036269095.1 Solirubrobacteraceae bacterium
TGCCGCCGCCGCGGTGACGATGCGCGATCTCGACCTGTCCTCGGCGCTGGCGCGCGTGAATGTCCCGGCGCTGGTGGTCGTCGGTGATGGCGACCGGCTCACGCCGCCGGTGCATGCGCGCCGCATGGTGTCGGCGCTGCCGCAGGTGGCCGAGTTCGTGCTGCTCAAGCGCACCGGGCACATGGTCCCGGTCGAGCGACCGCTCGAGCTGGCCGACGCGCTGGTCGGGCTGGCCGAATCGGTCGGGATGCCCGCGCCTGAACCCGCTGCCGATCGATCCGCCGCCGGTCGATCCGCGGCTGATGAGGCCGCGGAGCCGCAGCCGGCTACTTGACGCCGGGCAGGTCGCCGACGGTTACTTGACGCCGCGCAGGTCGCCGACGGCGACAGCGGCGCGGCCCACCGTGTCCCTGCCGGTAAGCGGTTCGGAGTAGATCGCGACCGCGTCCCAGTTGTGGAAGTTGCCGGGCACGTTGACGCCCGCCTGGCGCAACGGGTTCAGATGGATCCAGGCGGTCGTCGGGACCTGCTTCTTACTCGCGCTCTCCACGACCCAGACCTGATAGCCCGTGCCGGCAGCCGGCCGCGGCATGTCCTCGACCAGCAGCTCGAGCTGGTTGCCGATCAGCTTCACCGCGGCGCCGCCCTTTGCCCAGCCGGCCTGGATACGGAAGTAACGCAGGCTTGCGGCGCGGCTGGTCATCGCAACGGTGGCGATCGCGAGCACGCCGAGCGCGAGGAAGCTGATCATCGCGGACCTCGGCATCGGCGTCTTGAGCAGCCTGCGGCCGCCCATCAGGCCGTTCCAGGTATTTCGCGGCGGGGCCCCTGCCCCACCGGGGATCGTGCGCAGTGCCGGCCGTGGGTTCGGCGGCGCTTCGCCGTTTGCCTCGGCGATCGCAGCAGCCCTTTCAGCGGCAAGTCGTGCGGCGCGGGCGTTGGCCGCGGCGACGCTCAGTGTCGGCGTCGGGGCCTTGCGCCCGGGATCGTCCTCCTCCTCCGGAGGCAGGTACGCGGCGCCGAGCAACGGCTCCGCGCTCTCGATCTGGCGCAGCATCACGACCTCGTCGGCGCACTCCTCGCAGTGGCGTGCGTGGCGCTCGAAGCTCTCCTTGCGGCGACCGGCGAGCTCGCCGAGCACGTACAGCGACGCGTCACCGGCGCGCGCGCACACGTCTTCCCTGATGGACATATCTCTCTTATCGGCCGCTCGGGCGCGGCTCTTCAGTGTCGGCCGAGCAGCTTCGATCGCCCGCGCCGGGCTATGATCAGCCGACCACGGGGAGTGGCGCAGTCTGGTAGCGCACCCGGCTGGGGGCCGGGCGGCCGCAGGTTCAAATCCTGTCTCCCCGATGTATGAAGTAGCTGCAAATGCGCGCTTTCGCTGTCCGGCGGAAGCGCGCATTTCGCTCAGAGGGCATCAAACGCGCGCAGCGAGGTGTCGAGGGCGCTGTTTTGGCTCCTCGCCCCGGTCGACGAGAGCTGACACCGCGCGACCCACATTCCGCAGCTACCGTTGGTCTGGTGCGTGCGCAGAGGCTTGTGGCGGTGCTGCTCGCGGCGGCGATGGCTGGGCTGCTGATCGCCGCCTGTGGCGGCTCGGACAAATCCGGCGGCGGTTGTGTGGGCGGGTCGATGAAGATGTCGGACGGCTCGGTGATGTGTGACTCCGCGATGCACGATGCCGGGTCGGGAGGCTCCGGCCACGCCAGCAACACGACCGGCACGCATACCGCGGGCATGAACGTCAGGTCGGGGAACTCGACGACGGTCCCCGAGGTCAATGGTGTCGCGCCCGTTGCCACGCAGACGTTGGCGACCAGGTACTGGCAGGGCATGGAGATCCAGGCACAGACGCGAACCCCGGTCCGGTTCATCCAGTTTGCCGGGAACCAGGCCCAGGTCGTCAATCCACCGAAGGGCGCGAGCTTTCACCTGATGGTGATGCTGTCCGACGCGCACACGGGTGAGCCGATGCCCTATTCGGGGAGCGTCTGGGCGACGATCACCAACAGCGCCGGCCACAGGGTCTACGACGCGCAACAGTGGCCGATGATCTCGGCCTACATGGGACCGCACTACGGCGACAACGTCTCGCGCCTCGCATCTGGGCGGTACCAGCTGACGATCCTGATCGGCACTCCGATCTCGGCACGGACGCGTGAGTACAAGAACGTGTGGCTCAAGCCTCACACCGTCACGATGAGCTTCCGCTGGAGCGCCAAGACCGCAACCGCCACCGTTATCCGCTCCGGCAAGAGCGCCGGCTCGACGGGACCGATGAGCGGCATGAGCGGCATGGCGATTCACACCAACGTGGCGGTCAACGGCGTGAAGGCCACACCATCGCGAGTGCTGGGTACCGCCTACTGGCAGGGTATGAAAATTCAGACCCGCCGGGCCACTCCGACGCCGCTCTACATCGCCGGCGGCAACGACACCACCAAGAGCATCCAGCAGGCTGCGGGCTCGAGCTTCTACATGATGGTGATGCTCAACGACCGCTACACCGGCGAAGCGGTGACCTACGCACCGGTGTCGGCGACCATCAAGGACCGATCCGGCAAGGTCGTCTACCGCGGCACGATGCAGCCGACGATCTCGGCCTTTGAAGGGCCCTACTACGGCAATGACGTCAAGCTGCCGGGCGCCGGGCGCTACACGCTGACTCTGCGGATCGACCCACCGCATCAGGCCCGCCACGTCGAGTACCAGCACGTGTGGCTGAAGCCCCACACCGTGGTCGAGCACTTCGCCTGGAACGGCGGCCGCTGAGGCTCAGAAGGCGTTGCTGGCGACGATGCTCTGATATGCGCCGGTCGCGACGAGCACCACGACCCCGACGATCGCCAGCGCACCGACGCCGGCAAGCGTCAGGCACGTCGCACGAGTGAGCTGAGCGCGCGACAACAGCGCCTCGCCGAGCTCGAGACGGGCGGCCTCACGAGCGCGAAGTACGCGTGCCTGCCCGAGCAACCGCTGAACGAACAACGCGAGCAGCGGAATCTGCAGCAGCCAGATCAGTGGATGCACCCAGGAGTAGTAGGCGACATCGTCGCCGACGATCAGCGTGTGCCAGAGCGCGAGGACGTAGACGACCCCGGCGAGCCGGTGGACGATCTGCCAGCGCTTCACGCCGATCCTGCGTCGCACGTAGTAGGTGGGGCCCACGAGCAGCGCGAGGTAGAGCGCGAAGATGCCGAGCACGAACGAGAAGACGACGGGCTTGTAGCCCTCCTCCCAGGGGACGAAGGCAGTGAGGAGGTTGTCGCCCATCGCATCGAACGCGGTGGCCACGGCATGGACGAGGATCAGTCCGAGCACGAGCAACGAGATGTGCCGATGCAGTCGCACGCGCGCAGCCGAGCTCAGCGGCAACCATCGCCACCGTCCTGTGGGCCCGGCCTCGAGAAGACCGAGGCAGAGACCGAGGTACGCCCAGATCAGTGCAGCGAAACCGGCAGCCTGTAACAGCGGGAACGACCAGAACACGTTCAGGCGATACATCCGCATCGACTTCATCGTCTCGGCCGGCGCGCTGGCGTCGTGCGCCTGGAGATGCCGGATCGGGAAGTAGAACACCGCCACCGTGAGCACACCGAGAACGAGGACGACCGCTGCGGAGCGCAACGTCTCCGAGCGGTCGCGCGGCCGGCCCCGCATCGTGCGTGGCTCTGCAGCGTCGACCGCGTTCACCACAGAGATGGTGCCCGATCGATCCGATCGACGCGTCAACGCCGGCCAGCCAGCCGCAGCACTGGCGACCGTCGCCATGCAGCCGCTGGACCAAGGCCGTAAGCCCGACGCCGCTGAGTCAGGCCGGCTCGAGCACGAAGACCGGGATCAGCCTGTCGGTCTTCTGCTGGTACTCGGCGTAGTTCGGGAACGCCGCGACGGCACGCTCCCACCAGGCGGCGCGCTCGTCGCCCTCGATCTCACGCGCGCTGAAGTCACCACGCGCGGGCCCGTCCCAGACCTCAACCTGCGGGTCGGCACGCAGGTTCGCAACCCAGGCGGGGTTCTTCGGAGCGCCGCCCTTGGAGCCGACGGCGAGGTAGCTGCCCTCGTGCTCTACACGCATCAGCGGGGTGCGCCGCAGCTGACCGCTCTGCACGCCGCGGTTGACGACGATCACGATCGGCAGGCCGGTGTCGCGCAGCGTCGTTCCCTCGGTGCCGCCGGAGCGCTCCCAGGTCTCGATCTGCTCCCGAACCCAGCCGGCGGGATCCGGCGCTGAGTACTCACCTTCGAGTGGCATAGCCAAAGAGCCTACAGAGGCCGAGGCCCCGACGGCTCAGAGCGGCATCTCAAAGACCTGGCCATGCCACTCGCCTCGAACCTCGACGACGAAGGTGTCGGAGCGGACGAAGCCCTGACGCTCGTACCAGGCCACGAGCGCCGGAGCGCCGGCCCAGCAGTCGACGCGCAGCACCTCCGAGCCGGCCGCGCGCGCCTCATCGGCGGCACGCCGGACCAGCGCGGCGCCGATGCCCCGCCCCGCGTGCCCGCGCTCGCTGATCAGGAACATCAGGTAGGTCTCGGACGACGGGGTGGGCGGCACGTGTGCCATCCCCGTCGGCGTGATCACGCTCGCGCCGACCGCGACCCCGTCGAGTTCCGCGATCCGCAGACCGTCGCCGGCAACCCACTCGGCCACCATCTCCCGCGTCCGCGCACGTGACGAGGCGGGCTCGGTGCCCCACTGTTCGGGCTGGCCCCGCTGGGCCAGCCACTCGATCGCCGTATCCCAGAGCGCCAGCACTCCAGCGCCGTCGGAGCTGCGGCCGCGGCGGATCTCGAGCTCGCTCACGCCCGGTCCCACCCGTCCTCCCCATGTGACCAGGGAACCGCGGTGTCGCGCACGAACAGCAGGTCGTTGTCGGTGTCATCACCGGCCGGCCAGACACCGATCTTGTTGCTGTCCGGATAGACCGAGACGGCCGGTGCGCGTGCCTCGGAGAAAAGCATCACGCGGCAGCTGGCGTCGCCGCGATTGGCGACCTTGTGGGCGCCGGCGGCTCCCGCCTCGAAGCGCACGAGCTCACCCGCGGCGACCCTGCGCTCGCCCTCGGGGGTGCGTACCGACGCCTCACCCGCGACCACCAGCATCCACTCCTCGACGTATTCGTAGTGGTAGGGACACATCGCCGCGCCGGGCGGCATCTCATACAGAAAGGCCGCCAACCTGGTTGATCCGCTCAGCGCGCCGAGATCGGTGCGGCCGTCGATCGCCGCCTCGTAGATGTTCACCGTCTCCTGCATCAACACCGCCTCTGTGAGCTGTTTGCCGCAAATCTGGGTAGACCCGTACGACCAACAGGTTTAGCGCGGATTTAGTCCCTCAGGAGGCGTCGATGAGCGCAATTGTCAATACAGAGAAGGTGATCACCAGCTCGATCCCCGCCCGGCTCGACCGGCTGCCATGGTCGAAGTTCCACACGCGGATGGTCATGGCGCTGGGAGTCGCCTGGATCCTGGACGGGCTCGAGATCACAGTCGCGGCGAACCTGAGCGCCGTGTTCACCGACAAGGGCACGCTCGCGCTGTCCACCAGCCAGGCCGCGGACATCGCGACCTACTACCTGATCGGGCAGGTGATCGGTGCGCTGGTGTTCGGCCGGCTGTCCGATTCGCTCGGCCGCAAGAACCTGTTCATGGTCACGCTCGGCGTGTACCTGATCGGCAGCGGCCTGACCGCCGTGACCCAGGCGGGCGGTGGCTGGGTCGTGTTCCTCTACGCGACGCGCATACTCGCCGGCGCCGGCATCGGCGGCGAGTACGCGGCAATCAACTCCGCGATCGACGAGATGATCCCGGCGCGCTACCGCGGCCGCATCGACATCGGCGTCAACGGCACCTACTGGGGCGGCGCGCTGATCGGAACCGCGGCGACGCTGTTCGTGCTGAACAAGCTCGCCCCGGACCTCGGCTGGCGGTTCGCCTTCCTCGTCGGCCCGGTGCTCGGCCTGGTGATCATCTACGTGCGCCGCAATCTGCCCGAGAGCCCACGCTGGCAGCTGATGCATGGGCGCGAGGAGGAGGCCGAGGCCGGCATCGCCCGGATCGAGCAGGAGGTTCAAGCGAGTACGGGCGTCAAGCTCGAGCCCGTCCCCGACGATCAGTCGATCGAGGTCCGTGCGACCGAACACATCAGCTACGTCGCGCTGCTGCACGCACTGTTCCAGCAGTACCCGGGCCGCTCGACGCTCACGGCGGCGTTGATGATCACGCAGTCGTTCCTCTACAACGCGATCTTCTTCACCTACGCGCTCGTACTCAAGTACTTCTTCCACGTCGGGCAGGCCGACACCGCCTACTACTTTTTCGCGTTCGCTGCCGGCAACCTGCTCGGCCCGCTGACGATCGGGCGCCTGTTCGACTCGGTTGGCCGCAGGCGCATGATCTCCGGCACATACATCCTCTCCGGGATCCTGCTCGTCATCTCGGCGTTCCTGTTCAAGCAGGGCGATCTCAATGCCACCACCCAGACGATCGCCTGGGTCGTGATCTTCTTCTTCGCCTCCGCCGGCGCGAGCGCCGGATACCTGACGGCAAGTGAGGTCTTTCCGCTCGAGGTGCGCGCGCAGGCGATCGCGGTCTTCTTCGCGATCGCGCAGTGCTTCGGATTCCTCGGGACCCACCTGTTCGGCAGCCTGATCGGCAAGGGCCAGGACCCCAACAAGCTGTTCGTGGGCTACCTGATCGGCGCCGGGGCGATGATTCTCGGCGGTGTCATCGCCGCGATCCTCGCGGTCGACGCCGAGGGCAGGTCGCTGGAGGACATCGCGGCGCCGCTGTCGATGGTGCGTAAGGCCGCCGCCAAGGTCACGCCGAGGCAACCGCCGCTAAAGCCTCGCCAGCCGCATCCGATTTAGGGATCAGCACCCCTCACCTCCTCTCTCTCCGCAACGGGGGAGCCCGCACGGGCTCCCCCGTTTGCTATCCGGGCCGGTCCGTCGATCACGAGCCCCCTCGGGCAACTGGTTGAATGGGGTCCGTGCCAGAGGTTGGGGACAGCTCCAGAGGACGTGGACGGATCACGATTCGCCAGGTGGCCGAGCTGGCGGGGGTATCGGTTGCGACGGCTTCGCGCGCGCTCAACGGCCGCGCCGATGTATCCGACGAGACGCGACTCGCCGTGCAGCGGGTCGCAAAGACGCACGGCTACGGAACGCGCTCGCGCCCGCGCTCCCGGCAGCGGACCGTCAACGGCGCACACTGGACCGGCATCGTCGGTGTGACGATGCCCTACTCGGCTCCCACCTACTTTGCGACCATTCTCGCCGGCGCCGTCGAGGCGCTCTCCGAGCGCGACATGCGCGCGCTCGTCTGTCCCACCGGTCATCAGCACAACTACGAGGCCACGCTGATCGAGGAGCTCGTTCGCGGCGAGACACATGGCGCCGTGCTGGTGTTGCCCGAGGAGTCGCCCGAGGAGCTGCGAGCGCTCAAGCAACAGGGCTTTCACTTCGTGGTCGTCGATCCTCTGCACGAGCTTGACGAGGACATTCCGGTCGTATCGGCCGCAAACACCTCCGGCGCATATCAGGCCACAGCGCACCTGCTCGAGCTGGGACACCGCCGGATCGGGGCGATCACGGGGCCGACATCGGGTCTCGCAACGAGGCGCCGGCTGATGGGCTACCACTCGGCACAGGTGGCGGCCGGCATCATGCCCGATGCTGTGCTCGAGGTCGAAGGTGACTATCTGATCGCCGGCGGAGCCGCCGGCGCGCATCGACTGCTCGACCTATCGGAACCACCCACGGCGATCCTCGCGTTCAACGACAGCATGGCGATCGGGGCATTGAGCGCTGCCCGCGCTCGTGGCCTTTCGATCCCGGAGGACCTCTCGGTTGTCGGCTTCGACGACACGGTCGAGGCGGAGATCGCATACCCACCGCTGACAACCGTGCGCCAGCCGCTCAAGGAGCTCGGACGCATGGCAGTCGACCTGCTGTTCCGGCTGATGGCCGAGCAGTGGTCCGAGCCGCTGCACGTGGAGCTGGCGACGCGGCTGATCACGCGCTCCTCCGTGTCGGCACCTCCCCACGGCTGATCGCTTCCTGCGATCGACGCCTGCGCTCGGCGCCTGCGCTCGGGCGACTGTGATCAGGCGGCTGTGATCGGCGCCTGCGGCCGGCGTTGACACACGCGCCGGCCCGCGCGTAGGATCTCGTCCGGAACTTTCCGGAATTTTCCGGAACAACTCGAGGGAGGCAGCATGTACTCAGTCACGCCCGGGGTCGTTTCCCGGCGGCGCCCGTGGAAGCGGTTGCCAATCGCAAGAGCGGCCCTAGGCGCGGTGAGCGTTGCGGTCGCGTCGGCGCTGGTCGCCGCGGCCCCGGCCGCTGCATCCGCCGGCGGGCCGCACTCAAACGCCCCAGGCGGGCACGGACTGTCGGCAGCCAGCCGCTTCTACATCCCGCCTCCGGCGTCGGGCGCGATCCAGCAGATCGCGAGCCTGTTGGAGCACCGACAGGCCCAGAACGCCGGGCTGATCGCAAGGATGGAGCTGGTGCCTTCCGCTGTCTGGCTCGACGGCGAGACCCAGGCCGAGGCGGCCAAGGGTGCGGCCGGCGAGCGTGAGGCCGATGACGACGTCGCCCGACAGGTGCGCCAGGCACTGCTCGGCGCGCAACTGGAGCGCTCGGTTCCAGTCTTCGTCGCGTACAACATCCCGGGTCGCGACTGTTCGCAGTACTCGGCCGGCGGCGCTCCATCCGACGCTGCATACGACGCCTGGATCAACTCCCTGAAGAGCGCGTTGGGTAACGCCAAGGCGGTCGTGCTGCTCGAGCCCGACGCCCTCGCCAACCTCCCCGGGTACTGCGGCAGCAGCTACAACACCGCGTTCCCGAACATCACCAACGCGACCCGGATCGGTGATGTCGCCTACGGCGTCAAGACGCTCGAGGGCGATCCCAACATCAGCGTCTACCTCGACGGCGGACACAGTGCGTGGCAGGCGGTCGGGAACATCGCCGAGGTACTGGTCGCCGCAGATGTCCAGCAGGCGCAGGGGTTCTTCCTGGACGTGTCCAACTACCAGTACGCGACCAACAATGACTATTACGGCAGCTGGGTGTCGTCGTGCGTCGCCTACGCGACACAGCTCAGTGGCGAGACGCGGAGCTCGGCGCTGGGCTACACGGCGTCGCTGACCTCGGCAGACAACAATCCAAGCGGCGCGTTCAACTCCTGCCCGAACCAGTACTGGAACGGCGGACCGGCGAACAACTGGACCGGCACCGCGATGAGCCCCTACGGGGTCTGGAGCGAGACGCAGAGCAACGCGGCGCTGAACACCGCCGGGATCGACTCGAATTACGCGTCGCTGCTCGGTACCACAAAGCCGACGACCCACTTCGTCGTCGACACCAGCCGCGATGGCGTTGGGCCCAACGACATGCAGACCTACGCCGCGGCACCGTATGACCAGCCGTCGAGCGTGATCTCAACGCTGCAGGGCGGCAACTGGTGTAACCCGCCTGGCTCGGCGCTCGGCACGCGACCGACCGCCAACACCAGCGCGGCCATCAACTCGCTCGACAGCTACCTACCGGCGGGCAGCTCGCTGCTGGACGCCTATCTGTGGGTCAAGACGCCCGGGCAGTCCGACGGGCAGTGCGACATCGCCGGAGGCGTGCGCTCCTGGCAGAACTACACGAGCGCTGGTGCCGGTGGCGGCGACACGCCGGCGATCGCCGGCTGGCCGAAGAGCACGAGCACCGCCTGGTCGACGTTCGATCCGCTGTGGAGCGTAGAGACGGGAACACTGGTGACCGATCCCGCCGCGGGCGCATGGTTCCCGCAGCAGGCGCTGCAGCTCGCGCAGAACGCGACACCATCGCTGGGATAGCAGGCGGAATCCAACTCCGTTGACAGCGCGCAGGCCCCGCTTCGGCGGGGCCTGTTTCGTCAGCCGGCAGCCCAGCGGATAAGCTCCCGGCATGGACCTCGGTGAACCTTCCTCATATCTGGCGCTGAGCGCAGGAACCCCCGTCTACAGCAGCGATGGCGCGCGGATCGGAAAGGTCCACCACGTCCTCGGCGCTGAGGACGAGGACGTCTTCGACGGGATCATCATCGGCGAGCACGTGCTCGGCACCGAGCACCGGTTTGCCGACGCCGACGACGTCGAGGAGATCTTCGAGCACGGCGTGGTGCTCAAGCTCGACGGCGAGAGCTGCGCCGATCTGCCGAAGCCCTCGCCCAACCCGGCTGTGATGCGCGACGACCCTGCCGAGTCGCAATCGGAGTTCCGTCGCCAGAGGCTGATGCGCGCCTGGGACATCCTCTCGGGCAACCGCTGAGCCGACGCCGCGGGCTTCAGCAGAGCCGGTTCACCCGCGCAGCGCGCGGGTAGCTCGCAGACATGACTCACGACCTCGAACGCGAGCCCACTCCCGGTGGCGATCCGACGCGCTCGGCCCCCGGCGTCGGCGCGCATGAGACAGACCCGCTGGCGACGGCGATCACCGAACCGCACCCGGCCGACGAGCACACCGGGTCGCACGCCCCGAAGCCGACCAACGCGGGCCGCGTCTGGATCGCGGTTGCCGCGGGCACGGTGCTGCTGGCATTGCTGATCATCTTCATCGCCGAGAACTCACGCTCGGTCACGATCTCGTTCCTCGGTGCCCGAGGTCACATCTCGCTGGCGCTCGCACTGCTGATCGCGGCGGTCGTCGGCGCAGCCGTGACCCTGCTCGCGGGCACGGCGCGGATCCTGCAGCTGCGACTCGAGGTCCGGCGCAGCCGACGGTCTGGTCACCGACGCCGTCACCGCGCGCAGCCGCGCTGAGCCAGACGGCCCGAATTACGAGGGCGGTCGCTGCGAGCGGCGCCCCGGCGCCCGTTTCGAAGCGGCCGCGGCGCGGCTGATCAGGCGCGGCAGCTGGCGGTGCGCGATCACCGCCGGCGCGGCGATCAGCAGGAAGTTGAACAGCCGGTAGAGCATCACCGCCGCAAGCGCGGGCGCCAGCGGCTCGCGTACCCAGTAGAGCGCGTAGGTCATCAACGCCTCGGTCGCGCCCGCGCCACCGAGCGGCAGCGACCTGCGGGTCGCGGCGTAGCCCGTCGCATAGGCGATGATCAGCTTGCCGACGCTGAGATCGATGCCGAAGGTGCGCAGCGCCGCCCACAGCGCGACGATATCGGCGGCCCAGTACAGCGAGATCCCGATCCAGGCGCCGACCTTGCGCAGCGGATCCTGGGTGACCATGCAACGCACGCCGTCGATGCCCTCGAGCATCTGCACGAGCAGATCGAGGCGGTCACCGCCACGCGCCGCGATCCACTGCGAGCGCCGCGGTGTGCTCGCCCACAGCGCCAGCGCGCTGGCGGGAGGCACCGCCAGCGCCCACGGCCACAGCAACGACGGCATGATGTTCGCGTGTTCGGCGAGCAACACGATCGCGGTGATACAGGCGGTCGGCGCGAGAATCGCCCACTCGAACGTACCAAGCGCCATCACGCGCACCCGCGCGCTGCGGTCGTCCTCGTCGATCGCCTGAAGCATCCGCTTGTCGACGCCAAAGCCGCCGTCGAGTGCGAACGGCCCGAATCCGGCGACCACGATCCGCGAGACGATCGGCAGCGACAGCGGGGCGTGGCCGTGGATCACCGCCACCGCCCGGTAGGCCACCACGTAGGCCGGATAGGTGATCAGCTCGGCAACCGCGACCAGCGCGATCCAGCCCGGGTCGACGTCGTCAAACGCCCTGCCGATGGCGTCAGCCCCGGTCGCGTGCGCGATCAGAATGACCGCCACAGCTGCCAGCAGCGCGGCGAAGATCGTCGATAACCACGGCTGGTCGTTGAACAATCCGCGCACGCTGCGACGCTACCCGCGCCAGGGCCTGGCCGCTGCCGTCAGGACTGCACGAGCGCCCGCAGCGACTGCTTCAGCGACTGCGTCGATGCCACGACCGCCGTCGGCTCGTAACCGCAGTGCGCCATGCAGTTGTCACAGCGTGGGTCGTTGCCACGCCCGTACTGGTCCCAGTCGGTGGTCTCGAGCAGTTCCTTGTAGGTGGTGGTGTAGCCGTCGCCCATCAGGTAGCACGGCCGCTGCCAGCCGAACAGCGAGTAGCTCGGGATCCCCCACGGCGTGCACTGGAAGTCCTCCTTGCCCTCGAGGAAGTCAAGGAACAGCGGCGAGTGGTTGAGCCGCCACTTCTTGCGGCGGCCGTCGGCGAACGCGGCCTTGAACAGCTCACGCGTCTGGCGCACACCGAGGAAGTGCTCCTGGTCCGGTGCCTTCTCGTAGGCGTAGGCGGGCGAGATCATCATCTGGTCGACCTCGAGCTCGTCGTTGAGGAAGTCCAGGACCGAACGCACGGTCTCCGGCGAATCGTGCGTGAAGAAGGTCGTGTTGGTGGTGACGCGGAAGCCCTTGGCCTTGGCCGCCTTGATCGCGGCGACCGCCTTGTCGAACACGCCCTTGCGGGCCACCGATGCGTCGTGGCGCTCCTGCAGGCCGTCGATATGCACGGCCCACGAGAAGTAGGGCGACGGCGTGAACAGATCGAGCTTCTTCTCCAGCAGCAGTGCGTTGGTGCACAGGTAGACGAACTTCTTGCGCTTGACGAGCTGGCGCACGATCTCATCGATCTCGGGGTGGATCAGCGGCTCGCCGCCTGCGATCGACACCATCGGGGCGCCGCACTCGAGCACCGCGTTGACGGCCTGGTCGACCGGCATGCGCCGGCGCAGTTCGTGCTCGGGGTGCTGGATCTTGCCACAACCCTCACACGCGAGGTTGCACTGGAACAGCGGCTCGAGTTCCACAATCAGCGGGTACTTCTCGTTGCCGCTCAGGCGCTGCTTCATCAGGTAGGCGCCCATCCGGGCGGCCTGTCTCAGTTGCACGGCCATGTCAGCGGGCTCCTTCGTCTGTGTTCGACTCTGATCCGGCGTCGGCGGCCTCTGACGGGCCTCTGACCTCCGGCGGTAGCTTGAACTGCATTGTCTCGATTGCGACGTTGCGCTCGCTGACCGTGACCTCCCCCAGGCCTCGCAGCGCGCCGAGCACCTGTTCGACCAGCGCCTCCGGCGCCGACGCCCCGGCGGTCACGCCGATCCGCCGCGCGCCCTGAAGGATCGCGGGCGGGATCTGCGTGGCGTCGTCGATCAGCTGCGCGCGGCAGCCGCTGCGCTCGGCGACCTCGACCAGCCGCTTCGAGTTCGATGAGTTCGCGGAGCCGACCACGAGGATCAGGTCGCAGTCGCGCGCGAGCGCGCGCACCGCGTCCTGGCGGTTCTGGGTCGCGTAACAGATGTCGCTCGAGGCCGGGCCAACGGCGTCCGGGAATCGCTCCCGCAGCACGTTGACGACCTCGTCGGTCTCGTCGACGGCCAGCGTCGTCTGGCTGAGGTAGGCGACACGCTGTGGATCCGCGACCCGCAGATCGGCGACCTCATCGGGCGTGGCGACGATCTGGATGCGCTCGGGTGCCTCCCCGAAGGTGCCCTCGACCTCCTCGTGGCCCTCGTGCCCGACAAGCACGATGTCAAAGCCCGAAGCCGCAAACCGCCGCGCCTCGGCATGGACCTTCGCGACCAGCGGACAGGTCGCGTCGATCACATCGAGCTCCCGCGCGCGGGCCTCCCGGCGGACCGCCGGCGAAACACCGTGGGCCGAGAAGATCACGGTCTGGCCCGCTGGGACCTCGTCGAGCTCATCGACGAAGATCGCGCCGCGCTCTTCGAGCGCGCGCACGACGTGCACGTTGTGGACGATCTGCTTGCGCACGTAGATCGGCGCCCCGCGGTCCTCGAGCGTCCGCTCGACGATCTCGATCGCGCGCTCGACCCCCGCGCACGAGGCACGCGGCGAAGCCAGCACGACCTCACGCGAGGCGAGCGACTCGGCCCATTCCTGCACCAGTGAGCACGCGCGACGCAGCGTCCGGTATGCCGTCGCGGTGCCGGTCAGCGTCTGCAACGGCCGGTGCAGCTCACGACGGCTCGTGTCCAGGACCACCCGCATCGTCACCAGCGGCCGCCGGCGTGCCGCCGGCACCAGCCACGCAGACTCCATGTCGACCGCGAGCGCGCCGCCAAGCGAGAGCGTCTGGCGTCGCCCGCCTCTGACCAGCCGTTCGCTCGAGGCGATCGGCCCGACGTGCACGCGCAGGCCACCGCGGCGCAGCACGCCGGCGAGGATCGTGGGGTCGTCGCAGACACTCGTCGCGGTGGGCCCCTGGAGCTCGGTGGCGAGCACGACGTCACCCGGCTGCAGCGTTGGGTCGAGCGCGCCGCAGAAGCCGGCGATCAGAATCGGGCGGTTGCCGCTGAGATCATGGCGCCGCGCCGAGCGGGCAGCGCGCCGTGGACCCATTCCGATGCGCCGCACATCGGCCCAGGGGGCGCCGCTGCGGATCGCGCGCGCCTCCAGCGCCAGCGGCGCGAGGACGACAACCTCATCGGACAGGGCCTCCCCTTCCGGCATATCGGACTGCTGAGTCGGTGCCAATGCAGTGCTCATCTGACTGTTGTTTACCGTTTGTCCCGCTCTCAGACCTCAACCGCCGCCCGCGCGGGCTCTCGCGAGATACTCGCGATCAAAGCGGTCACCTCGCTCGCCGCAGCATGACCGCTGCGCACGGCGCCCTCCATCGTCGCAGGCCAGCCGGTGTCGGTCCATGCGCCGGCAAGGAACAAACCGGGGACATCGGTTTGCGTCCCCGGCCGCGACGCCCGCACACCGGGTGCGGCCCGGAACGTAGCCGCGTGTTCACGCGTGACGAAGAACTCTCTGACCGCGGCGCTCGCGGCACCCGGCAGCAGCTCGACGAGCGCCGGCAGGTAGCGGTCGCGCAGCTCCTCGGCGGTCGCGTGCAGCTCGGTGCCCGCGGCCGACAGCGACACGGCGAGGTACTGGCCATCGCTCAGGCCGGAGCTCGCGGTGCGATCAAATACCCACTGCACCGGCGAATCGACGCTCGCGGCGAATGGGTGGCTGAGCACCTCACGGTCATAGATGACGTGCAGGTTGATGATCGGAGAGCTGCCGAGCCGTGCGGGCCAATCGGGCGCGAGCCCCTGCTGCGAGGGCAGGATCTGTTCAGCCTGCTGTGGCGCGAGTGCCACGACGACGGTGTCGGCGACGCCGTTGAAACCGTCGCTGGCCTCGACGCGGAAGCTCAAGCCGGCCGACGGGCCGCCGTCGAGAGCCTGTCGCGTGATCGTCTGTGCCGTGCTGCGCAGACGCACGCTGACACCGGCGCGCTCGAGCGCGGCCCGGCCGCAGCCGTCATGGATCTCACCGAGCGGCACGGCGGCCCAGCCGATGTCTCCGGCGGCGGCGTCGCTCAGGAGCCCGACCTGAAAGACCTGCGCGGCCTGCGCCAGCGAGGCATCGTCGACCGTGAGATTCACCGTCGGACGCACGATCAGCTCCCAGATCGACTCGACCGCCCGCGGCGTCTGGCGCTGGCGCCGCAGCCAGTCACCGAAGCAGACCGCATCGTTGGCAGGATCGTCGATGTCGACGGCTCGCAGCCGCTGCATCGCCCAGGCGAGCGCGAGGCGCTCGCGCATCCCCAGGTAGGGATAGCGCAGCAGCGATGCGGCGAGGTGCAGCGGCGCCGGCAGTTGCGAGCGCCGCAGCCAACCGAGCCGGCCTCCGGGCGCCAGCACCGGAACCGCGAGGCGTGGCTGCAGGACGACCTTGTCGGCCGCGCCGAGCTGATCGAGCAGCTCGCGATAGGCCGTGCAGCAGCGCAGGAACACATGCTGGCCGTTGTCGACCGTCAGTCCACCACGCTCGAACGAGTAGGCCGCGCCGCCGAGTCGCCCGCGTGCCTCGAGCAGCGTCACCTCCAGGCCCTCACGCGCACAATCGAGTGCCGCGGTGATTCCCGCCAGTCCACCGCCGATCACGACGACGCTGCCGCGGCTCATCGCAGATGCTCCCCGCCGGCGGCCACGAGACCGCGGGCGGCGACCCATGTCTTCTCCAGTGGCGAGAGCGAGATGCGACCGCGCATCACCTGGCCGGGGTCCTCGAGGATGCGATCGAGGATGCGCCGGTAGATCCCGGTCATCGCCTGCACACATGAGGCGCTGCGCACGTCGAGCAGCTCGACCAGGCGCATGCCGCGGTCGAACCACTCGGCGGCGCGCTCGGCCTCGAACCGAACCAGCGCCTCGAGCTCGCGCGCGCCGGCGACGGCAAGATCGGGGCAGCCGAAGCGCTCCCGATCCTCGGCGGGAATGTAGGTGCGGCCACGTTCGCGGTCCTCGACGATGTCGCGCAAGATGTTGGTTAGCTGCATCGCGACACCGAGATCGTCGGCAAGCGTGTAGGCCTCGTCGCTCGCGTTGCCGTCGGTGAAAATCGCCAGGCACAGGCGACCGACGGAGCCGGCGACGCAGCGGCAGTAGCGCACGAGCTCGTCGAAGCTGCGGTATTCAGCGTCGAGCACGTCGAGTTCGACGCCCTCGACCAGCAGCTCGAGCGCATCGACCGGGAGCCGGTATTGCGCGCTCGCGTGCGCGAGCGCGGTCATCACCGGGTCCCCCACGCCGACCGCGCCCGCGGTCAGCGTGGCCAGGCTGCTGCGCTCCTGGGCCAGCGCCGCGATCTGCGCGGGACGGTCGAGCTCGCCGTCGTCACCGATGTCGTCGACGCGCCGCGCGAACGCGTAGTTGGCGCACATCGCCTGGCGCTTGACGCGCGGCAGCAGCCGGATTCCGTAGTAGAAGTTGGCCGCCTCGCGGCGCGTGATCTGCTCGCACTCGCGGTAGGCGTACTCGAGCTCGATCGCCGCCACCGTCATCGCCCGGCCGCCGTTCTCAGCATCTGCCAAATGTAGGCGCCCCGGCTGACCGGACCGCGCTCGAGCACGTCGAGCGCGTGCAGCCCACCGGCGGTAAAGCCCGCGACGGCAAGCCTCGGCGCCGGCGCCAGCGTGCGCGCCAGCGGTCCGCCGCTTGACAGCAGCGCCCTGGCCCTGGCGGCCTCGAACGAGATCAGCGCGCGCAGGTTCGCCGACGGTTCCGTCGCCGCCAGGCTCTCCTCGCCGCAGCCGAAGCGCTCGAGGTCCTCGCGCGGCATGTAGATCCGGCCGCGGCTGTGATCCTCTGCGATGTCCTGCAGGTGCTCGACGATCTGCAGACCGGCACAGACGCGATCAGACAGCGCCACGCGGTTGGCGGTCGCGGCGCCGAACACTCCGAGCACCAGTTCACCGACCGGGGCCGCGGACAGCTGGCAGTAATCGAGTAGCTGCGCGAATGTCTCGTAGCGTGTCAGCACCTGGTCCAGGCGGTTTGCCTCGATCAGCCGCTCGAACGGTCCGATCGGAAGCCGGCACGCGTGGATCGTGACGGCGAGATCCTGCATCAGCGGATGCTGCGGGGGATCGCCACCGGGCTCGCCGAAGGCTCGATGCAATTCGAGCGATACGACGTCAAGCAACGCCGCGCGGTCCCCCGCCGACTCATCCCCGACGTCGTCGACCAACCGTGCGAAGCCGTAGATCGCCATCAGATGCCGCGCGCGCCGACGTCCGAGGATCCCGCTGGCCACGGTGAAGTTCTCGCGCCGCGCCTGTGGCAGCACCTGTTCGCGGCTGGGCAGCGCCGCGACGCCCGCCGGCGCCGGGCCCCGGCCCTGCGCCGTGGCGCTCATCGCACCAGCCGCCCGAGCGCCATCACCGGGAAGATCAGGCGGTACAGGTGGTACTTGATGTAGAAGTCCGATGGGAAACCGGTGCCGGTGTGTTGCAGCTCATCCCAACCACCGTCGTCGCGCTGGTTGGTGACCAGCCAGTCGACGCCGCGGCGCGTCGACGCGAAGTTGCGAGCACCCGCCGCCTCGAGCGCGAGCAGCGCCCACGCCGTCTGCGACGGCGTGCTCTCGCCGCGACCGATCCACTCCGGGTCATCGTATGAACGGCAGTCCTCACCCCAGCCGCCATCGGCGTTCTGGTGCTTCTCGAGCCATCTGACCGCGCGCCGGATCGCCGTGTGCGTCGATGGGACACCGGCGGCGATGAGCGCCGGGACGGTAGCGCCCGTGCCGTAGACGTGGTTGACACCCCAACGCCCGAACCACGAGCCGTCCTGCTCCTGGTTGTCGAGCAGCCAGCGCACGCCACCGCGTGTCAGCGGATCGGCCTTGCGCCCGAGCAGCCCGAGCATCTCGACGATGTGGGCGGTGACATCCGCACTCGGTGGGTCGATCACCTCGCCGAAGTCGCAGAACGGCAGGTCGCGGATCAGCGTGCGGCAGTTGTCGACGTCAAACGCGCCCCAGCCGCCATCGGAGCTGCGCATGCCGGCAAGCCAGTCGACCCCACGCTCGATCGCCGCGCGCAGCCGCGCGGGGTCGGGGTGGTTGACGGTGTTGAGTGCGATCACGACCTCGGCCGTGTCGTCGATGTCGGGATAGTTGGCGTTTGCGAACTCGAACGCCCAGCCGCCGGGCTGAACGTCCGGGCGGCGCACAGCCCAGTCACCGCGCTCGAGGATCTGCTGGTCAAGCAGCCAATCGGCGGCCCGCAGAACGGCCTCATCGTTACCGGGCACGCCGGCGTCGTGCAGTGCGATCAGCGACAGGCACGTGTCCCAGACCGGTGATTGGCATGCCTCGACGCGCCGCTGCCCCTGCTCGATCGTGAAGCTCTGCATGCCCGCCAGCCCGCGCTCCATCACCGGGTGGTCGAGCGGGTAACCGAGCAGGTTCAGCGCGATCAGCGAGTACACCCACGGTGGCTGGATGCCACCCCAGCCCCCGTCGGCCTCCTGGCGGTCGACGATCCAGCGCTCGACACGATCCAGCGCGATCCTTCGCAGAAGCCCCAACGGGCGTTGCTCGTAGACGTGCAGCAGACGGTCGAGCACGACCAATCCGCGGCCGAACACCGATTTGGTAGCCGGCGGTCCCCACGGCTCCGGGCCATCCAGCTCCTCGAGCGTGAACGGCAGCGGCCGCACCGGCCGCAGCGCCAGCACGACCGATAGTGCGACGACCGTCTGCCGCGCCCAGCAGGCGAAGTCATAGACGTTCAGCGGCACCCACTTCGGCAGGAAGATCATCTCCGGAGGAACCGCGGGCACCTGCGTCCACGACCAGGCGCCGAACAGTGCCAGCCAGATGTGCGTGAACACGCGCGCCTCCTGCAGTCCGCCGGCGCCACGGATGTACTCCGCGGCCGCACGCATGTGCGGGTCCTCCGGTGTGTCGCCCGCAAGCCGCAGCGCCACGTATGACTCGATCGTCGTCGAGAGGTTCGCGGGACCGCCGTAGAAGTTGCTCCAGGTGCCGTCGTCGCGCTGGTTGGAACGGATCCACTCGGCGCAGCGAGCCGTCGTCTCGGCCTCGCGGATGCCGAGGAATTCGCACAGCAGCATGTCCTCCGCGTCCATCGTGACGTTGGTCTCGAGCTCACCCTTCCACCAACCGTCGGGTTCCTGCAGCGCGCGCAACCTCTCCACCGCGCGTGCGAGCGCCGCGGCCGCGTCCTGCGCCACGTCGCTCGCGAGCACACCGTCGTCCATAAGGGTCATTCCATCGCGCAGGGGGCTAATCGCATCCATACTGTTGGCTTCCGTATCGGTGGTCCCAAAAATGGCATTTCCAGTCCCGAACTCCAACGGCTCCCATAACTGGGAGATTAACGACCTCGCAACATTGCGTGCCGCACACGTCGACGAAGGGCTCGCGCTCAACCAGCGACACCTCAACCGACAGCTCGGCCGCGTGCTGCAGACGCTCGGCTTCGATCGCGAGTGGGTACGCGGCGAAGGGCCCTACCTAATCGACAGCGACGGCGAGCAATACCTCGATCTCTACGCCGGATTTGGCGTGTTCGGCCTGGGCCGCAGCCATCCGTTCGTCAAGGCGCAACTGCACGCACTGATCGACAGCGATCCTCCGAGCCTCCCGCAACTCGGCGTCTCGACACTCGCGGGACTGCTCGCCGAGCGTCTGGTCGGGCACGCGCCCGCCTCGATCGACGCCGCCGTGCTCACCAGCTCGGGCACGGAATCGGTCGAAGGTGCCCTCAAGCTCGCCCGTGCCGCCACCGGCCGGACCCGGATCCTCTACTGCCACCGCGGCTTTCACGGCCTTTCCTACGGCTCGCTGTCGGTCAACGGCAACGACGAGTTCCGCGAGCGCTTCGGTCCGTTCCTGCCCGGCTGCGAGCCGATTCCGTTCGGCGACCTCGACGCACTCGCGGCCGAGCTCGCACGCGGCGACGTCGCCGGTTTCATCGTCGAGCCGATTCAGGGCAAGGGCGTCTACGTCGCCCCCGACGGCTACCTCCCGGGCGCGCTCGAGCTGTGCCACAACGCCGGCGCGCTGCTGATCCTCGATGAGGTGCAGACCGGTCTCGGCCGCACGGGCCGCTTCCTGGCCGCCGAGCATTGGGGGGTCGAGCCCGACATGGTCACGCTCTCAAAGGCGCTGTCCGGCGGCTACGTGCCGGTCGGCGCGCTGCTCGCCAGCCGCGCCGTGTTCAACGCCACCTTCGACTCGATGGAGCGCAGCGTCGTCCACGGCTCGACCTTCGGCGGCGGCGACTTCGCAGCCGGTGCCGGGATCGCCAGCCTGATGGTGATCGAGCAGGAGGGCCTGGTCGAACGCGCACAGGCGATGGGCGAGCTGCTGATGGAGCTCACCCGCCCACTGCAGGAACGCTTCGAGGTCGTGCACGAGGTTCGCGGCCTGGGACTGATGTGGGGCCTCGAGCTCGGTCCGCCCGCGGGCCGCACCGCGCGCCGCGTATGGGAGGCGATCGAGCGGCGGCAGCCCGGCCTGTTCGCGCAGATGGTCACGGTGCCGCTGTTCCGCGAGCACCACATCCTCACGCAGGTCGCCGGCCACCACATGAACGTGATCAAGGCCCTGCCGCCGCTCAGCATCCCCGAAGCGGACCTGCGCCGGTTCGCCGCGGCGCTCGAGAGCGTCCTCGCCGACGTCGAGTCGGGCCTGTTGCGCGGTTACGCCAGCCTCGGGCTCAACCTCGGGCGGCGCATGCTGTTCGCGCGCTGAGAGCGCCTGCGGTTCGCCGATTCGGCCCGCTGGCCAAATCGGCGTGCTCGACCGCCGTCGCGGGACAAGGTCCTCCCAAAACGCACTCTCGCATATGTGCCAAAACTGTCACGCCGTGTGTCGTCTCTGTGACAACAGCCCCCGTTTTCGTCCTTTTGTTTGAAAGTCGTCACACGTCGACACACTTCCGGCACAGATGCGCACCTACGTTTTTGGGAGAGGTCGACCCCGCGCCGCGAGCCGGCGCCAGCGCGCGAGCCGGCGCCTGCGCGCGAGCCGGCGCCAGCGCGGGAGCACCATGAGCGAGCGTTACTGGGTGAGCGCTCTCAGCAGTGCGGTGCCATTGGGCACGCCCCAGCCGCTGACCGCATCGAAGCCGGGGCCGGCGTCATAGCCCTTGCCAAGCGTCGAGGAGGTGTTGTTCCCACTGGTGACGTCGGTGCAACCGCTGGCGCCGACCGTGGCTACGCCCGTGCCGGGACCGGCGGCGTAGAGCAGCGGCGCCAGGAACTGGGGCTTCCAGGGCCCGTCGGCTGCTCCCGCCAGCAGCGCGATCAGCGCGGCCCACAGCGGCGTCGCGGCACTGGTGCCGCCGTTGGGCTGGTCCTGGCCGTTGAAGATCAGGTCGTAGAAGGGCGGGCCCGCGAGCGCGGCGATGTCGGGGATCACGCGTCCGTCGATCGCGCCCGCGTTGATCGAGGCGATCTGCACGTCCTGCCAGCTCGGGCGCGGGAACACAGTGCTGACGCCGCCGCCGGTGGCGCCGCCACCGCCGCTGCGCTCACCCGGTGACTGCCACCAGACCACGTCGGACTGAGCGGCGAGCATCGTGCCGCCGACGGCCAGCGCGTGTGGACTCGACGCGGGAAAGTCGACGTGTGCGCGGCCATCTGACTCCTGGTCGGCGGAGCCGTCGTCGCCGGCCGCCACGCAGACCGTGATCCCGGCAGCGCCCGCCGCCTGCAGACGTTCGTCGATCGCCTGGCGCGCGGCCGCCGACCAGTCGGGGTCGTCCTCGGCGAGGCCCCAGCTCACCGATAGGGCGACTGCCGAGGCCGGGCTGTGTTCGATCACCTCGTTGAGCAGGTCGACCCAGCCCTGCTCGTCAAACGTCGAGAAGTAGACGATCTGCTCGGCTGCGGGCGCGAGCCCGGCGACGATCTGGACGTCCATGTTGACCTCGACGCTGTCATCCATCTGTTCCTGCTGTTGCTGCTGTGGCAGCCGCTGGATCTCCGCAAGCGTGTACAGCGGCGCGCCGTTGACGCTGACGGTCGTCACCTTCGGGGTGGAAGTTCCCTGCTTGGCGCAGAACGCGGCCAGGTCGCCGGCGAAGTAGCCGCCTCCGAACTCCGCGATCGCGATCGTCTGACCGGAGCCGTCCCCCGGCGGGAAGCTGTAGCGCGAGGCCAGTTGCGCCGGGGTGAGCGCCGTCGCGGCGCTGGCGTCGTCGAGAAACGGCTTCCGTCGCCCCGGACCGGAAACGCTTCCCCGGTCGGGCTCCGAGCCGATCGCGCGGCGACGGCGGGCGACCCTGCGCTGGTCGAGACCGAAGACGCCCGTGATCAGGCCCTCGAGCTCGCCGGGAACCTGTAGCCGGCCTGTGCGACCGCGAAATTCGCCCTGGTCGGGGTGGCTGTAGATCGCGAGCCCGGCATCGAAGATCGCGTCCAGCTGCGCGGCCGTCCCTGCCATGCGCAGGCTCAGGGTCGCGGGCGACGCCCTGATCAGGGTCAATCCGAGTTGCTCGAGCGTGTCGGCCGTCCGCTGGACCGCATCGGAGCGGCCGCGGGCAACGGTGACGGTGATCTCAATCCGCGTGGACGGGTCGAGCTCGCGCACGCGCCGGGCGCCGGTTTTGGCGGGACGCTCGCTGCCTGGAAGTGGTACGTCAGCCATTGCTCCTCGCTTTCAGCTCAACTCGATCGTGACGCTGTCGGCCGCGCTCGGGACGCCCGGAGCGGTAAAGGCGAACGTCAGCGCCGGGGCGCCAGGCTTGCTCATGTCGACCGTGGCGGTCAGATACCCGTATTTGGGGGTCGGCCCAACCAGCAGCGTGTAGTCGTTCCACGTCCTGGGCGCCTCCCCCACCTTCTCACCGGGCGGCACCGTCGTCGCGTGGCCGCCGCTACCGGCGACGATGTAGGGGATCTGTCGACCCGCGACCGCCCGCGCGAAGCGCTGGTAGATGTGCGCGTGGCCGGAGATGATCGCGTCGGGCCACAGGCCGGCGGCCGTGAACGCCCTGTCGAGGTCGTTGGCGAGGCCCGTGGTGCCGCCGTGGGTGATGTCGGCCGAGGCCGGCGGGTGATGGCAGGTCAGGATCACCGCGCGCTCGAGCGACTTGCGCAGCGGCGCCAGCCGCTCGAGCTCACCGACGAGCCAGTCGTACTGCGCGTCGCCCGTCAGCGCCGGGTACTGGCCGCCCTGATCGGTCAGCACACCGGGCCCCTCGAGCACGTTGGTGTACAGCCCGATGATCGAGACCATCGGCGCGTCCAGCGTGAAATACACGCCCGGCTGGGTCATGGTCGTGCGCGCCAGCCCGCCGGAGTCCTGTGGCTTCCGCGGCGCCGACGTGCAGAAGTTGGCGATGAACGCCTGCAGCGTCGGCACATCCGGCGCCGGCCCGCCGTCGATGTAGGTGACCTCACCGTCGTGGTTGCCGGGGATCGCGAAGATCGGCCGGTCGTAGGCGCGGAACGGCTCGTAGAACTGGTCGTAGTAGTACTCGGCCTCGCCGAAGTTGTAGATCACGTCCCCGAGGTGGAAGCAGAAGGCCGCTGCCGCGCTCCCCGCCACCGCCACCTCAGCCGCCATCGCGTCGGCCACAGAGGCCTCGTGGACGATCGATGCCGCCGCCGAGGCGCCGGTGTCGCCGACGAGGTGAAAGCTGATCTGCCTGGCGGCGGTGATCGGCTCGAGCAGACCGGCGCCGACGACATCCTGCAGCTGCAGCGGCGCGCTCGGCGCGCCCATCGGAATCGCGAGCACGTCGTTTTCGTGCTGCTTGTAGTACGGGGAGTTGTAGTAGTCCTCGCTGGTGTTGTCGACCTGGAAGGCGGTCTCGTCGGGACCGGGCGCCGGGTCGCCGAACAGCTGTCCGGACGGACCCTGCAGGTTGCGGGTCCACGGTTGTGTCGTGCCGGGGGAAGCGGAGTCGGGCATGCCTGCGGTTGTCCCACTCCGGCCGGCAGCTGTCAACCGCCGCCGCGGTGGTTCACAGACTGGTCACTCGGAGGCGATCGCGCGCAGCACGTCGAGCTTGGCCGCACGCCGCGCCGGCCAGCTCGCGGCGCCGAGCCCGAGCAGCGCCGACAGGATCAGGAACACGATCAGGCTGCCGACGGGCACCGAGAGCGCGGTGACGCCGCTGTTGCGCAGCGAGCCCGCGAGCGCGAGCCCCAGACCCGTCCCGACGACGATGCCGACGACCGCGCCGAAGACCGCGATGATCACCGACTCAGAGCGCACCATCCACTTCACCTGGCGGCGCTGCATACCGACCGCGCGCAGCAGGCCGATCTCGTGCGTGCGCTCGAACACGGACAGCATCAGCGTGTTGACGATCCCGATCAGCGCGATCAGCACAGCCAGCGCGAGCAGCACGTAGATCAGCCCGAGCAGCTCGTTGACGCTCTTCTGCTCGGACGCCAGGAACTGGCCGCGGCTCTGGATGTTGAGGTTCGGATAGGCCCGCAGCGCACGATTGAGCGTGCGTTCGAAGCGCTGTGTCCCCGCCTCGGTGCTGATCAGCACCGCGTCGATCGGCGGGTGGTCGAAGTGCGCGAGGAAGTAGCTCTCGCCGGTCAGGTAGCTGCCGACCAGTGGGTTGTATTTGAAGATCCCGCCGACGCGCATCGTTGTCGCGCCCGTCTGCGCGAATGTCACCGGCACGACCGATCCGATGTGCAGACCGTCGCTCTTGGCGGTGTTGGTGTCAACCAGCAGCTCGCCGCGTGACATCGCCGGAGCACCCTGGCCCGCGACGATGCTGAGCTTGACGTTGCGCGCGAGACCCGGGATCGACACCGCGCCGAGACTCTGGAGTGAGTCGCGAACGTCGAACTGGCCGGTGTAGACCACCGTCGTGGCGCTGGCCCCCGGCAGCTTCGCGCTGATCTTCGCGACAGTCGGGCTGATCGCGTCGGAGCCGCCGATGATGTAGTCCGAGGACAGCGCGCTGTTGACCTCCTGCTTGGCCGAGCTCGAGAGCGAGCTGCCGAGCACCGCGATCGTCGAAACCAGCGCCAACCCGATCATCAGCGCGCCGGCGGTCTGGGCGGTGCGGCGCGGGTTGCGCGCCGAGTTGCGCCGTCCCAGCCGCCCGGGCGCGCCGAGCCCGCGGGCGAGCGGGCGCCCGATCGCATTGGCGAGCGGGGCCGCCACGGCCGGCACCAGCACGACCACGGCGACGAAGATGCAGAGCGCGCCCAGCCCGACCGACGCGATCCTCGCGTGCACCAGCCCGAGCACCAACAACAACAGCCCCAGCAACGCGGCCACGGCACCGATCACCAGACGGCGGCGGCGCAGGGCCTCGGGCGCGTCACTGCCGCGGTCGATCAGCGCCGCCACCGGCGGGATCCGCACGGCACGGCGCGCCGGCACGATCGCCGAGAGCGTCGTCACGCCGATGCCGACGATCAGCGCGACGATCGGTGTGCGGGCCTCGAACACAAGCGGCGCCGACGGCAGCGTGATCCCGAAGGCGCCGAGCAGCGCCTTGAGGCCGAGTGCCGCCACGACCCCGAGCCCGAGGCCGATCAGCGACGCGAACACGCCGGTGAGCGCCGCCTCGCTCAGTACCGACGCGAAGATCTGACGGCGGCTGGCGCCGACCACGCGCAGCAGCGCCAGCTCGCGCGTGCGCTGGCCGACGGTGATCGAGAACGTGTTGAAGATCGTGAAGCTGCCGACCAACAGCGAGATGAAGGCGAAGATCAGCAGCGCCGTCGAGAGGAACCCGAGATCGGTGTGGATCGTCTGGTCAAGCTCGTTGGCGACGGCCTGGCCGCTGACGACCTCGACACCGCGTGGGAGCACGTGCTCGATCTCGCGCTGAACGCTGACCCGGTCCGCACCCGGTTTGAGCAGCACGTTGATCGTGTCGTAGCGCCCGACCGAGTTGAACAGCCGCTGCGCCGTCGGCAGATAGAAGCCAGCGAGCGTCGATCCGGCGAGGCTCTGGGCGCTGCCGAACGTGACGATCCCTGAGATCGTGAACGTCCGATGGCCGTTCGGCAGCAGGATCCGCACGCGGTCACCGATCCTGAAGTGGTTCTTGCTGGCCGTGTGCTCGTCGATCACGACCTCACCCGCGGTCGTCGGCGCGCTGCCGCGTGCGAGCTTCAGCGCCGAGAGCTGCGGGTTGGGATCGAACGAGTACCCCAGTGCCGAGTTCGAATCGCCGATCGCGTCGCCGGCGCGGTCGACCAACTGCGCGAAGCCACCGACCGACCCGTACGCGAACTGCACGCCGGAAAGCCTCGACACCGCCGCCGCGACCGATTGCGGGACCGGGCGGCGGTTGGCGGTCGAGTCGACGCCGGTGTTGCTGACGCCGCTGAGCGTCTGCTGACCGCGGATCTCGAAGTCGACGTGCTGATAGATCCCGCCGACGAGGGTGTCGAAGGTGCGGTTGAGCGTGTCGCCGAGCACGAGCGTGCCGGTGACGAAGGTCACGCCGAGCACGATCGCGAGCGCGGTCAGACCCAGCCGCAGCTTGCGCGTCAGCAGTCCTCTGAGCGTTACGCGGCGCATCGTCAGCCGTCGAGCCGCTTCATCTGCTCGAGCACCGAGTCGGCGGTCGGCTCATGCAGCTCACCGACGAGACGGCCGTCGGCGAGGAACACCACGCGATCGGCGTAGGCGGCGGCCGCCGGCTCATGCGTGACCATCACGATCGACTGACGATGCTCGTCGACGGCGGTTCGCAGGAAGCCGAGTACCTCGGCCGAGGCGTTCGAGTCGAGATTGCCGGTCGGCTCGTCGGCGAAGATCAGGTCGGGACGCCCGATCAGCGCCCGCGCACATGCGACCCGCTGCTGCTGTCCGCCGGAGAGCTCGCTTGGACGGTGGCTCGTGCGCTCGGCGATCCGCAGGCGTCCGACGAGATAGTCGAACCACTCGCGATCGACGCTCTGACCCGCGAGGTCGGCCGAGAGCGTGATGTTCTCCTCGGCCGTCAAGGTCGGAATCAGGTTGAACGACTGGAACACAAAGCCGATGCGCTCGCGCCGCAGCTGCGTCAGACCGGCGTCGTCGAGTCGCCCGATCTCGTGCTCGGCGACGAATGCCTGACCGCTGGTCGGCGCATCGAGCCCGGCCATGCAGTGCATCAGCGTCGACTTGCCCGAGCCCGACGGTCCCATCACCGCGGTGAAGTGACCGGCCGCGAACTCGACGTCGACGCCAGCGAGCGCGCGAACCGCGACATCGCCGCTGCCGTAGACCTTGCTGAGGCCGACCGCACGTGCCGCGGCGGGCGTCGCCGCCGGCTGAGCATCGGTTGACGCATACGCGCTCACGCCGCCACCCCTCCCGGCAGCCAGCTGAACCGCCAGGCGGCGAAGCCCGCTGCCGCGGCGGCCCAGACGGCCAGCACGAGAATGTCGGTGCCCGAGATCGAGGCTGCGAAGGTCGAGTGCACCGACGCCAGATGCAGGCTGTTTGCCAGGTGCTGCACCGGGAACACGTCGGCGACGTCTTTGAGGCCGCGACTGAGGCTCGCGACCGGGATGAACACCCCGGAGATGAACCACAGCGGCAGCATCGTCATCTGCACGGTCGGCTGCGCGGCGTCCTGGGAACCGATCATGCCCGAGACGGCGTAGCCGATGCAGGCGAAGGCGAAGGTGCCGATCAGCGCGGTGCAGGCGATCGCGAGGATCGCGGGGCCGGCAAGTCCGACGCCATAGGCCAGCTTCGCGATCACCAACAGGATCGCCGCTGTCACGGCGGTGGTGACAACCGTTGAGAGCGCCTGGCCGCCGATCAACACGACCGCCGGAACGGGTGTCGCGCGGCGGCGCTTGAGCACACCCTGCTCACGCAGCCCCGAGACCAGGATCACGAGGCTCGCGTAGGCATTGACGACGATCGACATCGCCAGGATCCCGGGGATGTAGAAGACCTTGAGCGGGACGCGAACGTTGTCAACGATCGTGTGGCCGTTGCCGAACACCCCGTTGAACACGACCAGCAGCACGATCGGGAAGAAGAACCCCATGAACCGCGCGCGCGGGTTGCGTGTGCTGATCTTGAGGTCATAGAGCGCCTCGTGCAGCAGCAGCGCGAGCGCACCGCGCGATGCGGCCGAGCGTCCGTCCGTGCGCGGCGGCGCGACCGCGCCGGATGCCATGCCCGTAGCCTCCGCAGGCGCGGATGTGCCAAGCGCCGCAGCCCTTTCGGCCTGGCGCCTACGCCACATCCGGATCAGTCGAAGGATCAGCATCTCCTCACTCCTTCTCGCTGGTCAGTTGCAGATACACGTCTTCAAGCGTGGGGCGGCTGACCTCGAGGTCATCGAGCTCGATCTCGCGGTCGAGCGCCCAGCCCGACAGGACGTGCAGGTCGGCGGTGACCGAGGTGCTCGGCACCCGCAGGGCACCGTCGGAGTCGCGCTGGACGCGCTCGGCGAGCGCCGACGGCAGCTCGCCGAGCGCGTCCGCCGCCACAGGCAGCCTGAAGCTGATCTGGGCGGCCTCGAGCTGACGCCCGCCGAGGTTCTGCGGCGTGCCCTCGGCGACGATCCGGCCGGCGGCGATCACCGCGATCCGGTCGGCCAGCCGCTCGGCCTCCTCCATGTAGTGGGTGGTGAGAAAGATCGTCTTGCCGAGCGCCTGTAGGCCGGCGACGACCTCCCAGGCGGCGCGGCGCGCCGATGGGTCAAAGCCGGTGGTCGGCTCGTCGAGGAAGATCAGCTCGGGGTCGCCGATCAGCGCCAGCGCGACGTCGAGCCGGCGGCGCTGACCGCCAGAGAGCGCGGTCGCGCGCTCCGCGGACTGGGCGGCGAGCCCGACGAGCGCGATCGTCTCATCGATGTTGCGCGGCGCCGGGTAGTAGCCGGCGTAGAGCGCGACGCACTCGCGCACCGTCAGCCCGGGCTCGGCGCCCGATTCCTGCAGCACGATGCCGAGGCGTGCGCGCCAGCTGCCGTTGGCCTGCCAGGGATTCTGGCCGAGCACCTCGACGCTGCCGCCGCTCGCCTCGCGGAAGCCCTCGAGGATCTCGACGGTCGTGGTCTTGCCGGCGCCGTTGGGGCCAAGGAACGCGAAGATCTCGCCGCGGCGGACCTCGAGGTCGATGCCGCGCACGGCCTCGTGATCGCCGTAGCGCTTCTGCAGCCCGCTTACGCGGATGACCGCGTCGGGCTGCGACGCGGTGTCTGCCGCGGCCGCGGCGACCGCCGCATCGAGTGAGTTCGTGAACATGCGATCAAGGTACGTCTGGGTCGTGCGGCTGTCATCGGCGCGGGGGTCGATATTGACGCTCCACCCGTGGGTGGAGAAACGATCTGAGCCGATCCACCCGCGAGCCGATGACCGGCGCCCTGCGCGCGCCTTATCGTTGTCAGCATGAAGGCGCTGTGGCGGATCTACACGCGGACGTTGGGCCGCGGCATCGGTGATAACCGCCCCGCCCCGGTCGAGGCCGGGATTCTGCGCAGCATCGGGTTCGCATGGCTGATCGCCTTGTTCATCGTGACCTTCACTACGCACCCACTGCCGGCGCTGCGTGGTCGCGGTCTGATCGTGCTCGGGGGCTTCGTGCTGATGGTGCTCAGCGCCGTCGCGGCGCGGCCACGCTGGAACGGGCCGCCCGGTTCCACCCCGACGCCGGCAAATCTGCGGCCGGTCGTGCTGGCACTGACCGGCGTGACCGCCGGGGCATCGGTGCTGGCGCTGGCGCAGCCGCACGGGATCTGGCTGGCCGGGCCATACTTCGTCGCGATCGTGGCGGCGACCACACTCGATCGCAAATGGGGAGCGATCACGCTCCTGATCGGGATCGCGCCATTTACGATCGGCGCGCTGATCGAGGGCCAGGTTGGCTCCGCCGCCAGCGCGTCGGTGGGCGTCGCTCCCTGGTACCTGATCCTGCGGCTGATGCGGCTCCTCGGTGAGCGCAACCGCATGCTAGATGCCTCGCGTGCCGCCGAGGCCGAGGTCGCCGTTTCGGCCGAGCGCGGTCGCATCGCCCGTGAGATGCATGACATCCTCGCGCACTCGCTCTCGGCGCTGGCGCTGCAGCTCGAGTCAACTCGACTGCTGGCGCGCGACCGCAACGTTGATCCCGAGGTCGCACGGGCGATCGATCAGGCCCACGGCCTCGCCGCCAGCGGCCTCGACGACGCGCGCCGTGCGATTGCCGCCGCGCGCGGTGATGAGCTGCCCGGGCCCGAGCGCCTGGCCGCGCTGGCCGGCGCCTTCGGCGACCAGAGCGGGCTGCCGGTGGCCGTCGAGGTGCACGGCGATCCGCGCGAGCTGGCACCCGATGCGCGCCTGGCGGTGTATCGCACCGCGCAGGAGGCGCTGACCAACGTCCGCCGCCACGCCGCCGCGCGGAGCGTGCGTGTCAGCCTCGATTACCTGCCCGACAGCACTGTGCTCGTAGTCGAGGACCACGGCGCCGACGGCACTCCGCCGCCGGTAGCACCGGTGGCCGGCGGCTACGGGCTCACCGGCATGCGCGAACGCGCGAAGCTGCTCGGTGGCGAGCTGTTCGCCTCGCCCACCACCAACGGCTTCCGGGTCGAGTTGCGCCTGCCCGCATGAGCGTCCGCGTCCTGCTCGCAGACGACCAGCGATTGGTGCGCGAGAGCCTCAGCACGATGCTCGGACTGCTCGACGGCATCGAGCTACTCGGGACCGCCGCCGACGGCGAGGAGGCCGTCAGGCTGGCGACCGAGCTGCGCCCCGAGGTCGTGCTGATGGACCTGCGGATGCCGGGCACCGACGGGATCGAGGCGACCCGCCTGCTGCACGAGCAGCAGCCGCAGATCGGCGTGATCGCGCTGACCACCTACGCCGACGATGAGAGTGTGCTCGGCGCGCTGCGCGCCGGCGCCCGCGGCTATCTCACCAAGGACGCCTCGAGCGAGGACATCCGCGCCGCGATCCTATGCGTCGCGTCGGGCTCGGCGACGCTCGACCCCGCTGTCCAACACCATGTGGTGGCCGCGCTCGCATCGGACCCGCCCACCTCAGCGCTGCCAGAGCCCGCTTCCGAGCCGCTTCCCGACGAGCTCACGCCACGTGAGGCCGAGGTGCTCGTGCTGATCGCCGAGGGACTCAGCAACGGCGAGATCGCAGAGCGACTGTTCGTCAGCCAGACGACGGTCAAGTCGCACATCAACCACCTGTTCGCCAAGGCCGGGCTGCGCGATCGCGCACAGGCGGTCAACTACGCCTACCGCACCGGCCTCGCGCAGCCTCCGGGCTAGTGCCCCGATTCGGGACGCTAGGCCACCGCCGCGCGCTTGTGGTCCACGACCCAGGCCTCGAACTCCGCGACCGGCATCGCCTTCGCGTAGAGCCAGCCCTGGGCGAGCATGTCCGGCTTGATCGAGAGCAACATGTCGCGCTGCTCCACGGTCTCGACGCCCTCGGCGATGACCGTCAATCCGCTTACGGAGGCGATCTCGGCGACCGCCTCGACGACCGCGCGATCGATCCGCGAGCGCCCCATCGACTGCACGAAGCTCTTGTCGAGCTTGACCGTGTCGAGCGGGAAGTCACGCAGATGGGCCAGCGATGAGTGCCCGATACCGAAGTCATCGAGCGCCAGGCAGTAGCCGGCGTCACGGAAACTCGCAAGCGCTTCGGCCACACCGTGCTCGATGTCCATCAGAGCGCCCTCCGTGACCTCGACATTCACCCGCGCCGCGGTGCCCTTGAGCCCGGTGCGCTCGAAGTCGGTTACCAGCGTTGCCGTGAGCGTCGGGTCACGCAGACGGACAGCGGCGAGGTTGTAGCTGAGCCCATACGGCAGCCAGCCGGGGCCGTAGCGCCGCGCGAAGTCGGCGACGATGTCGTGGAAGGTGTTCCCGAGCGTGTTCGAGATCACGGCCATCAGCGCCGAGTCCTGCTCCGCCTCGGGCAGGAAGTCGCCCGGATAGACCATGCCGCGCTGCGGGTGTGTCCAGCGCGCCAGCGTTTCGCCACCGACCGGCGTGCCGTCGGCGAGCGCGACGATCGGCTGGACGTGGAGGTCGAGCTCCCCACGTTCGCAGGCCGCATAGAGCTCCGAGCTCAGCAGTGAGCTGCTGGCGTCGACGATCCTGTCGCTGCTGCGGTCGACGACGACGCGCACGCTCCCCCGGCCCTTGGCGGCGCGCATGTTGCGCTCGGCGACCCTGATGAGGTGCGCCGCCGGCTCGGCCGGTGCCGCGAGCGCGGCACCGACCGACAGGCGCACTTGAACCTCGGAGCCGGCAAGCAGCTTTGCGCCGTGGATCTCGATGCGGTGCGCAAAGGCCTCCACGGCGTCGATCTCGCCACCGTCGCGCTCAGCGATCAGGAAGGTGTCGCCGCCGAGTCGCGCGGTCAGCGCTCCCCCCGGAAGGTGCGCTGCGGTACGCCGCAGACCGCTGGCTACATGTCGTAGGACGGCGTCTCCGGTCCGCGCGCCGAGCTGCCGGTTGACGGCGGCAAAGTTGTCGACATCGCAGACCCAGACCGCGGGTCGCCGGCCTCTCGCAATCTCCCGGTCGAGCACGCGCTCGACACCCAACCGCGAGAGCATGCCGGTGAGCTGATCGCGGGCCAGCTGCGTGCCCGAGCGCCAGATCGCCAGCGAGAGAAACGCTGCGAGCAGGATCGCGGCGCCGCGCAGCGCCATCCCCGTGAGTGGGTCCTCGCGGGCAAACGCCGCGGAATGGCTGAAGAAGCCGGGGTCCACCCACGCGACGACGATCACGGCGAGCGTCTCGAGGCAGCCGACGGCAAGCGGTACCCAATCCTGGTAGAAGGTCAGCACGATCATCGCGAGCGGCCCCAGCGTGAAGTTGCCGACGAAGCGCGCGACGTAGAGCTGGGCGGCCATGAAGCAGACGGCGACCAGCACCGCGCGCAGGCGCCGCGACCAGGCTCGTACCTGGGCGAGCGACAGTGTCAGCAGCGCGGCGGCGACGTACGCCCACTGCTCGGGTCGGTTGGGATTGAACAGCGAGAAAACGGCGATGAAGAGCGTGAGCCCACCGCTCCAGAGCAGCGCGAAGCGATGCCGCGCCCGCCATGTCTCGGCGTCGAGCAGAGAGCCGTCCAACGACGCCCCCAAGGTCCGCAAGCGCTCGATCGTCTCTGTGAACAACGCTGATACCCCGGACGCACCTTACATCCGGGCGGGCGCCGCGGGAAGAGCCCGCGCGCTATCGCGGCAGCCAGTTGCGGCGGCGATCGAGCGCCGCCGGGCGGGCGGCGCGCTATCGCGGCAGCCAGTTGCGGCGGCGATCGAGCGCCGCCGGGCGGGCCGCCAGCAGCAGCCGCCGCTGGTGGCCGTGGACGAGCTCGCGCACGGCGCGCATCTGCTCGATCGCGAGGCGCCGGAATCGCAGGCCGGTGAAGCCGGCATCGATCCGCAGGATCTCGGCGAACAACTCGAGCTCGTCGGGCTTCGGGGTTGCTCCGTAGGTCGGGATCTCGAGCCGGAAGATAATCGTGGTGCCCGGGGGGCATGGCAGCTCGCGGTCGAAGCGCAGGCCCAGCACCGAGATGTCGACGAGCTCGCAGTAGAGCTCGACCGGCTCATCGACGTAGACCGGCAGGCGCATGCCGATCCGGAACGCCTCCCTGCGCTGCTCGCCGGACCGGCGCTCAGCTATCTCAAGCTCGTAATCGTCGCTCACCCGCGCAAGGATCGCGCATCTGCCGGCAACTACGAAACGCCGACAAATGCGATCCCAACCGGGTCGTCGCCGAGGCCGATCTCGATCGACGCGACGACGGTGTTGGTCGAGGGATCGATCACCGCCAGCGAACTCGAGCTGTTGCAGGCAACCCACACACTTCCGTCGCCGGGGTTGATCGCAATCGCACCGGGCTGGTGGTGAAGCTGCGGGTAGCTCGAGGTCTTGCTCACGAGGTTCTCGACCGCAAACGCCGGCAACGCGATCTTCGTATGCTGCCGCAGGCTCGATGCGTTGACCACTGAGACCGTGTCCTCGTTGAGGTTCGTGACGTAGACGGTTGAGCCATCGGTGCTGAACGCGACATTCCATGGCGTGCGACCGACCGGCACGGCATTGCGGCCGCGCAGCGTCCTGGCGTCGAGCAGCACGACCTGATCCTGCTCGGGGTCGGCCACCCAGATCTGGCTGCCGTCGGGTGAGAATGCGACACCGTGCGGGTTGTGGAAGTCCACCGGCGACTTCGAGACCGCGCCGCCGCCTGCGGCGATCGCGTACACGCCGTCGGCACAGGAGACGGCGACCCGCGTGCCGTCGGGCGAGACCGCCAGCACCTGGGGCGCCTCACCGACCTCGATCGTGCCGGTGACGGCGTAGCTGGCTGTGTCGATCACCGACACGGTCCGCGACCCGCCGCTGCCGGTGTTCGGGCCCGTATTGGCGACGTACGCGGTGCCCCCGTCGGGGCTGATCGCTATCCCGTGCGGGTAGATGCCGACGACGATCGTCTCGCTCACGGCCCATTTGCTCGTGCTTGCGTCGTAGCTGAACACGCTGACCGCGTTGGTGCCGGATTCGGTGACCCACACCTTGAGTCCGCTGAGGCTGGGTGCGGTGGCGGGGGTCACGGCCACGCCGTAGGGGTTGGTGGTACCGCTCGTGATCGCCGAGACGAGTGTCTGGGTCGACGCGTCGGCGATCGCGAGATTGCCGCCCACGATCCCGGGAATGAACGCGTAGACCGTGTCACCGGCATCCGGCAACGCGTGCCCCTCAACCTCGGCGATCCTGCCGAGGAAGACCTTGTCTGAGGCACCGTGGACGAAGTCGCTGCGATGGGTCGTGCGGTTCTCGACGTAGCGGCTCGCGGTCAGCGGCAGCGGCTTGTGGTCGATCCGTGACCTGATCAGCTCGCGCGACTGGGGTCGCCAGGGCAGCCGCGGGCGCGATGTCTCCTGCACCGGTGGGGTCTGTGTGGCGCCCGGGACCGCCGGCGCCGGCAGCGTAGAAGCCTCCTGCTCGGCGGCCCAGAACTCACCGATCGTCGAGGGCAGCGACGGCGGGAATGTCGTCGCCTTGCCGTTCGAGAACCCGAGCGCGGAGGTCAGGTCGCCGAACGCTGAGCGCCGCCACTCGCTGATGTTGGTCTCGCGTACGCCGGTCAGCTGCTCGAGCAACTGCAGTGTCGAGGTGTGATCGAAGCTCTCCGAGGCAACGTAACCACCAACCGTCCATGGCGAGACGATGAACGCCGGGACGCGGACCCCGCCGCCGATCGGCAGCCCGTCGACGAATTCGTCGGCCGTACCTGCCGGCGGCAGCGGCGGGACTACGTGGTCGAACAGGCCGTCGTTCTCGTCGTAGTTGACGATGAACACGGTCTTCGCCCAGACGTCGAGGTTCGAGGCCACCGCGTCGAGCTTGGAGGCGAGGAAATCCGCGCCCGAGGCCGGCAGGTAGGCGGGATGCTCGCTTTGGCCGGAGGTCGGAATGATCCAGGAGACCGTCGGCAGTTTGTCGTGCTTCGCGTCCCATTCGAAGCGGTCGGGCGAGTAGATCGTGAGCGCGCCGTCATACAGCGGAGAGCCGGGCTTAGCGTTCTGGTACGCCGCGAACCACTCCATCTGGTTCGTGCCGTAGTCGTCCTCCTGCTGATAGATGCGCCACGAGATCCCGGCCTCGGTCAGGCGCTCCGGGTAGGTCTTCCAGGTATACGGCTCGCCGCTCGTCGGGCTCGGGACGACGTTCGAGATGATCGGTCCGCCGCCGAGGCCGGCCGGATCGATCGTCCCGGTCATCAGGTACATGCGGTTGGGCCAGGTCGGACCCAACAACGAGCAGTGGTAGCCGTCGAGCAGCGTGAAGGTCTCGGCCAGCGCGAAGTGGAACGGGATGTCCTGGCGCTCGTAATAGCTCATCGTGTAGGGACCGTGGGCGATCCCGTCGGCGCCGAGGTGTGCCGGCAGCCAGTCGTTGTTGAGCGCCGTCGTTGCGGCACCCGGCGTGGCGCCGACGCTGATGTTGAGCGCCTGGTGCTGCACGCTCCAGGCATGCGACGTCGATGGGATCGCCTGGGCGCTCGTGGTCTCGGTGTCGAGGTGCCAGGGCAGCAGGTAGCCGTCGGGATTACCGCCGCTGGCCGTGGCCGGATCGGGCTGAAAGAAGACCGACTGCCCGTTGTAGCCCGTCGCCACCGCCGCCGGATCGGCAAAGCCGCGCACGCCAGCGAGCGTGCCGAAGTAGTGATCGAACGAGCGGTTCTCCTGCATCTGGATGACGACGTGCTTGACGTCGCGCAGAGATCCCCGGCGCTGTCCGAAGGCGGCGGCACGTGCCAGCCCGGGAGGCAGAATCGACTGTGCCAGAACGCCTCCGGCGCCGATCGCGGCCGAACCAAGCAGTCGACGACGAGTGATCTCAGGCATACGCACAACCTTTCGAGGTGAGGGCGGACGGGACCGAATCGCGACTCGACCGAGGCTAGGAATCCCAGGTCCACTCGGTGTTATTGACCGGCGCCCAAGGTGTGACCGTGCCGTGACCGCGGAACGCGACGCCGGGCGGGGCGCTCACCCCCCATGCGTCGGGGCGCTCGCCCGCGGCGCCACGAAGTTCGTTAGCTTCGGGCGCAGATGACTGATTGGGGGGTACTGCTGCCGACGTTCGACCCACTGCGGCTCGGCGAGCCGTTCGCGGTGGCGGAGGCGGCAAGGCTGGCCGAGCAGGCCGGTTACGCGTCGATCTGGGCGGGTGACCACCTCAAGTGCCCGGCGCCGGTGCTCGACGCGCCGACCTGTCTGGCCGTCGCGGCGAGCGTCACCAGCCGCGCGCAGCTCGGATTCAGCGTGATGCTGCTGGGCCTGCGACCGCTGGCCTGGGCCGCGAAACAGCTCGCGACGCTCCAGCACCTGTCGGGCAACCGCGTGCGGCTGGGGGTTGGTGTCGGTGGCGAGTTCCCGCAGGAGTACGAGGCCGCCGAGGTTCCGCTGGCGCGGCGCGGCGCGCGGCTCGACCGTGCGCTCGAGCTGCTGCCCCAGTACCTCGCCCCCGGCAGCGAACACTCACTCGAGCCCTCGGCGCCGATGCCGCCGCTGCTGATCGGCGGGCGCAGCGACCGCGCCGTCGAGCGCGCGGCACAGTTCGGCCACGCCTGGCTGCCGATGTGGGTGTCGCCCGAGACGCTCGCCCGCCGCGCCGAGCGGCTCGCCGAGCTGAGCGACGGCTACGGTCGCCCCAAACCCAGCCTGTCGCTGCTGGTGCTCGCCCACGTCGACGAGGACGCGGGCCGCGCCCGCGAGCAGGCCGACGCGCATCTGCGCGGCCAGTACGGGATGGGGCTGGAGCCGGTCGAGCGCTGGACCGCGTTCGGGCCGGTCACCGCTGTGGCTGAGTTCCTCGAGCCCTACACCCGCATCGGCGTCAGCGAGATCCTGCTGCTGCCGCTCGGTTCGCGACCGCTCGAGCAGATCGAGCGTCTGGCAGAGGCCACCAGCGCAATAGGATCGAGAACTTGAGCAGCGGCACCCCGCAGTATCGCTACAGCCCCGAGCAGTTCCGCCAGGTCTTCGAGCACAGCTTCGGATACCTCGCGGGCGTGCGGCGTAACAGCCTGCGCTTCGCCTCGCGCCCGGCGCTGCACGAGCCCGTCAGCGGCCGGCGCTGGACCTACGCCGAGCTGTGGGCCGACAGTGGGCGGCTGGCCGCCGGTCTCTACGAGCGCGGCGTGCGCGCCGATGACGTGATCGTCTTCGACCTGCTCAACGGCCCTGAGTTCGCGCTCGTCTGGATCGCGGCGCAACGGCTCGGCGCGATCGCGGCACCGATCAACTTCCGCCTCGCCGCGGGCGAGGTCGCGCACGTGCTCGACGACAGCCGCCCCAAGGTGTTCATCCTCGACGCGACGCTCGACACCGTCTGCGCCGAGGCGCTGTGGCTCGCCGACCACCACCCGGCGATAGTCGTCGGCGTCGATCACGAGGACTGGAGCCGCCCGCTGGCCGCGGCGATCCCGTTCACCGAGCTGTTCGCCGACGACGGCGCGGAGCTGCCCGAGGAGCCCGAGCGCTCGATCTACGCCGAGACCACGCGGCTCTACACCTCGGGCACCACGGGCCTGCCGAAGGGCGTCTCGCTGCCGGACATCGTCGAGGTGTTCTCGGCCCACGACGTGATCATGCATTTCCCGCTGACGCCCGAGGACCGCACGCTCAACATGACACCGTGGTTTCACCGCGGCGGGCTGTACTCGGGTGGCCCGAACCCCGTCTTCTACGTCGGCGCCGAGGCCGTGCCGATGCGCAGCTTCGACGCCGCAACGGTGCTCGACTGGGTCCAGCAGCACAAGTTGACGTTCCTGATCGGCGCGCCGACAAACCTCGCGCTGCTGAGCGCCGAGCAACAGGCCAAGCCGCGCGATCTCTCGAGCCTGCACGGGATCGTGACGATGGGCGCGCCGCTCGATCGCGAGGCATGCCTGCGCTACCAGGAGCTGCTGACACCACGGATCTTCAACGGTTACGGCACCACCGAGGCGTTCTGGAACACGTTTCTGCGTCCCGCCGACCTGCCCGAGCACGCCGGCTCGGCCGGACGCGCCTGCACCGACGATGACGTCGCCGTCGTGCGCGTCTACGAGGACCGCGTGGCCGCCCCCGACGATCTCGCCGCCCAGGACGGCTCGGAGGTCGGCGAGGTGATCGTGCGCTCGGTCAAGTCCGGTTACGCGTACGTCAACAACAACGAGGAGCAGGGCGCCCGCTTCCGCGACGGCTGGCTCTACATCGGCGACCTGGCAACCTGGGACGCCGACGGCTACGTCACGATCGTTGGCCGCAAGGACGACATGATCATCTCCGGCGGCGAAAACGTGCACCCCACCCAGGTCGAAGCGATCCTCAACGAGCATCCCGGCGTGGCCGACTCGGTCGTCGTCGGCCTGCCCGACGAGCGCTGGGGCGAGCTGGTCGTGGCTTACGTTGTGCCCGTGGCCGGCGTCCAGCGGGACGCCGGCGACGATCGCGGTGCATTGGACACCGCCGCGCTCGAGCGCCACGCCCACGAGCACCCGATGCTCGCCGACTACAAACGCCCCCGGGCCTACCGCTTCATCGATCAGATCCCGTTGACGGCCACGGGCAAGAAGCTGCACTACAAGCTGCGCGAGCAGGCACTGCAAGACGCCGCAGCCGGACTGTTGGAACGCCCGTGAGCGCATCTTCAGCGCAGGCCGCCGATCCGGTGATCACCGGCATCGGCGCCGTAACGCCGCTCGGCCTCGACGTGCCCACCAGCTGGCGTCGCCTCGTCGCCGGCGAGTCGGGCGTCGCTGCGATCACGCTGTTCGACGCATCCGAGCTGCCGACGCGGATCGCCGCCGAGGTCAAGGACTTCGACGCCGAGGCGCTGCTCGGCACCAAGCGCGTACGGCGTTCGGCGCGCTTCTCGCAGCTGGCGATTATCGCCGCGCGTGAGGCCTTCGCCGACGCCGGTCTGCAACCCGGGCCCGGGGTCGAACAGGTCGCTGACCACGAGCGCATCGGCGTGGTCGTCAACACCGCCGTCAGCGGCATCCCCGAGACCGAGCTCAACATCAACGGTCTCGCGCAGGAGGGCCTGCGCGGCGTCAGCCCCTACTTCGTGCCATCGATGATCCCGAACATGCCGGCCTGCGAGGTCGCGATCGACCTCGGCCTGCACGGCCCCGTGACCGCGAGCGCACTCGCATGCGCGAGCGGGAACGCGGCGCTGCTCGAGGCGCGGCGGCTGATCCTCAGCGGCGAGGCCGACGTGGTCGTCGCCGGCGGTACCGACGCCGGCATCACGTCGGTGATGTTCGCCGGGCTTTCGAACATGGGGGCGCTGTCGGCCAACAACGACGATCCGCAGGGCGCGAGCCGCCCGTTCTCGGCCGACCGTGACGGGTTCGTCTACGGCGAGGGTGCCGTGATCTTCGTGGTCGAGTCGGCCGAGCACGCGCGCGGCCGCGGCGCGCGCTCATACGCGACGCTCGCCGGCGGCGCGCTGACGACCGACGCCTTCCATATCAGCCACCCCGACCCCACCGGGCGCCAGCCGCGCCGCGCGATGAAGCTGGCGCTCGAGCGCACCACCACCGACCCCTCTGATGTCGACTACATCTGCGCGCACGGCACCGCCACGCGCATCAACGACGCCGTCGAGACCAGCGCGATCCGCGACGTCTACGGCGCCGCCGCCGACGAGCTGCTGGTGAGCTCGCCGAAGTCGATGGTCGGTCACATGATCGGCGCCGCCGGGGCGCTCGGGGCGATGATCAGCGTGCTGGCGATGCGCGATGGCATCGTGCCGCCGACGATCAACCTCGAGAACCCCGACCCCGCCTGTGACCTCGACTACGTGCCGCTGGTCGCGCGCGAAACGACAGTCCGGACCGCCGCCGTCAACGCCTTCGGCTTCGGCGGCCAGAACTGTGTCGTGGTACTGAAGGCCGTTTAGCCTTCTCCCTGCGCGAGTTCGGCAACCGGCTGCCATTCGCGCCAGGTCTCGAGTCGGGCCTTGTAGTCGGCCTCGGCGATCGACAGCGGCGCGGTGCCGAAGAAGCAGCGCAGCGGCGGCGGATCTGCGTCCACGACCCTGAGCACGGCGGCGGCCGAGGCGACCGGGTCGCCGGCGGCGTTGCCGCCAACGCGACGCTTCCGCTCCTCGCGGATCTCGTCGTAGGCGGCGATCGCCTCGGAGCGCTTGGCCGAGTCGCCGGACCAATCGGTCGAGAAGCCGCCCGGCTCGATCAGCGTCACGTGGATGCCGAAGCGCTCGACCTCCTGCGCGAGCGCCTGGCTAAAGCCCTCGAGCCCCCACTTCGACGCGTGATAGATCCCGACCAGCGGGAACGCCGAGATGCCGCCGATCGAGGAGACCTGGATGATGTGCCCGCGCTGCTGCGCGCGCATCAGCGGCAGCGCCGCCTGCGTGACCCACAGCGCGCCGAAGAGGTTGGTCTCGAGTTGGTCGCGCGCCTCCTGCTCGCTCAGTTCCTCGATCGTGCCGAAGTGCCCGTAGCCGGCGTTGTTGACGACGATGTCGAGCTCGCCGAAGTGCTCGTGCGCCCGCTTGACGGCGGCGAAGCCGGCGTCGCGGTCGGTCACATCGAGCTGCAGCGCCAGGAACCGCTCGCTGCCGTAGCGCTCGGCGATGTCATCCATGCTGCTCGGGTTGCGGGCGGTGCCGACGACCCGGTCTCCGCGATCGAGTGCCGCGAGCGCCCACTCGCGCCCGAAGCCGCGCGATGTTCCAGTGATGAACCACGTTCTAGAAGCCATGTTGGCCATCGTAGGACGCGGCTCGCCGGTATAGGATGCCGCCGAACTGTTCCACGGACTATCGGAGCGCCTGAATGAATGAGCTCGTGGGGGTCGAGGCGACTGTGACCAATCCCACGCGTGGTACCGACGGGCCGGGTGAGGTGGACATCCCCTTCAAGGGCGTCTACATCGCCTACTCGCAGGAGTCGTTGTCGCGCGGGACCGCAGTCGTCATCTATGAGGAGCTAGGCCCGCGCAAGGTGCGCGTGGCACCGATTCGAGAGGGGTTCTGATGCTGGGGATTCGCATTCCACGCGCCGACGAGGCGATGATCATCAGCGGCGGCCGCGGTGGTACCGATGGCACGCCGTTCCGTGTGGTGATCGGCAACCGCGCGTTCGTCATGCCGTTCCTGCGCAGCGCCGCGTTCCTGACGCTGCGGATGCAGGAGGCTCAGGTCGCCGAGACCTGCCAGACGGTCCAGGGGATCACCGTGAACCTGTCGGCGGTCGGCGCCTTCAAGATCGGCGATGACACACAGAGCATCGTTGCCGCCGCCCAGCGGTTTTTGAGCGATCAGCGGCAGATGCCGGCGCTCGTCGGTCAGATCTTCGCGGGTCATCTGCGCGGAATCGTGGGCGCGATGACGGTCGAGGACATCATCCGCGAGCGCCAGAAGCTCTCGACCGAGGTGCTCGACGCCTCCAAGGACGAGCTCGCGCACATCGGCCTGGTCGTCGACAGCTTCCAGATCCAGTCGATCGACGATGCCGGCAGCGGCTACATCAACGCGCTCGCCGCGCCGCACAACGCCGAGGTGCAGAAGGCGGCAGCGGTCGCCCAGGCCCAGGCCGATCAGGCCGCGGCCGAGGCCCAGCAGAAGTCGATCCAGGCGCAGGCTCAGTACAAGCAGCAGACCGCCGAGGTCGAGGCTGCCGCCGATGCCAGGATCAACGTCGCCAAGGCCACCGCACAGTCCGAGACGGTCGCGGCCCAGCAGGAGTCGGAGCGCCAGCAGGCCGAGTCGCGCAAGGCCGCGATCGCGGCGCAGACGGCGCTCGCGCAGCAGCAGGCCGAGCTGACGGCCAAGCAGCTCGAGACCACGCAGGTCAAGCCGGCCGAGGCCCAGGCCAAGATCGTCAAGCTGCAGGCCGAGGCCGAGGCCGAGGCGATGCGGATCAAGGCCGAGGCAGCGGGCGCCAACAACCGCGTGGCGCTCGACCTCAAGTGGATCGAGATCATGCCCGAGCTCGTTGACAAGATGAGCGACGCGATCGCGGATTCGAATCTCACCGTGCTGAACGGCGCCGACGGTCTCGGTGAGGTGATGTCAGGCTTCATCACCCAGGCGATGACCGTCTACAACGCCGCCCGCGGTACCACCGCTGAGGCGCGGCTGCTCGAATCGCAGTCCGAGCCCGACGCGCTGCCGGCACCGGCCGACAACGGCCGCGCTCAGTCGACGACCTCCTGACGCGTAACGCCCGCGCTGGTTTCCCAGCGCGGGCGTGTCGGGGTTTGTGACGGAGGACCCCGGCGCTCGTCTCGCGGCCTGCCCCTGGTGGCGGAGATTTGCGGCCGCGAGGCGAATCTGGTGGCGCCTTACGCGATCGACTCCCTGTCGGTCGTGGTCGCGGTCGGCGTGCTGAGCTCGTCGAACAGACGCTCCTCCGCGGAGGTCCTGCTCGCGTGGCGGATGCCGAGCACCGTCAGGACCGCCAGCAGCGCTGCACCGATGAACGCGGCGATCGCGCCCCAGATCATCACCAGGCCGATGGTGCCGAAGGCGTAGGCCTCGAGCAGCATCCCGCGCAGCGTCGTGCCCATGAACGTCGTGGTCTTCAGGGCGGTGAACTCGGTGGCGGCCTTGCTACCCGGCTTCGCCGTCATCGCGGCGGCACTGATCGCCGAGTAGACGCCGTGGTCGGGCATCGCGTACAGGTGCTGGCCGATGAAATCGTTGGCGTACACCTCAGCCTCCTTACCGGTGAGAACCTGCTTGCCGGCGTAGGGCTCGAGCGCCGCGACCATCAGCTTCGCGTTGGGGAACTCAGGGTCGGTGACGGCCTTCTGACCACCCTTGGCGTACTGCGCCTTGACGGCGTTGATCTCTGCCTGCTTGGGGAAGTAGATCTGCTGCTGCGCGAGCTGATTGTGAACATTGCTGGTCGCGAAGCTGTGGCCCCAGACGAGCAGGCCGCCGGCCACCAACAGAATCACCACCAGTGCTGCACCGATGCCCGATGCGAGCTTGTCAAATACCTTGCGTTGCATTTTCGGGTTCCTCCTCTTTTGCTTGGGGTCTTCAGTCCTCCGAATGCACGACCAATGCTGCCTCTGGGATCGCCCTGCGGAATCCGGAGCCAGCACGGTTCCCGCGGCGGCTTGCCCCGGTTTCCGGAGCGCGTAGTTGTGAGCTCGTGGCCGCGTAGTTGTGCGCTGGCGGCTAGGTAGTTTTCGCGGCCGGCCGCGGCCCGCGGGTACGATCTGCCTGTGACCGATCGCCTCTACTTCACCGACGACGACGCCGCCAACCGGCTGCTCGCCGACGACCCGCTGGCACTGCTCGTCGGCTTCCTGCTCGATCAGCAGGTGACGGTGCAGAAGGCCTTCGCGGGGCCGCTCGTGATCCGCGAGCGGCTCGGCTCGCTCGACGCCGCGACGCTTGCCGACGCCGACCTCGACACGGTGTTCCGCGAGCGCCCTGCGATCCACCGCTTCCCCGGCGCGATGGCCGCAAAGGTCCAGGAGCTCGGCGCGATCGTGCGCGACGAGTACGGCGGCGACGCCGCACGCCTGTGGACCGAGGCCGCCGACGCCCAGGATCTGCGCAGGCGGATCGGCGCCCTGCCCGGCTACGGCGACATGAAGATCAAGTCACTGGCCTCGGTGCTCTACCACCGCTTCGGCGTCGCGGTCGCCAAGGACCTGATCCCCTCCCACCCCACGCTCGGCGACGTCGACTCG
>DATASU010000031.1:0-10609 GCA_036269095.1 Solirubrobacteraceae bacterium
GAGCTCGCTGCGGGTCGGGAACGGGGCGACCGCATGGGCGAGCTTCGAGAGCGGCACCTCGGCGGTGACGGCGACGGTCGCGGCCTGCAGGAAGTCGTTGACCTCGGGGCCGACGAAGGTCACGCCGACCAGCACCTGGCGCGCACGGTCGACGACGAAGCGTGACGTCCCGGAGGCGCCATGGCCGACGAACGAGCCACCGGCGCTGCCGCCGGTCGGCAGGTCGATCGCCAGAGCGTCGATCCCCGCCTCACGCGCCGCGGCCAGCGTCCTACCGACCATCGCGACCTCGGGGTCGGTGAACACGACACTCGGCGAGCCCGCCAGATCCGTACTGGCCACGGCCCCGCCCTCGCCGAGGATCACATCGGCGGCGATCCGCGCGTGGTACTTGCCCATGTGCGTCAGCAGCGCACGTCCGTTGACGTCGCCGACGGCGTACAGCCATGGCAGGCCCGGCACCTGCAGCCGGTCATCGACCTTCACGAACCCGCCGTCCGCAAGCCCGACCGACGGCAGTCCGAGCCCGGAGCTGAGCGGCTTGCGCCCGACCGCCACCAGCAGCCGGTCGCCGGCCACGGAGATGCCGTTGTCGAGCTCGACGGTGATCTCGGTCGCGTCCCGCCGCACCGCCACAGCTTTGGTGCCGACCAGCGGGTCGGCGCCAATGGCAACAAGCGCATCGCTGATCTGCTCGCCGACGAACGGCTCGTGGCTGGCAAGCAGCGACGGCAGCGCCTCGATGATCGTGACCTTCGAGCCGAACGAAATCCAGGCCTGCGCCATCTCGACGCCGACCACGCCACCGCCGAGGATCAGCAGCCGCTTCGGGACCTCGTGCGAGGTGGTGATCTGGCGGTTGGACCAGGCGCCGGCATCGGCCAGGCCCGGGATCGGCGGCATCGAGGCGGTGCTGCCGGTCGCCAGTATCACGGCCTCGCGGGCGGTCAAAACGTCGTCGCCGACGATCACGCGGCGCTCACCGTCGAGCCGCGCCGAGCCGCGGAACAGCTCGATCCCGCGGTCGGAGAGCCACGGCAGTTGAGCGGCATCGTCAAGGTCGTGGACCACCTCGTCGCGGCGCGCCAGCGCGGCGGCGACGTCCAACGAACCGGTGATCGCCTCGGCCGCGCCGGGGATCCGCCGGGCCTCGGCGAGGATCTCCGCCGGGCGCAGCAGCGCCTTCGACGGCATGCACGCGTAGAACGAGCATTCACCGCCGACAAGGTCACGTTCGACGATCGCAACTGACCGCTTCCCGCGTGTTGCGAGACGCCCCGCGGCGACCTCCCCGGCCGGCCCGGCACCGATCACGACGACATCGAATTCGCGTTCCACGATCGGCCAGAGCCTAACGGGTCGATTCGGCTGCATCCGAACGCTGGATGCGGCCCGGCCGAAACGATGGTGGCGTCAACCGTCGGCTAAAAGTCCGATAATCCGTGAGTCTTGCCACTTCGAGCCTCTTTCAGAATGATGGCTGCCCGGATGCGGCCGTGGACACGGCGCCGGATCGCCGTGCCTGTCCCGGTCGATGCCTCGGTATCGACTTGGGACGGCCACGACCCCCGGCTTGGTCCACAACCGCCCCGGCCGACGCCCTAATTCCGAAAGAGGCTCTAACTCTGGTGGCGTGAGCCACCAATTCCCCCGATTGAAGCTCTCCTCTAGATGACAACTGTTGCCACTCCCCCGCGCCGCCTGGGCGCGACCATGCGACGCGATGCCTGGTGGATTCAGCCGTTCCTGGTCGTGAGCCTGCTCACGCTGTTCGGCATCTACACGATCGTGCGCGTGCTGGTGAACAAGCATTACGCGATCACCACCGACGGCGCGCACATGCAGTCGCCGTTCTTCTCACCCGACCTCCCCGGGATCATCTCGTTCAAGACGAGCCTGCCCTGGGCGTTCCTGGTCCTGTGGTCGCCACTCGGCCTGCGGACCACCTGTTACTACTACCGCAAGAGCTACTACCGCTCGTTCTTCCTGGCGCCGCCCTCCTGCGCGGTCGCGGGCGTCGCGCGCCGCAAGTACACGGGCGAGACCAGGTTCCCGCTGGTGCTGAACAACCTGCACCGGATCTTCTTCTACTTCGCGGCGATCGTCGTCGGCTTCCTCTGGTACGACGCGATCCGTGGGCTGTTCTACAGCGGGACCTTCGGGTTCGGGCTCGGCAACGGGATCATGCTCGTCAACGTGATCAGCCTCTCGGCGTTCACGTTCGGCTGCAACTCCTGGCGGCACCTGATCGGCGGGCAGCTCAACTGCTTCTCGTGCTCGACCACGGCCAAGACCCGCCACGGCCTCTGGAAGAAGGTCTCGATCCTCAACGGCAGCCACATGCAGTGGGCCTGGATCAGCATGTTCACCGTGTGGGCCACCGACCTCTACATCTGGCTGGCATCCTCCGGCGTCATCACCGACCCGCACCACATCTTCTGATGAGCGGGCTGGAGCACCACGATTACGACGTGCTCGTCCTCGGTTCGGGCGGGTCGGGGCTGCGTGCCGCGATCGCCGCGGCCGACGCCGGCGCAAGGACCGGCCTGGTCTGCAAGTCGCTGCTGGGCAAGGCCCACACCGTGATGGCCGAGGGCGGACTCGCCGCGTCACTGGGCAACGTCGCTCCCGAGGACAACTGGTCGACGCACTTCCAGGACACGATGTTCGGCGGTAAGTACCTCAACAACTGGCGGATGGCCGAGTTGCACGCCAAGGAGGCGCCCGACCGCGCCCGTGAGCTCGAGCACTGGGGCGCCGTGTTCGATCGCACGCCCGAGCGCGTGATGTCACAGCGCGCGTTCGGCGGGCACACCTACAAGCGGCTCGTGCACATCGGCGACCGCACCGGCCTCGAGATGATCCGCACACTCCAGGACAAGACCGTGCACTCGGACGTCGAGGTCTTCATGGAGACCACGATCACGCGCCTGATCAAGGACTCAGGTCGCGTCGTCGGCTGCTTCGGCTACCGCCGCCAGACCGGCGAGCAGATCAGCTTCAGCGCCAAGGCGCTGGTGATCGCGACCGGCGGCAGCGGCCGCATCTACAAGATCACGTCGAACTCGCAGGACTGCACCGGCGACGGTTACGCGCTCGCGTACGAGGCCGGCACCGAGCTCGTCGACATGGAGTTCATCCAGTTCCACCCGACCGGCATGGTTTTCCCGCCCGGCGTGGCGGGCCTGCTCGTGACCGAGGCGGTCCGCGGCGAGGGCGGGATCCTGCGCAACAGCCTCGGCGAGCGCTTCATGGAGAAGTACGACCCCAAGCGCATGGAGCTCTCGACCCGCGACGTCGTCGCGCGCTCGATCTACACCGAGGTCAAGGAGGGCCGCGGGTCGGAGCACGGCGGCGCGTTCCTCGACGTCAGCCACCTCGACTCCGAGTACGTGCGCAAGAAGCTGCCGAGCATGTACGACCAGTTCCTCGAGCTGGCCGGTGTCGACATCACCAAGGAGCCGATGCAGGTCGGCCCGACCTGCCACTACTTCATGGGCGGCGTCAAGGTCGACTCCGACGACGGTCAGTCACGCGTGCCGGGCCTGTTCGCGACCGGCGAGGCGAGCGGCGGCATGAACGGCGCCAACCGCCTCGGCGGCAACTCGCTCGGTGACCTGCTGGTGTTCGGCCGCCGCGCCGGTGAGGGCGCGGCCGCGGTCGCCAACACGACCGCAAGCGTGTCCCTGCCGGACGACGAGATCGCCGCCGCGAAGGCCGAGATCGACGGCTACCTCAACGGCTCGGGCACCGAGAACCCGTTCCAGATGCACAAGGAGCTGCAGACGATCATGGGCGACGGTGTCGGGATCTTCCGCCAGAAGGAGGACCTCGAGACGGCGATCGCCAAGCTCGAGGGGCTCGAGGCCCGCGTCGGCAACCTCAAGGCGCCGTCCAACCGGCTCGACTACAACCCCGGCTGGCAGCTCTGCCGCGAGGTCAGGAACATGCTCACGGTCTCACAGATGATCGCCCGCGGGGCGCTGATGCGCGAGGAGAGCCGTGGCGCCCACAGCCGCCTCGACCACACCGGCTACAGCGATTACTGGGGCGAGCACAACATCGTCGTGCACCGCGAAGGCGAGCACGACATGACGCACACGCCGATCCCGGTTGTGAAACGCGGCGAATTGGAAGACCTCGTGGAGGCACGGAAGGAGGCTGAGAAAGCGTCATGAGTGACACGCATATGATGCCGATGGCGGTCGGGACCCGCAGGCTGCAGATCTGGCGCGGGGACCTCACGAGCGGCGAGCTCGTCGACTACGACCTCGAGACCGAACCGGGGATGGTCGTGCTCGACGCGGTGCTCGAGATCCAGCGTTCGCAGGCCCCCGACCTGGCGGTCCGCTGGAACTGCAAGGCCGCGAAGTGCGGCTCCTGCAGCGCCGAGATCAACGGCAAGCCGCGCCTGATGTGCAAGACCCGGCTCGATCACCTGCCGCCGAACGAGCCGATCACGGTCGAGCCGATGAAGGCGTTCCCGGTGATCCGCGACCTCGTCACCGACGTCTCGTGGAACTACCGCGTCAACGAGCAGATCACGCCGTTCACGCCGCGTGAGAACCTGCGTGAGGGCGTCGACGTCGACGCCCGCGGTGACTTCCTGATCGACCAGGCCGACACCGACCGCATGAGCGAGTTCCGCAAGTGCATCGAGTGCTTCATGTGCCAGGACGTCTGTCACGTGCTGCGTGACCACCGCCTGCACAACCGCTACTACGGCCCGCGCTTCATGGTGCGCATGGCGAGCCTCGACATGCACCCGCTCGACGGGGTCGACCGCCTCGATCAGATCGCCGACGAGGGCGGGATCGGCCTCTGCAACATCACCAAATGCTGCACCGAGGTCTGCCCCGAGGGCATCCACATCACCGACAACGCGATCATCCCGATGAAGGAGCGCGTCGTCGATCAGCGCCACGATCCGCTGCTGAAGATCCTCGGCAAGACGCCGAACAAGGGACGCAAGAAGCCGCCACCGCGGTCTTCTGATCCAGAGCTCTAGGTTGGGGCGGCCCCGCTGGGCCGCCCTTTCTCTGGCCTAGCCGTTGGTGGCGACCCGGGGCGTCAGCAGGTGGTGGCGCTCCGCTGCCACGATCGCCGCCTCGGCACGGTCGCCCAGCCCCCGCAGCGGCGAGCCGTAGCACTCACCGCCGCGCGCTTGCGCTGCTCGTCACCGCTGATCCCGAGCTCAGCACGCATCGTCGAAATGCGGTGAGACCACGCATGCCAGCCCCGAGTCCGCAACTTTCGCAACCGCCCTCACGGGCGCGCAATACAAAGGCTTCCTTCATAAATTCTTCGTCCACAATCAATCCGTGAACCTACAGGGACGCTTCGCACCGTCACCGACGGGGCCGTTGCACCTCGGCAGCCTGCGCACGGCGCTGGTCGCCTGGCTGATGGCGCGGTCTGCCGGGGCCGGTTTCCTGGTGCGGATCGAGGACCTCGACCCGCAGCGCTCGCGCAGAGAGTTCGAGCGGCTGCAGCTCGCCGACCTGAGCGCGCTCGGGATCGACTGGGACGAGCCGCCGGTGCGGCAGTCCGAGCGCACCTGGCTCTATGACGACGCACTCGGCAAGCTGCACGCGGCCGGGCGCCTGTACTCGTGCTTCTGCACGCGCGCCGAGATCCGCGAGGCGGCGTCGGCGCCGCATGGAGAGCTGCCCGAGGGCTTCTATCCCGGCACCTGCCGTGACATCCCGGCGGCCGAGCGGCGGGCACGGATCGAGTCAGGGGAGCGCTTTGCGCTGCGGTTGCGAGCCGACGGCGCGCGGATCGACTGGCACGACCGCCTACGCGGGGAGCAGAGCGGGCTGGTCGACGACTTCGTCGTCGTCAGAGCCGACGGTGTCCACGCCTACCAGCTGGCGGTGGTGGTTGACGACGCCGCCCAGCGGATCGGCGAGGTCGTGCGCGGGCTGGACCTGGCGGAGTCGACGCCACGCCAGATCCTGCTGCAGCAGCTGCTCGGCCTTCCCACTCCGAGCTACGCGCACGTGCCGCTGGTGCTGGGCCCATCCGGCGCGCGCCTGGCCAAGCGCGACGGCGGCGCCACGCTTGCGGACCGCGACGAGCCCGTCGCGGCGACGCTGGCGCTGCTCGCTCAAAGTCTCGGGATCGCGGCCGATAACCAGGGCGTGCGGACAGCCTCTGACCTCATCGCCGGATTCGACCCGGAAGCCGGCCCTCACGATATGGTAAAATTAAAGTAACGGGGACTCGTCCGCCGCCGACGATGCTAGTCTGGCGCGAACTAGGGCGACTGCTCTGGCCGAGCCGCATACGTGGCTCCCGCGTCGCCCCTCAACCCTTCGGAACCTCATGAACACAAGCACCGAGCAGCCTTCCTGGAAGGACATCCTCGCCCCGTACGAGCGCCCGCAGACGCGGAGCGCCGTGATCCAGATCGCGACGTCGCTACTGCCGTATCTGGCGCTCTCGGCGATCGCCTATCTCACGCTCGGACACATCTCGATCTGGTTCACGTTGCTGATCGCGGTTCCGTCGTCGGGCTTCCTGATCCGCACCTTCGTGGTCTTCCATGATTGCGCGCACGGCTCGCTGCTTCCCTCGCGTAAGGCAAACGTCCGCATCGGTGCGGTGCTCGGGCTGTTCGTGCTGACGCCGTACGCGCGCTGGAAGCATGAGCACGCGGTTCACCACGCGACCTCCGGCGACCTCGATCGCCGCGGTGTCGGCGACGTCTACACGCTGACGGTCAGCGAGTACAACGCCCTGCCCTTCAAGAGCCGTCTGGCCTACCGACTCTTCCGCAACCCGCTGATCATGTTCGGCATCGGCCCGATCTTCGCGATGATCATCGGCCCACGGATCGTCGGCAAAGATGCGCGGCCGCGCATGCGCAACAGCGTGCTCTACACCGACGCCGTGCTCGCGACGATCTTCGCGCTGATGTTCGTTTTCCTGGGCTGGCAGTTCGTGGCCGAGGTATGGGCGCCGGGCGCGTTGCTCGCCGGTTCCGGCGGCATCTGGCTGTTCTACGTGCAGCACCAGTTTGAGGATGCCTACTGGCAGACCGGAGAGAACTGGGACTACGCCGAGGCCGCGCTGCAGGGCAGCACCTACCTCAAGCTCCCCAAGATCCTTCAGTTCTTCAGCGGCAGCATCGGCCTGCACCACGTGCATCACCTGAACCACAAGATCCCGAACTACCACCTCCAGAGCGCGCACGACTCGCACCCGGTCTTCTCCCAGGTGCCGACGATCGGGATCGCCGACGGGATGCGCGCCGTCCGCTTCAAGCTGATCGACGAGCGCAGTGGCAAGCTCGTGACCTTCGCGCAGGCGCGCCACAGCGTCGCGCACGCGACCCCCACCGCCGCCGGCGCCAACGCCTGATCGTCAGTGCCCTGAGGCGCTCCGGGGCTCGACACCCCAGCGCCTCAATGCCGCGCCGGGATCGTCCTGCGCGCTGCGCGCTCGCGCGGGCGTACGGCTGAAGCGGGGTGCCGCCGCCGGCTGCCGGATCCCGTCGAGCTCGACGAAAGTGCCGCGCGCTGCCATGTGCGGATGCCCTGCGGCATCGAACGTGCCCTGCACGATGTTCGCGCAGGCCTCCTCGTGCTCGAGCAGCTGCTGCCACTCCCGGGTCGTCCGCGTCGCGAACACGGCGGCGAAGCGCTCTTTGAACTCGGTCCAGCGCTCACGCTGCCACTGGGGCAGCTCATCGGCGTCGAGCTCGAGCAGCTCGAGCAGCCGCGCGTAGAACTGCGGCTCGATCGCGCCGACAGCCACGTGGCCGCCGTCGGCCGTCGCGTAGACCTCGTAGAAGTGCGCGCCGCTGTCGAGGACGTTGGTGCCGGGGGGCCCGCTCCAGCCACCGGCGGCACGCAGCGCGTGCACCATCGTCAGCAGCAGCGCCGAGCCGTCGACCATCGCGGCGTCGATGACCTGCCCGCGTCCGGAGCTGCGCGCCTCGAGCAGCGCGCAGACGACCCCGAAGGCCAGCATCATCGCGCCGCCGCCGTAGTCCCCGACGGTGTTGATCGCGAACATCGGCCGCTCTCCGGCGCGCCGCGAGGCGCCGAGCACGCCGCTGAGCGCCAGGTAGTTGAGGTCGTGGCCGGGTATCGCCGCCATCGGGCCGTGCTGTCCGAAGCCGGTGATGCGGCCGTATACGAGCCGTGGATTGCGCTCGAGCAGTTGCTCGGGACCGAGCCCGAGCCGCTCCATCACGCCTGGGCGGAAGCCTTCGATCAGCGCGTCGGCGCGATCGGCGAGCGCCAGCGCCAGCTGGCGGCCGTGGTCGCTCTTGAGATCGAGCTCGAGCGTTTGGCGTCCGCGCAGCGACGGGTCGAGGCGGCCGGCCTGGCCGAACCCGGTCCCGGCCTGGCGGTCGAGCCGGATCACGTCGGCGCCCATATCGGCGAGCACCATGCCGGCGAACGGGTTCGGGCCGATGCCACCGACCTCGAGCACCCTGACCCCGGCCAGCGGCCCGGTCAGCTCCGGCTCCGGCTCCGCGAAAGCGATCTCCGGGCCCGTGTTTGGGTTCGTTGCCATCAGGGGAATATGGCGGGTAGCAAGTGTTTTTGCGCCCGCCGGCGCGAATCAGAAAATTAAGGAAAAGTTGGAGGACGACTTTTCCCGGGACGATGCGTATATAGACCATGGAACGGATCTCACTTGTGCGGGTGCCAACGGATCGACGCACTGTCGTCGTCGGCCTGGCTCACCGCGAACGCGTACGGGAACTTGCCCGGTTCCTCGGCCTGGATGCCGAATCTATAGCTGATGGGTTGGTCGAAGCGGTTGATCGCGATCCGGCACTTCGCCAGAGCGCGTATCTGCATCGCGCGGCCTAACTCGACCGGCTCGCAACCACACGCTTCGACAACAGCTGACTTTTAAGGTCTTCTTCGGCGGCTCTGCCACCGGATGGTCTAACGTTCTCAGCGGAAATCCCCTGGGATCGCCTTTGTATCCGGGCCTTACCGGGTGGGCGCCGGGGGAAATGACTGAAGACCTTTTGAGGAGCAACTGAATGCCCACTTATCAAGACCTAGGGTTCGGCCAGGGCGCCGCGCTCACTGGCGACCGTGCACGTTCCGTGTTCGGACACGTCATGGGGCTTGTGGCGGTCTCCCTCGGCTTTGCCGCCCTCGGCGCGTACATCCTGCGCAACTCGACCGGCGGCACCGGATTCCTGATCTTCATCCCGATCATCGCCTGCGTGTTCGGTCTGCAGACGGCGGCCGCGCGCGGCCACGAGCAGCTGGCAACGGCCCTGCTGTTCGGCCTCGCGCTGCTGCTGGGGATGGCGATCTCACCGATCGTCGTCTTCTACGCCAAGTCGAATCCCGGAGTTGTCTACGAGGCAGCCGGTTCGACCGGTCTGTTCGTCGGGGCGCTCGGCACGTTCGGCTACTCGACGCGGCGCGACCTCTCGAAGTACATGAAGCCGTTGCTGATTGCCTTTGGCGTGGTGTTCGTATTCGGCCTGATCGCGCTGTTCGTCGCGATCCCCGGCTCGAACATCATCTACTGCGTGCTGATGCTGCTCGTCTTCGGCGGTTTCACCGCCTTCGACTTCCAGCGGCTGGCACGTGGTGGCCAGTACCAGAGCGCCGTGCCGATCGCGGCGGCGATCTTCCTGGACATCTTCAACGTCTTCCTGCTGCTGCTGAGCCTGTTCGGCGGTGGCGGTTCACGCCGCTAGTCCCGCGGGCAGTAGCCGCTGAGTCAGTGGCGCTCTCGTCGTGAGAAATCGGGTTGCGGCCGCGCTCCTCGTGAGCGCGGCCCTGACCTTGTCGGGCTGCGGCGGAGGTGGCGGTGGCGCCGGCAACCAGTCGGCGACGTCCCCGCTGACGTTCTCGATCACGACGACGACCCCGACCAGCACGGTCGCGACGCCGACCGCGAAGCCCTACATCGGGCCGAACGGGCTGCCGATGGAGACCGGCGCGTTCCTTGCACCCGCGACCACGACCCGGCTCGGGGCGATCGTCAGCGGCATCCAGTGCGAGCCGTTCGCACAGCGCGCCTACACGACCTACGCGCACCTCCAGGTCTATGTCGACGGCCACTCGCGTGCGCTGCCGGGTGGCATCGGGATCGTCGATGAGAAGCCGGCCGAGACGCCGAACGGCCTCTTCTACAGCGCGCTGACCTGCATGTACTGGCTGCACACACGCGCGGCCGACGGCCTCGTCGAGGTGCAGTCCCCGGTCGCGCGCACGTTTACGCTGGGCGACCTGTTCGCGGTCTGGAACCAGCGCCTCGACGCCACCCACGTGGCCCGCGCCCGCGGGCCCGTGACCGCGACCGTCAACGGCCGCCGCTGGAGCGGCGACCCCGCCCTGATCCCGCTCGACGAGCACGAGGCGATCCAGCTCTCCGTCGGCAGGCCGGTGCGGGCAGCGCAGCCCGTCGACTGGGTCGGCACGAACTTCTGAGCCTCACCCGTCCGCCTCTCCGGCCGAGTTTGCGGAGATCGCGATGGCCGTGTATACACTGGCCGCCTCATGGTCTACGCCCCCGGCCACTTCCAGCAGTCGCACCGGCAGGCCAAGACGCGGCGGCGCTTCCGCAGCCGACGTGAACGCATCGCCGTTCAGGCGATGGCGCTCATCACGCTCGTACT